>DASQSP010000047.1:0-12677 GCA_035642355.1 Occallatibacter sp.
TGCCCTATCGTCGATACCTGGTGGCAAACCGAGACCGGCGCCATCATGATCGCGCCCATCCCCGGCGCCGTCGCCACCAAGCCCGGCTCCGCCACCCGCCCCTTCTTCGGCATTCAGCCGGAGGTCGTCACCAAGCCCGACGCCGACGGCAACTTCCACGCCGTCCCCGCCGGCTCCGGCGGCCTGCTCGTCATCCGCAAGCCTTGGCCCTCCATGGCCCGCACCATCTACGGCGACCCCGAGCGCTACCAGAAGACCTACTGGTCCGACGTCCCCGGCTGCTACTTCACCGGCGACGGCGCGCGCCAGGACGCCGACGGCTACATCTGGCTCATGGGCCGCGTAGACGATGTCATCAACGTCAGCGGCCATCGCCTCGGCACCATGGAAGTCGAGTCCGCCCTGGTCGCGCATCCCAAAGTCGCGGAAGCCGCGGTCGTCGGCCGCCCCGACGCGCTCAAAGGTCAGGCCATCGCCGCCTTCGTCACCCTCGAAAGCGGCAACGAACCCAGCGATGCGTTGAAAGACGAGCTGCGCAAATGGGTCTCGAAAGAGATCGGCTCGCTGGCCCGCCCCGACGACATCCGCTTCACCGAAACCCTGCCCAAAACTCGCAGCGGCAAAATCATGCGCCGCCTGCTGCGCGACTTGGCCACCCACGGCGAAATCAAAGGCGACACTACCACCCTCGAAGACTTCTCCGTAATCGCCAAACTCCGTGAAGCCGAAGAAGGCTAAGCTCGACACCGAGAGAGGATCGTGGAGCGAAATGAGCATCGACTGGGAATCAATTGCGCGGCAAGTCGGAGGTATCGGCCCGGATGGCCAGGATCGAATCGTTGGAACAATCGGTGGACGCCAGGCAGTGCAGATACTGCTTGGAGAGGAGAATCTTCGAAGCGCCGTCGATTGCTGCGTTTCTCAATCCCCCGGCAATTTCACGGCAGAGATGGTGCTCAAAGTCATTCGTTCCACGATAGCGATGGAGTACTGTTACAAAATCTTCAAGACGGAACAGGACAGAGAGAAGGCGAATAGCGCGGTCTTCTTGCTGGCGTCGTTTGCAGATACCGAAGCTCTACCGTGGATTCGTGAATTCCTGAACGATGGCGAAGAAATTATTCGCTGGAACGGACTGATGGTTCTTCAGTGTATCTTGTATGGTCCAGTGGGAGATGCGGGTATTGCAACTGCGAAAGAGGCGTTGGACAAGGCTGACTCCGACACAAATCCGCGGCTCAGAGAGCTCGCGAAGCGGGTCCGGCCCCAGCTTGAACGGTTTGAAATGGGCCTGTGATTGGCGCGACCCAGGATCGCCAAGCTCCGCGAAGCCGAGAAAGGCTAAGAGTTAATCGAGGTTAGCAAATGGGCGGACAAACGACGGACAATGCGCGTGGCATTGGCTCAACGCATGAGCGAGCATTTCAGATTGCGTGTTCTGTACTCAGAAACGAAATCGGAATCTTGGAAGGAGTTCGAGCGCTCTTGCCTCTCCTGCATATTGATTCCGGGATTGCTTCTAAAGATGATCTCAACTTGATGATCGGAATTGATAGCGAGACCGACCATCTTCCTCTCGGTAAGTTCCGTGAGAATTGGCATCCTGATTTTCTTCCAAACAAAGACAGGGAGGTCGCGCGCTGTCAGAAATTGTATGGAGATCAAGTTCGATCAGCCTGCGAGAGGATTCTCGCAAAAGGGACGTGAAATATCTTACCGCTCGTCATCTTAAATGGAGCATAAAGATATGCCTGCGCCTCGTCCCGCGTCTGCTGCGGTTTTCCTCAGACCACGCAGCTTCACCCCACAGCATTCTGCGCATTGGTCGTGGGGTTGGCCTTGGTCAGCGCGCCCTTCAGATACCACGCGGTCACAATCCACGGCACGCACAGCGCATACATCGCCCGCGCCAACAGCGTCTTCACGTTCAGCGTGTGCAAGAACAGCCAGTCGAGCTGAAACGCAAAATAAAATTCCAGCAGCGCCACCACCGCCAGCGGAATCCACGTCCACTTGAGCGCCACCAGCGCGGCAACTTCCAGCACGCAGCGCGCCGCGTTGCGCATCAGCCGGCTCCGCCGCACGCCCAAAGGCCGTCTGTGAGCAATCACGACGGCTTTTGCTTTAGATGATTATATGATTATCGACTTAGCTCGGGCGCTGCATATTCGTCACCTTCGACCCGGTCTTGTAACAGTCCCCCACCTGCGATTCGGACCTCGATGGATGAAACTTCTCTGGATAAGTCATTTTTTCAGCATAGTAATTCTTGTCTTTATTAGGGCACGATCCGCCGCGGCGGACGATGGACAGGGGGTACCCAAGCACCCAGGGTGGGTATAGGAATGGTGAAATCGCACTAATTTCCGAGTCTATAACTGGACCGCTGACGGGAACGATCGTCGCCTACTGGCCAAGCAGGAGCATAGCGAAGAGCGCCATCCAGGCGAGTCCCATGGCGTGCCAGTACCAGGCCGTGGCATCGACGACCACCTGGCGAAGCTCAATGCGCTTGAAGACGCCGAGCGCGGTGAGCGAGAAGAGCAGCGCGGCTAGGCCCAGCAACAAGTGGGCCGCATGCAGACCCGTGATGACATAGAAGAAGTAGCTGGCCGGCGTGGAAGCCTGATTAAAGGCGAAGCCCTGCGCGGTGAGCTGCCGCCATGCCGTCCATTGTCCGCAGAGGAAGAGCGTGCCCAAGGCCAGCGTGGCCCCCAGCCAGGGGAGGGTGCGGCGCAAGGCGGGCCGGCCCAGGCCGAGCCACTCCTCCAGCACATCGATCTCGCGGAAGATATTGCGGCGCGCGAATTCGACCGTGAGGCTGCTGAGCAGGAGCACGGCGGTGTTGAGAAACAGCACCGGCGGAAGCTGAATGGGTCGCCAGTCGCCGATGATTTCGTGAGAGCGGGGGTCGAGGTGCGAGCCGAAGTGGCCGGCGAAGAACAGGACCACCAGCACCGCGAAGAACATCATGTCGCCGGCCAGGGCGAAGAAGACGAAGAAGCGGACGCGGTGCAGGAATTCGCGTGGGCCGCGCGGCCGCCGCCAGTCATCGTCGCCTCCGCCTCCGCCGCCCCCCGTGGGCCTGCGGTCGACGGGCGGTTTGCCGCCGAAGCCGGGCTCTTTCCGTTCCGTTTCCGCTGGGGAGTGCGTGAAGGTCGAGGGCATGAGGAAGCCTCTGTGAGGTAGAGATTACACTCACTCTGGTTTGGACGCACGGGGAATCGGAGAGTTGCCGGGGTTGCGCGAACGTTGTTTTTCCGGAGCTGAAATGCGCTTATCGGGAGCACGCGGCGAGCACGGACTCGACGAAGGCCTGGTGCACGCGGCGATCGGCCGAGAGTTCGGGATGAAAAGTGGCGGCCATGATGTGTCCTTGGCGCACGAGGGCAGGGAAGCCGTCGCGGCGGGCGAGGACTTCAACTGCGGGCCCCGTCTCGGCGATGCGGGGTGCGCGGATGAAGACCATCTCGAGCGGGCCGCCGGGGAGCGATGTTTCGGCGGTGAGGATGGACGAGTCGATCTGACGGCCGTAGGCGTTGCGTTCCAGCACGGCATCGAGCAGGCCCAGCGAGCGCTGGGGCGGGTTGAGGACCTCGCGCGCCAGCAGAATCGCCCCGGCGCAGGTGCCGAAGACCGGATGCGCGGAGCAGTAGTTTTTGAGCGCGTCAAAGAAATCGCTCTTCTCAAGAAATTTGAGCATGGTGGAGGATTCGCCGCCGGGGAGGATGAGGCCGTCGAGGGACTGGCCGTCCAGGCGGAGCTCTTCGGGAGTTTTCACCAGGGATGAAATTGCGCCGGATGCGGCGAGAGCTGCGGCGTGGGAGGCGTAGTCGCCCTGGATGGCAAGGACGCCGATGCGGGGTCGCGGGCTTTGGGTCACTTCGATTCCTCAACGCCGTATGTGAAGGGATTGACGATCTGTACTCCCAGACGCTTGAAATCCTTTACATCCCTGGTTGCGACAACGAGACGATGAATGCGGGCAGTGGCCGCGATCATCGCATCGATGGATAAGTTGTCTGATGTGCCCGCCATCATGTGGGCCCACTCGCGGAAGACGAGGCCATCGATGGGGATGATGGCATAAGCAGCCATGATGCGGTCGATCCACCGTTCAATCTCGATGGCTTTGATGGGGTCTTGACGCCGGGTTATTTCCACTCCGTCCTGAAGTTCTGCCAGGACCACAGCGGGGATGGCGATCTCGCGCGGGCCGAGGGAGTTTCTCCAGGCGAGAACTCCGCCATGAGGCCTGGTTTTGCGAAGTTCTGAAATGACGTTGGTGTCGAGCAGGAACATTCCGTCTTACTCGAACTCGACCCGCGTGCGAAGCCGCAGCTTCCTGCGCGGGGGGATGTAGAGATCGTGCGGCCCATTGGGATCGAGCAAGGGATCGTCGAGGAAGGATTTTGACTCAGCCAGCAGAGGCTTGGCCTGTGCATTGAGCTGTTTCCACTCGTCGATGGGAACGAGCACGGCGGTTTCCACGCCGCGGCGCGTGACGACCTGCGGACCGTCTTTCAGGGCCGCATCAAGCAGCTCGCTGAAGCGTGCTTTTGCGTCGTAAACAGGCCAGACCATCGCTCACCCCGTAGATAGTCATATCACTAGTCATAAGACCATGTCGAGATCGGCGAATGTATTGCAGGAAAAGTGAAAGGCGGCATTTGAACGATGCCGTCTTTGAGGACTGCCGATATATCGAGCCGGTTCGCTAATCCGACGCGGCTCGACGTGGCAAGAATGGCGCCGAAGGCGCAGTTAGCCCCACCGCAGGTGGTGGTTACCAGCCGCGGGTTTGGAGCAACTGCGACTCTTCGAGCGACGCGGCGGCCAAGCCCTTCATGGTGCCGGTGACCTGTTCGCTGACTTCGGCGAGAATCCTGGGGTCGTTGAAGTGGGTGGTGGCGGCGACGATGGCCTTGGCCCGCGAGACGGCCTCTTCGCGCTCCTTGGGATCGTTCTCGACATCGAGGGGCGTGGCGCGCTCCTTCATGAAGATGCCCGAACCGACGAAGATGGCTTCCGCGCCGAGCTGCATCATCAGGGCCGCGTCGGCCGGCGTGGCGATGCCGCCGGCGGAGAAGTTGGGCACCGGCAGCTTGCCGGTCTGCGCGACCATGCGGATGAGTTCGTAGGGAGCCTGATGCTCCTTGGCCGCGGCGTAGAGTTCCTGTTCGCTGAGCACGGTGAGGGCCTTCATCTCTTTCACGATCTGGCGCATGTGCTGCACGGCATGAACCACGTCGCCGGTGCCGGCCTCGCCTTTGGTGCGGATCATGGCCGCGCCCTCGGCGATGCGGCGCAGTGCCTCGCCCAGGTTGCGCGCGCCGCAGACGAAGGGCGTGGTGAAGGCGAGCTTGTCGATGTGGTGGGCCTGGTCGGCGGGGGTGAGCACTTCGCTCTCGTCGATGAAGTCGACGCCGAGCTCCTGAAGGATCTGCGCCTCGGCGAAGTGGCCGATGCGGGCCTTGGCCATCACCGGAATCGAAACCGCCTGAATGATGCCCTTGATGAGAGCCGGTCTGGCCATGCGGGCCACGCCGCCCTCGGCGCGGATCATGGCAGGCACGCGCTCCAGAGCCATGACCGAAGTGGCGCCGGCCTCTTCGGCGATGCGAGCCTGCTCGACATTCATCACGTCCATGATGACGCCGCCCTTGAGCATCTCGGCAAGGCCCACCTTCAGGCGCAGGCTGGTGCCGCCAAGGCTCTTTCTTTCATTGGTTTCGGACATCTTCTTCAACCTCGATCCTGAGCCCGCCGCGCCGTCCTGGCGCAGGCCGATTCGCTGGGTGAGCTCACTCTCAGTGTAGCAGCGATGTTGCTGCACAGCCACAAAGGCAGCGAGACGCAAAGCCCGCCCTGCGCCAGTATGAGTCCTTTCTAATTCGACCGTCCTGCTTCTGGTCAGTCTTCTGCAAGGGAACCTCACAACATGACTTCCACAATTCCGTTACCGCCGCAGGCTGAGGTACCGATGCTTCCCGCCGAAGAGCAGCAGAGCGCAGGCGCGGGTGCGTACGCAGATGAAGGAGCGATGGTTCCTGCCGGGCCGCTGTTAGCCCGCGAGCGAATGACGCTGAACCCTGCCGTGGCGCGGCTGCCGGTGGAACTCGATGTGGCGGTGCCGGTGCGGGAGTTTCGCGTGCGCGACCTGGTCAACCTGGATGCCGGGCAGGTGATTGCCACCCAGTGGGGGCACGGCGAGGACATGCCGCTGAGCGCCGGCCAGGTGCAACTGGCCTGGAGCGAATTCGAAGTCGTGGACACATGCATCGCGGTGCGCGTGACCCGGCTGGCATGAGGGGTGCTGGAGCGTTTCTTGTTTAAGTGTTGACGGTCGAGGGAGGCATTTGTGGTCTCCCACCCTTTGTGCAAAAGACGCACAAAGGATGGGGCACCCAGAGTCTTGCTGATACTTGAATCCAAAACGCTCTAACCAGAGTGAGCGCGATGAGTGTGAGGGGTGAGTGTGAGGGAAAGTCTCTTGATGAGATCCGGCGAGAGAAGAACGGCGCAGGATACACGGACGCCGAGGCCTCCCGTGGGCGGGCTGGCCGGCTGGTTGCTGCACCGTTTGCTGCACCGGCGCGCGGCTGAGCCGCCGCGGCTGACATTGCTCGAGCGCATCTCGCTGGCGCCGCGCCAGTCCCTGGCGCTGGTCGAGGCCGAGGGCCGCCGGCTGCTGGTCGCAACCTCACCCGATGGCGCGCCGGTCTTCTACGCACTGGATGAGGCCGGGCACATGATCGACGGTCCGCGCGCGATGCGGTCGCGTGCGTCGGGTCGTGATTCGGCGCGGAGGGTCTCGTGGTAGCTCTGCTGGCCGCGGCCCAATCCGCCACCGCCGCCGGCATGCCTCTGTTACCCGACCTGAACGCGCGTCTCCGTCCCTCGGACTCGACCCCCTGGACCATCGTCTTTGTTCTCACATTGATCACGGTGGTCCCGGCGATCCTGATGTCGATGACTCCGCTGGTACGGCTGCTGGTGGTGTTTCACTTTCTGCGCCAGGCGCTGGGCACGCAGACCGCGCCCTCCAACCCCACGTTGATGGGACTGGCGCTGATGATGACCTGGTTTCTGATGACCCCGGTGCTCAATCAGGTGGATCGGCAGGCCGTCGAGCCCTATCGCGCCGGGCAGATCACCGGCTTGCAGGCTATCGACAAGGGCACGCAGCCGATGAAGGTGTTTCTGCTGCGCTACGCGCGGGAGAAGGATCTCGCGCTATTTGCCGCCGCCGGGCAGGTGCCGCGGCCCAACCAGGCGAGCGATCTGCCCATGCGCGTGGTGGTGCCGGCCTACATTCTCTCCGAGCTCAAGGCGGGCTTCGCCATCGGCGCGGTGCTGTTTCTGCCGTTCCTGTTGATCGACATGGTGACGGCCGCGATCACGACATCGATCGGCATGTTCCAACTGCCGCCGGTGGTGGTTTCGACCCCGTTGAAGATCCTGCTTTTCGTGATGGTGGACGGATGGAACCTGCTGGCCGGGTCGCTGTTGAAGAGCTTTTGAAGGCCATGAAAATAGCCTCGAAGACGGCTATGAGAGCGGCTATGAAGGGAGACCTGCGATGACGCCCGATATGGTGGCCGAGATCCTGCGCCAGTTGATGAGGGAGGCGATGATTCTGGCCGCGCCCATCCTGGTGACGGCGGCTGTGTTGAGCTTTCTGCTGAGCCTGGTGCAGACCCTGGCCAGCGTGCAGGAGCAGTCGCTGACCACGGTGCCGCGGCTGGCGGCGGTGACGGCAATCATGCTGGTGGGCATGCCCTGGTTCCTGAGCCGCATGGCGATCTACACGGTGTCGCTGCTGAGCGACCTGCGCCGCTATCTGGGCTAGGCAAGGAAACACAGGCAAGAGGGGAGACGGAGAGAACGCGATGCCGGACTGGGGACATTATCTGAGCGCGATGACGCTGGCCGTGGTGCGGCTGAGCGGGATGGTGCTGCTGACGCCGTTCTTTTCCTCGACCGCGCTGCCGGCGCGCACCAAGGCGGCCTTTGTGCTGGCCGTGGCCTGGCTGCTGGCCCCGCTGGTGGCCGCGCTGCCCCAGGCGCGCGTCGAGTTGAGCTACGGCGCGTTGCTGGGCGAGCTGGTCGTAGGCCTGGTCTACGGGCTCACCCTGGCGCTCATGAACGAGATGCTGCTCTTCGCCGGGCAGATTGTGGGGCTGCAGTTCAGCTTTTCCCTGGTGAACCTGCTCGATCCGGCGTCGGAGATTCAGACCCCGCTGATGGGCGAGCTGCTGCAACTGATGGGCACGCTGGTGGTGATCACCGCCGGCCTCGACCGCATTCTGCTGACTTCGGTCGTGCGCAGCTTTCGCGCCGTGCCGCTGGGCACGGCGGGGCTGGCGCAGACCTCCGCTCTGGGCATGGTGCGGGCCGCGGACGGCATCTTTCTGGCCGGGCTCGATCTGGCCGCGCCGGTGCTGGCGGCCACCCTGCTGGTCGAAGTGGCGGTATCGCTGATGGGCAAGCTGAGTCCGCAGCTTCCGGTCGTCTCGCTGACCGTGCCGCTCAAGACCCTGACCGGCCTGGGACTGATGGCGGCGTCGCTGGCGCTGTGGCCGCGATTTATCGAGGCCCGCTTTGACGGGCTGCTGGACATGGCCGAGCGGTTTGTCTCGGCACACGCGGCGGGAGGCTGACCGATGCCCGGCGAACGCACGGAACAGGCCTCGCAGCAGCGGCGGCAAAAGGCGCGCCAGGAAGGCGACGTGCTGCACAGCCGCGAACTGACCGCCGCGGCCGGCACGCTGGCCGGGGTGCTGATGCTGGGCACGGCCGCGGGGCGGGCGATGGAGGCATGGCGTACCGGTCTGAGCGGCTTTCTGGCTCTCGGCGCGCGGCAACACTGGGAGCCTTCCGAGGTGGGGCCCACGCTGATGGCGATTCGCGGCCTGTCGATGGCGGTTCTCGCGCCGGTGGGGATGGTGATGGCCGCCGTGGCGGTGACCTCGTTGGTGACGGGCATTGCGCAGACCGGCGGCGTGACCCTCTCCGGCAGCGCGCTCAGGTTCCGCATCGACCGCATCAATCCGCTGAGCAATCTCAAGAACCTGTTCTCGTTGCGCTCCGCGTCCCGGCTGGGCAAGTCGCTGATTCCGGCCGCGGTGCTGGGCATCTTCGCGGTGCAGCGCATCGCCCGCTCGATCATGCTGCCGCCTTTCTCGAACGCGCGTTTGGAGATGCTGGGCGGGGATGTCAATGGATTGTTGCTTGCGGCGTCTTGGCTGTTGTTTGCCTGGGCGGGGGTCGATTATCTGGTCGAGTGGCGCAGCCGCGAGGAGCGGCTGAAGATGAGCCGCGAGGATCAGCGCGAGGAGTACAAGCAGAGCGAGGGCAGCCCTCAGATCCGCAACCGCATTCGCGGACTGCAGCGCCAGATGCGCCGCCGCAAGGTGAAGGCCGACGTGGCGCGGGCGGCGGTGGTGCTGACCAATCCCACCCATTATGCGGTGGCCCTGGGCTTCGACTTCTCGACCATGGAAGCGCCCAAGGTGCTGGCCAAGGGCCGCAACCTGCTGGCCGAGGAGATCAAGGCCGAGGCCCGCTGGGCCGGCGTGCCGATCATCGAAAATCCGCCGCTGTCCCGGTCGCTCTACCGCTCGGTCGAGGTAGGGCAGGCGATTCCCGCCGATCTCTACGCGGCGGTGGCCGCGATTCTGGCCTATCTCTACCGTCAGCGCGTGGAGCAGGAGATGCGCGCGCGCCGGGCGCGGGAGGCCGTGGCCCGACCCCGTCCGCCGCGACGCCCGCCGGAGCCGATCCCGGTCATTCCTCCCTTTAACGGAGGCGCGCGATGAGCACCGCGACCCTGACCGCGCCAGCGCTTGCCAAGCGCTCGATCCTGAGCCGCCTGCGCGAGTACGCGTTGCCGCTGGCGGCTATCAGCGTGATCTTTGTCATGCTGGTTCCGCTGCCCGCGGCGGGGCTCGACCTGCTGCTGGCGGTCTCGATGGCCGCCTCGATCGTGGTCTTTCTCTCCGCGATGCAGATTCGCCGCGCCGTCGAGCTCAGCGTCTTTCCCACCCTGCTGCTGCTGCTCACGCTGTTCCGCCTGGCGCTGAATATTGCTTCCAGCCGCCGCATTCTTCTCCACGGCTCGGAGGGCACGGCCGCGGCGGGCAGGGTGATCGAGGCCTTCGGGCAGTTTGTGGTGGGCGGCAATTATGTAGTGGGTTTCGTGCTTTTCCTGGCGCTGATCGCCATTCAATTTTTAGTGGTCTCGCACGGCGCGGTCCGCACCGCCGAGGTCACGGCGCGCTTCACGCTGGACGCCTTGCCGGGCAAACAGTTAGCCATCGATGCCGACATGAACGCCGGCCTGATCGACGAGGCCGAGTCCCGCAAGCGCCGTCAGGCCATTGCCCGCGAGGCCGAGTTCTACGGCGCCATGGATGGCGCGGCGCGCTTCAACCAGCGCGACTCGCTGGCCACGATTCTCATCACCGCGATCAACATTATTGCCGGCTTGCTGATCGGCACGCTGCAGCAGGGCATCGCGCTCGGCGAGGCGGTGCGCACCTACACCATCCTCACCGTGGGCGACGGACTGGTGACGATGATTCCGTCGCTGCTGGTCTCGGTGGCGGGCGGCATCACGCTGACCCGCGCCAACTCCGCGGGATTGCTGGGCGGCGAGATACGACAACAATTATTGGCGCGGCCGGCGACGCTTTATCTGGCGAGCCTGGTCTCGGGCGCGATGTGCCTCATCCCGGGGTTGCCGAAGATTCCGTTTCTGCTGGTCGCGGGCGGGCTGTTCTGGGGGGGAAGACGGGTGGAGCGAGCTGCGGCAGTCGCGCCGGTTGCCGATTCTGTCTCAGGCGAAAAGAAGAAAAAGGGCGAGGCGGGGCCGGCCGCGGCGGAGCTGGCGGGTCTGACGCGGCTCGAAGACCTGACCCTCGAGATCGGCTTCCAACTGATTCCGCTGGTCGACGAAAAGCAGGGCGGCCAACTGCTGAACCGGGTGCGGACCCTGCGGCGGCATCTCTCCGGCGAGATGGGCTTTCTGATCCCTCCTGTCCATATTTCGGACAATCTGCGCCTGCGGCCGCGGGAGTATCTCTTCTCCCTGCGCGGCATGGAGATCGGCCGCTGGCAGACGGAGGGCACGCAGTTGCTGGCCGTCTCCGGCGACCCGCAGAGAAGGCCGCTGCCCGGACGCGAGGCCCGCGAGCCGGCCTTCGGCGTGCCTGCCGTCTGGATCGCTCCGGAGCTCGAGGAGCAGGCCATCGCCGCCGGCTACTCGGTGGTGGACGCGGTGACCGTGATCACCACCCACCTGGGCGAGCTGATTCGGCGGCACGGCTACGAGCTGCTGGGCCGCGCCGAGACCAAGCGGCTGCTGGACTCGCTCACCGACAGCCATCCCAAGCTGATGGAAGAGCTGGTGCCCAAGCTGCTGACCCTGGGCGAGGTGGGCCGGGTGTTCGAGCAACTGCTGCGGGAGCGGGTCTCGATCCGCGACCTGGGCAAGATTCTCGAGGCCATTCTGGAGACCGCGCCCGCTAACAAGAGCGTTGTCGCGCTGGTCGAAGCCGCGCGGCAGGCGCTGGGGCGAAGGCTGATTCAACCCTTGCTCGACGGCGAGGGGCAACTGCCGGTGCTGCTTCTGGATACTGCGCTCGAGGAAGAGATTCTGGCCTCGCTGGGCAGCGAGGCTGGTCACAGGCTGCTGGCCTCGGGCGGCGTTGCGGCCGCGCCGGTGCTGCGCCGTCTGGCCGATTCTTTGAAGCGCCTTATCGGAGCCTCTACCGCCGCGGCCCTTCCAGTGCTTCTCTGTCCCAGTCCGGCGCGCTACTACGTCAAGCGCTGGCTGGAGCCGGTGGTGCCGCGGCTGGCCGTGGTGGCGGCAGCCGAGATTCCCCCCGAGGTGCGGCTCAGGCCGATGGGAACGGTGCGCTAGTGCGGTTTCAGTGTGGGTTTACCCGACTCCTATCCCCGGTCCCCAAAGGCGAGGGACCGGGGGCACCCGAGGCGGGTATGGCAATGGTGAAACCGCTTCAGGCGGCTTGAGCAAGTTCGGGTTCGGGGTGGGACGGGGGAGCTATGGGGAGCGAAATGAGTGCGGCAGCAACGCAGGCGCTGCGCAGGCGGGCGGCGGAAGAAGATTATCCCCCCACGGCCTCGGGCCCCGGGAGTTTGACCGGGGAGCAGGAAAAGGTGCTGCTGGAGCATCTTCCCATCGTGCGCTTTCTGGCCCGGCGCATTCATGAGCGGCTGCCGCAGCATGTGGAGATCGAAGATATGGTTTCGGCCGGCGTGGTCGGGTTGATGGACGCCTTCGCCAAGTTCGATCCCACCAAGAAAGTCCAGTTCCGCAGCTACGCGCAGTTCCGCATCCGGGGCGCAATTCTGGATAGCCTGCGCACCTTGGACTGGAGCCCCCGGGAGCTGCGGCGCAAGGGCCGGGCGGTCGAAGAGGCGATTCGGGTTCTGACCTCGCGGTTTGGCCGGCCACCGGCCGATACCGAGATTGCGGCCGAGATGAGCGTCTCGCTCGAGGAGTACCAGCAACTGCTGGGAGACCTGAAGGGACTGGAAATCGGCACCTTGCATATGGAGCGCAACGAGGACTCAGGCGAGGAAGAGCTGGCCTATGTGCCGGGCCGTCCGGACGAGGATCCCCTGTTTCGCTGTCTGCGCGGCGAGCTCGA
>DASQSP010000048.1:0-12287 GCA_035642355.1 Occallatibacter sp.
GCGGCCTTTGCGCGTTTGCATCATCTGCTAAAGTTAAGCGTGGTCCCCTCGCGCGAAGTCGAGTCTTTATGAGGCTTCTGCGCAGACCCCGGGGGCACGCCAGCGACCCCCATGCCCCACGAACTGCCTAAAGCCTACGACCCCACCGCGATTGAAGATCACTGGGCCGCATACTGGGTCCGCGAGAACCTGTTTGCGCAGCCTACACCCACCGCGGGCGATGCGAGTGGCGAGCCTTTTACGATTCTGCTGCCGCCGCCGAATGTGACCGGGCGGCTGCACATGGGCCACATGCTCAACCAGACGGAGATGGACATCCTGACCCGCTGGCAGCGAATGAGCGGCCGCCGCGCGCTGTGGCTGCCCGGCACCGACCACGCCGGCATTGCCACGCAGATGATGGTGGAGCGGCAGCTGGCGAGCGAAGGCAAGAACCGCCAGGAGATGGGCCGCGAGGCCTTCATCGACCGCGTGTGGGAGTGGAAGCGCCACTACGGCGGCGCGATTCTCGACCAGATGAAGCGGCTGGGCGCGTCGGTCGACTGGCAGCGCGAGTACTTCACCCTGGACGAGCGGCTCTCGGTGGCGGTGCGCGAGGCCTTCGTTCGCCTGTATGAACAAGACATGATTTATCGCGGCGCGTACATCGTGAACTGGTGCCCGCGCTGCCAGACGGCGATCAGCGATCTTGAAGTTGTCTACGACGAGCACAAGGGCCACTTGTGGGAGATCAAGTATCCCGTGCTCGGCAACGATGGCCAGGAGACTGGCGAGTTTTTGACGATTGCGACAACGCGGCCGGAGACCATGCTGGGCGATGTGGCGGTTGCGATTCATCCCGAGGACGAGCGTTATCTGCATCTGCACGGCAAGAAGCTCAAGCTGCCGCTGCTCGAAGGCGATAAAGCCCGTGAGATTCCCATCATTCTCGACGACTGGGTGAGCCGCGACTTTGGCACTGGCGCGGTGAAGGTGACGCCGGCGCACGACCCCAACGACTTTGCGCTGGGGCAGCGGCATCATCTACCGTCCATCAACGTGATGGATGACGCGGCGCACATCAACGCCGAGGGCGGCAAGTACGCGGGGCTGGATCGATTTGCGGCGCGGCGGCGCATTGTGGAGGACCTTGAAGCGCTGGGGCTGCTCGTCGCTGTGAAGGACCACACGCACAACGTGGGCCACTGCGACCGCTGCAAAACGGTGGTGGAGCCGCGGCTCTCGCTGCAGTGGTTCGTGAAGATTCAGCCGCTGGCGGATCGCGCGATTGCCGCGGTGAAAGACGGCCACATCAAGTTCACGCCGGAGATGTACGAGAAGACCTACCTGAACTGGATGGAGAACATCCACGACTGGTGCATCTCGCGGCAACTGTGGTGGGGCCATCGCATTCCGGCGTGGCACTGTTCGACGTGCCACAAAGTCACGGTGGCGCGCGTGGACCCGAGCGCCTGCGCGCACTGCGGCGCGGCGATGCTGACGCAGGAGACCGACGTGCTGGACACGTGGTTCTCGTCGGGGCTGCTGCCGGTGTCGGTGTTCGGCTGGCCGAATCTGACTTCGGAAAACATATCTGACTTTGACACGTTTTATCCGACCAGCTTGCTCGTCACCGGCTTCGACATCCTCTTCTTCTGGGTGGCGCGCATGATCATGCTGGGCTGCTGGTTTGCGGGCGACGTACCCATGTCCGATGGGTCTGCGCGGGATTTGAAGGACTCGGTTCCCTTCCGCGAGGTTTATATTCACGCGCTGGTGCGCGATGCGAATCGCGAGAAGATGTCGAAGACCAAGGGCAACGTCATCGACCCGATTGAGATCGTTAAACAATATGGGACCGACGCAGTGCGCTTCACGCTGGCCGCGATGGCCTCGCCGGGCACGGACATCGCCTTCAACGTGGACCGCACCGAGGGCTATCGCGCGTTCGCCAACAAGATTTGGAACGCGGCGCGGTTTCTGTTCATGAATGTAACGAGGGCCCGAGAAGCCGGTTTCAGAATCGATTCCAAGAACATTTCCAAGGGGATCACCCAAGACCTATCTTCTCCCTTGGAATCGCAGTGGATCGTACATCAGTTCAATTTGACTATCGCTTTAGTCAATGCAGCTCTTGAGGATTACCGGTTCGATGAAGCCGCGAGCTATATCTATAAGTTCGTTTGGCACAATTTCTGCGATTGGTACCTAGAAGGAATCAAGCTCCGACTGACATTCGATGCGGACGTCAGCGTCGATGCGAATGTCTCAATTCACATGCTCCTTGCTGTTTTCGAGGGGTCATTGCGCCTACTTTCTCCCTTCATGCCTTTCCTCACGGAAGAGCTCTGGTGGGCTCTCCACGAGGACAACCCTCCATTGAAATCGATTGGACTTGCCAGGTTTCCAGAATTCTCTTCTCAACTCGTTAACATAAGGGCAGAAACCACATTCTCGGAAATTCAGGATCTCGTTACCTCGATTCGAGAGCTCAGAAAGAGCCTTCTTATCGGCGATAATGAGACGACTCCGGTTGAGATTCATGTGATTACCTCCCCTGAGAGTACGAATATTGAAGAGGCATTTAGGAATAATACCGACCTATTGCGGCGCTACGTACGGATATCAGACGTGAACTTTAAGAGTGCGCCACTACATGGGCCCCAAGTCCGCCACACGCCCAATTTCGATGTTGCCGTAGTCTACGAGCGCACTCCAGATGTACATTCTGAGCGCGAGCGCCTGACCAAGGACATTGCCAAGTACGAAAAAGGCATGGCGGCGGCGGAGCGGCAGCTGGGCAACGAGGGATTCGTCGCGAAAGCTCCAGCGCACATTGTGGAAGGATTGAAGAAGCAGGCTGCAGAGACGCAGTTACTGCTCGAAAAGGCGCGCGCCGCGCTGGCCGCGCTGCCGCCGGAATAGATCCCTATGGCCTGCCTGTGCGAGAGGTGCGTGCATCATGCGGCCGTGCTCGGCATTGAGCGCGGCGAGGCCACGCGCGCGGAGATGCACAAGGCCTATCGCCAGGCGGCGAAGGACTCGCACCCCGACCGCTTTGCGCACGATGCGCGCCAGCGCGCCGAGGCCGAGGAGCGCTTCAAGCTGATCCAGATTGCATTTCGCGAGTTGACGGAGCACAATCCCGAGGGCTGGACGGTCGCGGTGGAAGAGGCCGACCAAGTGGCCGACCAGGTGGAGCCTGTGCCGGCTCCGGCGCAGCCCGTGCCGCCGGGCGCTTCACTCACGTTTGGCGGCGCGCGCGGCTGCTATACCGGGGCGCGGATTCCGCAGCATGCATCGGACCTGATTCACCGCAGCATCGGCTCACAGGATTCGCCGCTGGCGGTGATCGATCTTGAAGGCGGCGCTGGGAGTGCGCTGTCGCAATTTCTGGTACTGGCCACGCATGGGCTGCTGCAGCGCGACGCATTGCGCATCGTGTCCCTGCTCTCGTACGCTGACGTGGGCAAGCTGTGCATGGTGGACCAGCGCACCGACCCGAAGACGGGCTTTTTGCGCAAGATGATGTGGAAGCTGCACGACGCCGGACCGGCGCTGGCACTGGAGATTTGGCGGCGCAACGGCGAGCTGTTCTGCACGCTGGAGAATCCGGTGGAGGATGGCGTGAAGGCGCTGGTGCAGCGATTTATTGAGGAACGCAAACAGCAGTACGGAGCCGCGTGAAAGAGAGTTATGGACTGGAAGAGCAGCCGCATTGACGCATTGCTGGAACAGGCGCTGGTGGAAGACAAGGCCGCCAGCGACGCCACGACTACGCTGACGATTGATCCCGGCCTGCGCGCCGCGGCGTCGATTGTGGCGCGGCAGGAGCTGGTGGTGGCGGGGCTGGGCGCGGTGCCGCGGCTGCTTGAGATCTACGCGCGCCTCGACAAGCACCCCGAGGCGCACCACCGTTTTGAAGTGGTGAGCCATCCAGAAATTTTTGACGGCGTGCGGGTGCGCGCGGGCCAGGTGCTGGCGGTGATTCGCCACAACGCGCGCGTGCTGCTGAGCTGCGAGCGCGTGATCCTGAACCTGATGCAGCACCTCAGCGGCATTGCCACGTTGACGCGCACCTATGCCGACGCCATCCAGGGCACCAAGGCCCGAGTGCTGGACACGCGCAAGACGGTGCCGGGCATGCGCGCGCTCGAAAAATATGCGGTGCTGTGCGGCGGCGGCACCAATCACCGGCTAGATCTGGCCTCGGGCATATTGATCAAGAACAATCACATTGCGCTGGGCGGCGGCCTGCGCGCGGCGCTGACGCATGCGCTGGAGCGGCGCCACGCCGGGCAGCGGGTGCAGATTGAAGTGCGCACCGCGAGCGAGCTGGATGAAGCGCTGGAGGTTGGCGCGGAGGCGATTCTGCTGGACAACATGACGCCGGCGAAAGTGAAGAATGCCGTGGACCGCATCCGCCAGGAGAAGCGTTGGATTCCGATTGAGGCCTCGGGCGGCATTGTGCTTGAGAACATGCGCGCGTATGCGGAGACCGGTGTGGACTTTATCAGTGTGGGCGCGCTGACGCACTCGGCCAAGGCCGCGGACATTTCGATGAGCATTGTGGCGGAGCCGAGCTGAGCATGTATGACTTTGCGGCGCTCGAAGCCGCGTTGGCAGGCACAGCGTTCGCGGGCAAGCTGCATTTCTCTTCAGTAACGCGCTCGACGAATACAGATGCGCTGGAGGCGGCGCGAGTCGGCGCGCCGCATGGCTCGGTCTATTTTGCCGACGAGCAGAGCGCAGGCCGCGGACGCGGCGATCA
Organism: Occallatibacter sp.; assembly: GCA_035642355.1. Classification (GTDB taxonomy): domain Bacteria; phylum Acidobacteriota; class Terriglobia; order Terriglobales; family Acidobacteriaceae; genus Telmatobacter. Next base: position 4,751 of record DASQSP010000048.1, read on the forward strand.
CAAATGGGAGTCGCATGCGGGCCAGGGGCTGTATGTGAGCGTGGTGCTGCGGCTGCCGCTGGCGGCGGAGCGCGTGCATCTGCTGCCGCTGGCGGCGGGACTCGCGGCCATCGAGGCAATTCACGCCGCGAGCGAGGTGCGCGCGGATTTGCGTTGGCCCAACGACCTGCTGCTGGGCGCGCGCAAGGCCGGCGGCATTCTGGTGGAGTCGAAACTTGAGGGCAATGCGCTGGCCTATGCGGTGGCCGGCATCGGCATCAACGTGCATCAGCAGAGCTTTGACCCGGAGTTGGCCACGGCGGCCACGTCGCTCGATCTGGCCGCGGGCCGCGCGGTTGACCGTCAGGAATTATTGGTTTGCCTGCTAAAATCGCTGGAGCGCGAGACGCGCGCGCTGCTGGATGAACGCGCGGCGGCCGCGATTCCGGTGCGTGTTGAGGCCGCATCAACGTGGGTGCGTGGACGCCGTGTGGAAGTGCATGGGCCGCAGGCCTGCGTGGGCGTGACGGCGGGGCTGGACGCAGATGGATTTTTGCGCGTGGAGACGGCGAGCGAAATCGTAACGGTGCGGACGGGCGGGATACGCGCGGCGAAGGCGGGTTGAAAACGATGCTGTTGGCTCTCGATGTCGGCAACACGAACACGGTGCTTGGTCTCTATCCGTTGGAGACCGGTGCGGTAAATGATGACGCCGTTGCAGGCGCGGAGCCGGCGAAGCTCGCCGCGCACTGGCGCGTCTCCACGCATCGCGCGCAAACCGTGGACGAGTTCGGCGTTCTGTTCGTCAATCTCTTCGAGATGCACGGCATGTCGCCGAGCCAGGTGAAGCACATCATGATTTCGTCCGTGGTGCCGCCGGTGGACTCGACGCTGCGGCAGATGTGCGAGAGATATTTTCATGTGGAGCCGCTGTTTGTGGAGCCGGGCATCAAGACCGGCATGCCCTTGCTGATCGATAATCCCTCGGAGCTGGGCGCGGACCGGCTGGCCGATTGCATCGCGGCGTATGAGCGCTACGGCGGCCCATGCATCGTGGTGGATTTTGGCACAGCGACGAAATTCGAAGTGATCTCCGAGCGCGGCGAATACCTGGGCGGCGCCATCTCGCCCGGCCTGGGCCTGAGCGCGGAGGCGCTGTTCTCGCGCGCGGCGCGGCTCAGCCGCGTGGACATCAAGCGGCCCGCGAAGGTGATCGGCACCAACACTGTGGGGCATCTGCAGAGCGGCATTTACTACGGCTACATCGGGCTAGTTGACGGCATTCTCGAGCGTATCTTCGAGGAGCTGGGGCAAAAGCCGCGCGTGATTGCGACCGGCGGCCTGGCGCGCATGGTGGCGGCGGACTCGCGCTACATCGGCGAGATCGACGACATGCTCACGCTCGATGGGCTGCGTATTCTGTTTGAGCGCAACCGCTCCGCACGGTCCCGCGGACACGCGCACTGAGGCGTCGCCGTGCAGCAACAGTTCAACTACTTCAATTATTTTACGGAGATCGAAGAGCGCTTTCAGCAGAGGCGCGGCGCGCTGCTGCTGCTCTCCACGCTGGATTGGGCGCTGATTGAGACGTGGCGTGACGCGGGCATTCCGCTGGAGGCCGTGCTGCGCGGCATCGACGAGGCCTTTGATAAGTATGAGGCGCGGCAGAAGCGCGGGCGCATGCGGCGCGTGAATGGGCTGGCGTGGTGCGCGCAGGCGGTGATGCAGGCCGCCGAAGAGCTGCGCGAGGCCGCAGCTGGCGCCTCTCCCGCGGCCAGCGAGCCGCGCGACTCCGGCTTTGAACACGAGCGCGTGGCGGAGCATCTTGAGGCTGCGGCCGAGGCGCTGCTGGCCTCGGCCATTGCTCCGCAGGCTTGCGCGGCAACATCGGCGCGGGTGCGCGAGCTGGCCGCCGAGGTGCGGATGGGGGACAAAGCCGACAATCTGGAGGCGCTGGAGCGCACGCTGACGGTGCTCGAGGAAAAGCTGTTTGCCGCGCTCACCGCGGCAGCGCCGGAGGAACTGCTGGTGGGCCTGAAGGAGCACGCGGCGCGCGAGCTGGCGCCGTATCGCAGCCGCATGGGCGCGGTGCAACTGCGGCAGGTGGAGCACCAGTTTGTAACCAAGCAACTGCTGGTTCACTACGGGCTGCCGCGCTTGAGCCTTTTTTACATGAGCCAGCAATGAGCGAGCACGCTGCCGAACTTGTGCAGATCGAGAAGCCTCTTTACGGCGGCGCATTTCTTGCGCATGCCGCGGGCAAGGCCGTTTTTGTGCCGCTGGCGCTGCCCGGCGAGCAGGCCCGCGTGCGCGTGACAGAAGCAAAGCGCGGCTATGCGGCGGCGGAGATTGAGGAGATCGTTGTCGCCTCCGCGGAACGCATTGCGCCGCAGTGCCGCCACTTTGGCGCGTGCGGCGGCTGCGCCTATCAGCACGCGGACTACTCAACCGAGCTGCGCTTGAAGGCGACGATTCTGCGCGAGACGCTGGAGCGCGGCGGTGTGCGTGCGCCGGAGGAGATGGGCACGCTGGCGGGCGAGCCGTGGGGCTATCGCAATCGCGTGCGGCTGGCCTTCGACGCTACAGGCAGGCTCGGCTATCGCGGGCGGCGCTCGCATGCGGTCGTTCCTATTGAAGAATGTCCGATCGCCGCGCCGCTGCTGGTGCGGGCCGCGTTGGCCTTCGCGGAGGTTGCGCGCGAGAATGCGCCGGTATTGCGCCCCGCGGAGATTGCGCTGTTTTGCAACGCGGAAGAGACGGCATTGCTCGCGAGCGTGACGGCGGCGGCGCAGCGGAAATCGCGCTTCGATGCCTGGAGCGAGGATTGGCGCGCGCACGTTCCTGAGTTGTGCGGCATTGAGTGGCTGCTCGAAGGACGCAGCGGCCTACAGGCGCGCGTGGCGAGCCGATGGGGCGTGCCGTCCATTGTGTATCGGGCAGCGGAGTTCGACTATCGCGTGGATCAGGGCGCGTTCTTCCAGGTGAATCGCTGGCTAATTGATGCGTTGGCGGAGCGCGTGACGGCGGGGCGGAGCGGAGCGCTGGCGTGGGACCTGTTTGCCGGCGTGGGACTGTTTGCGCGGCGGCTGACGGCGAGCTTCTCGCGGGTGGTTGCGGTCGAGTCTGCGCCGGCATCCACGCAGGCGCTGGCGGCGAACCTCAAACACACGCGCGGCGCGCCGGTGCGTGCGACGACACTCGATTTTCTCCGGCGCGAACACGCGGGCGCGCGGCCCGATTTCATCGTCGTTGACCCGCCGCGCGCGGGGCTGGGCGCGGCGGTGACGGCGGCGCTGGTTTCTATCGCCGCGCCCTCGATGGTCTATGTCTCATGCGACCCCGCGACGCTGGCGCGCGATCTGCGCGCGCTTGGCGAGGGCGGCTACGCTATCGATTCCGTCACGCTGGTCGATCTTTTTCCGCGCACCTTTCACCTGGAAACAGTGGTGGAGTTGCGGCGCGCCTGATAGGCTGGACGACCAGAGAAGCCACAACACTGCATGCCGCCGCCGCCGACTGCCGGGCCCACCGCAGCGCACGCGCCCACCAGCGCGATTCCGCTGTTCCATGCGGCGTGGCTTTTCGCGGTGGGCATTGCGATTGCGCAGTTTGCCTGGCTGCGGCCGGCGTTGATGCTACTCGCGCTTGCGCCCATTGCAGCTCTGTGTTGCGTGGCCGCATGGCGCGCGCAGCGCCTGCTGTGGTTGCCGCTGGCGGCGCTGTGGTGCCTGCTGGGCGCGTGGTGCGCGGAGATGGAGCCGCATCCGGGACCCGCGCCGCAACTGGCCGCGCTCTCTGACGGGCTGGCGCGCACGCTCGACGGCACGGTGATGGATGCGGGACCGTTGCGCGCGGAGACCGAGGCCAACATCGACGAGCCCGCCGAGGCCACGCTCTCGCAGCGGGTGGATGTGCGCGTTGCCGATCTCGAATTTGTGGATGACAGCACCGACGCGCAGAGACCCGCGGGCGGCGCGGTGCGGCTCACGGTGCATTGGCCGCGCAATGCGAAGGCCGATGCACTGCGTTGCGGGGAACGCATTCGGGCCACGGTGCGGCTGCTGCCCGCGGAGGTGTATCGCGATCCGGGCGCGTGGAGCCGCGCGGATTACCTGCTGGATCAGGGTATTACATCGACAGCCTCTGTAAGTGCCGTGAGTATCGCGCGGCCAGGCGATGGCTCCGGCGGCAGACTTGCCTGCCGCATTGCAACGCTCCAACATGCAGCAAGCCAGCGGCTGCTGGCGTTGCCCGCGGCGATGCGTACGTTGCCGCCCGCTCTGCGCCTGAGCTCGGATGACGCCGTGATGCTGGCGGCGATGACCACCGGTGATCGCACCTATCTGACGCACGCGCTGCGCGTGGGCTTTGAGCGCACCGGATCGTTTCATATGCTGGTGGTCTCCGGGCTGCATCTGGCGATTATGGCGGGATGTTTTTTCTGGATTGCGCGGCGGCTGCGGCTGCCGCGCGTGCCGGCGACGCTGGTCACCATCGCCGCGTCGTTTGCCTACGCGCTGTTCACGGGCTTCGCTACACCGGTGCAGCGGTCGCTGTGGATGGTGACGCTCTACCTGCTGGGGCGGCTGGTCTATCGCGAGCGCAGCGCGCTGAACACCATCGGCTTTGCCGCGCTGTGCCTGCTGGTGGTGAGCCCGCGCAGCCTGCTGGACGCCGGATTGCAGATGACGCTGCTCGCGGTGATCTCCATTGCCGGGGTTGCCGCGCCGCTGCTGGAGAGCACCGTGCATCCCTATCTCACCGCGACGCGCGACCTGCGCACTGTTGCCATTGACGTGAAGCTGGCGCCGAAGTACGCGCAGTTTCGCGTGATTCTGCGCATGCTGGCGGCGCGGCTGGAGCGCGCGGCGTTTCGCGGCTGCGGCTGGCGCGTGTTGCCGTGGAGTGTGGGCTGTGCGCTGCGCTGTGTCGAGCTGCTGGTTGTGTCGTGCGTGGTGGAGCTGGCGATGACGCTGCCGATGGGGCTCTACTTCCATCGCATCACGCTGTTCGCGCTGCCGGTGAATCTGCTGACCGTGCCGCTGGTGGCGCTGTTGCTGCCCGCGGCGCTGTTGACGCTGCTGACGCTGGCGGTGTGGCCCGCCGCGGCGGTGGTGCCAGGCGCGTGCACGGCGGCTGTTCTGCATCTCGGGGTTGCGCTGGTGCACGGGTTCGGGTCCTTGGCTCTCGGAGATCTGCGCGTGCCCGCGCCGCTGCTGGCGCAGTCGCTGGCGTTTTGCGTGTTGCTGGCGGCGGCCATGATGCTGGCGCGGGGCGGGCGCTGGCACCGACGCGCGGCATGGGCAGCACTGATTCTGGCGGGATGCACAGTTGTGGTGCCGCGACCGATTGACCGGCCGCGCGGCGCGCTGCTGGTGGAAGCGCTTGACGTGGGGCAGGGCGACTCGCTGCTGGTGATTGCGCCGGATGGTACCACGATGCTGGTCGACGGCGGCGGCTTTGGCGGCGGGCCGCGGCAGGCGGCGCAGGACTTTGACATTGGCGAGGAGATTGTGTCGCCGGCACTGTGGTCGCGCGGCATTCGCAGGCTGGATGTGATGGCGCTGACCCACGCGCACTCCGACCACATGGGCGGGCTGCCGGCGGTGCTGCGCAACTTTCACCCGAAGGAATTGTGGGTGGGCAACAATCCGCCGGTTGCCGCATACGTTGCGTTGCTAGACGAGGCGCGCGGGCTGAACGTGCAGGTGCGCGCGCTGCATGCCGGCGAGGCGCTGCCGCTGGGTAATGCCGCGGTGCGGGTACTGGCTCCGTTTGCGGACTACAAGCCCGGCGCGGAGCCCAGCAACGACGACTCGCTGGTGATGCGCGTGGCCTATGGAGGCACGTCGGCGATGCTGGAGGGCGACGCCGAAGCGCCAGTGGAGCAGGCGATGCTGGCGGAGCCGGAACTGGCCAGCACGCTGCTGAAAGTCGGCCATCATGGCAGCAACACGTCCACGCGGCCGGAGTTTCTGGCGCGCGTTTCGCCGCAGTGGGCGGTCATCTCCTGCGGGTTGCGCAACCGCTACGGGCACCCGCGCGCGGAGGTGCTGGAGAGGCTGGAGGACGCGAAGGTGCGCACCCTGAGCACCGATATTGATGGAGCCAGTTGCTTCACGCTGGACGGCAAGAGCGTGACGGCCGAGCCGCTCTGCGGGCTGAGGCCCTAGAAGCGCATGCGGACGCCGAACTGGAACTGGCGGGGGCGATAGAAATCGGTGCCGTTGACGTTGAGCGGCTGGCCGAATTCGGTCTGCCCGGTTTTAAGGCCGGTGAGGAAGTTGAGCGTGGGCAGGCGGCCGCTGGGGTCGCCGGGCTGGAGCGAGTAGCCCACGGTTTCAAGCTCAGTAACGTTCTGGTGGTTGAAGAGATTGAAGCTCTCGGCGAGCAGCTCGATCTGGCGCATTTCGCCCAGGTTGAAGCGCTTGGCGAGGCGCAGGTCGGCCTTCCAGGTGGCGGGATAGCGGAAGGTGTTGCGGCCCACGCCGGGGACGCGGTTGTCGCCGCCGTAGCCGTTGATGCCGGTGGAGAGTCCGACGATGGCCTCACTGGTGGAGTCGGTCTCCTGTGCGGGTGCTGTGAACTCTTCGGCCAGCGAGCCTGCGGTGCGCAGTGTGAAGGGCAGGCCGCCGCGATAGGAGCCGACGCTCGACAGCGCCCATCCGTTGGCGAAGAGGCCCTCGCGGGCCGGCAGCTTCCAGCGCGGCGCCCACACCAGCGCCAGGGTTGCGGAGTGGCGAATGTCGAGGTCGCTGGCGCCGTATTCGTCGCGGAGATTGCCGGGATCGAAGACGCTGGGCTGGATGGCGATGCAGCCGCTGTCGGGATTCTCGTCAAGCGCGTGAGCGTAGGTGTAGCGCGCGTGCAGGGTGAGGCCGCCGCGGCCGGTGCGGGTGAGGCGCAGCGAGGCGGCCTCGTATCTTGAGTTGGCGCCGCTGAGGGTTTCGTCGATCTGCTGGTAGTTGGGATTGAGGCGGCCGCCGTGGGCCGCGCCGGGCCAGGTGGCGTAGAAGGGCATGGTGATCTGCGGCGTCTTGATGGGCCCGCTGCCGTTGCCGTCGACGATGCCATAGGTGATGGCGCCGGGGTTGACCGCGGGGTCGATGTTGGCGTCGAGGGTGAGCGGTAGACGGCGGGCCAGGCTGGCGGCGGCGCTCACGGTGACATGCACGCCGCCGGGCAGGGCCTCTTCAATGGAAGCGACGGCCTGATGCACTTCGCCGTTGCGGAAGGTGGGCGCGAACTCCGCGGCGTTGGGTTTGATGAGGGTGAGCGGCTCGCCCTGCAGCACGTAAGGGAATGGCGGTGCGCCGCCGAGGTTGAGATTGTCCGTGGGCCGGATGAAGAAGCTGAGGTCGCTTTTAGGCGAGCCGGTGCGGGTGAGCGCGGTTTCAAGCGCGGCGTTGGGCGTGCGCGTGAAGTAGAGTCCGTAGCCGAGGCGCAGCACCGGCAGGCGGTTGCGCCCGCTGCCCCACGCCAGGCCCACACGCGGTCCCCACTGGTTGCCGAGATCGGGGATGAGACCGGCCTGCGGCAGATCTGGATTGGCCACCAG
>DASQSP010000049.1:0-5225 GCA_035642355.1 Occallatibacter sp.
GCTTCGGCGCACTCTTGGGACGCATGATTTTTCCCCAGCTTATGCAGAGATTTAACTCAATTGCTGGAAATATTATACCACGAAATAGCATAACATCCTATTGAAAACAAACATGATATTGCGAAATTCAGGATCGACTAAGTACTGGGCCTTGGGTGCCCCATCCATCGCGCGTAGTTTGCGCGATGGGTGGGAGACCACAACACTATTTACTTGCCGGATCAATCGAGCGGTTTCAGCGTAGGGATGCCCAACTTTGTACGATCCCAGGTCCCTCCGGCGCAGCGGACGAGGGACCAGGGGTACCCCAGCTCGACGGATCACCCGCTCATCGCGATAGAGCCGCGATGAACGGGGCACGGCCACGAAGTTCTGGGCGCTAACCCCCGGTGGGAAACGACTCCGTCCTGAGCGATCCATCGCGCTGTTTGACGAGCAACTGGACCTTGCCTTCGGCGGCATCGAGTTCCTGCTTGCAGGCAGCGGAGAGTCCCACGCCTTCTTCAAACATTTTGAGCGAGTCTTCGAGCGGCAGGTCGCCCTTTTCGAGCTGTTCGACGATGGCTTCGAGTTTCCTGAGCGAATCTTCAAATGACGGCATGGGGCTTACTCCGTTGCAGATTTCTGGGTCTTGGCGCTGGCCGGCAGCACACTGGCAATCACCTCGGCCGCGGCAGCGTAGCGGCCAAAGGGCGCGCTGACCTGCACGCCATGCACATGGGGACGCACGGCAGCCAGCATCTCCTGCGCGATCCTGATGCCCTCGCGGCGCGCGGCATCCGGAGTATCGGCGAGAGCCATTCGCAGCAGTATCTCTTCGGGCATGGAGATGCGCAGATCGTTCTTCATGAACTCGGCGTTGCGCAGGCTGGTGAGCGGCCACACGCCGGCGATGACGGGAATGCGAAATTGCTCGACGCGGCGCAGGAACTGTTCGAGGAGGCGGCGCTCAAAGACCGGCTGCGTGATCGCGTACTCGGCCCCCGCCTCCACTTTGAAGGCGAAGCGGCGCAGCTCGTCGTCCATGTCCGGCGCGCCGGGGTTGGCCGTCACGCCGATGGTGAAGTTGGTGGAGGCGCCGATCGAGTTCTTGCCGATGTCGAGACCGTGGTTGAGCTGGCGCACCAGATTCACGAGCCCGATGGAATCGACATCGAACACAGCGGTTGCGTCGGGATAGTTCCCCAGCTTGGGCGGATCGCCGGTGAGGCAGAAGATATTGTGCAGGCCCAGCGAGGAAGCCCCCAGCAGGTCCGACTGGATGCCGAGGATATTGCGGTCGCGGCAGGTGTAGTGCAGCACGGTTTCAATGCCGGTGTGCTGCTGAATCTGGATGCAGAGGCTCTGCGCGCTCATGCGCGCGGAGGCGCGCGGGGAGTCCGGCACATTGATGGCGTGGACGCCGAGTTGGGAAAGAAGCTGCGCATCCTCGATTTCCTGCACGCAGTTGATGCCGCGCGGCGGCACGATCTCGACCATGGCGATGAACGTGCGCTCGGCCAGCAGCGCGCCGACGTGGGAGCGCTGGCCCAGCGGCGCGGGGGGTGTTTCAGCGGACGGCGCGACTGCCGCGCCGCCTTCGCTGACGCGCGCCTGCGCATCGAGCGCGCGCATGGCGGAGCGCATGGCGCGGATGTGATGCGGGGTGGTGCCGCAGCAGCCGCCCACAATCTGTGCGCCGGCAGCGATGGCCTTGCGCGCAAAGCCGGCCATGAACTCCGGCGAGCACAGATAGATATTGCGCCCATCCACGGCACGGGGCATGCCGGCGTTGGGCATGGCGGCGATGGGGACGGTGGTTGCCCGGCGCATGGATTCGACGGCAGTCAGCACCGTGGAGGGACCGGTAGAGCAATTGACGCCGATGGCTCCCGCGCCCCACTCGGTAAGCAGTGCGGCGGCCTGCTGGGGCGAGGAGCCGTCGAGGCAGTTGCCGTCGTCGTCGACCGTGACCATGACCAGCACCGGCAGGTCAGGGGCGGTTTGCCGCGCGGCGGCCAGGGCCTCGCGGGCCTCGTTGAGGGCAGGCATGGTTTCCACCACCAGCAGGTCGATGCCCGCCGACACCAGTGCCTCAATCTGCTCGGCAAACGCCGCACGGGCCTCGTCGAGTCCGGTCTTGCCCAGCGGCTCGAGACGCACTCCCAGGGGACCGACGGCTCCGGCGACCCAGGCCGTGCCGGCCTGCTTGTCGCGCAAACGATCCACTGCCTGGCGGGCCAGCCGCACCCCGGCCAAGTTGATCGCGGCTACCTGGGATTCCAAACCGTGGCGGCCCAGCCGAAAGCGGTTGGCGCCGAAGGTATTGGTTTCGAGAATCTCCGCACCGGCCTGTAGATACTCCTCATGGACGGCCAGGATCAGGTTGGGGTCGGAGAGGTTCAACTCGTCGTAGCAGCGGTTGATGAAGATACCGCGGGCGTAAAGAACGGTACCCATTGCCCCATCGGCAAGCACGGGCCGGTCGGCGAAGATGTCGGCGAAAGTAGACATGCATTTGCCATGCTAAGCCAAGGGTTCGGCCAGCGCCAGCCAGCGGGTTGCTTTGTTATACTTCGGGAGTCAAATATACCGTGGGACGGGGTTCGGAGCGCGCATTCTGGGGTGTCCCCGGCGATCCGGCCACCACAATTGATTGGTCTGATTCGTCATGTTACGGCTGCGGCATGCTCCGCGCTTTCCACCGAGGTAATGGATTTTGAAGAAGAGAAGTCTTTGGCTGAGTGCTGCTGGAGCACTGGGAATCGCCGTCGCGCTGGCGGGATGTGGCAAGACAACCTACTTTGCCGGGCGCGTGCTGCCGCCGAGCGGCCTTCCCTTTCGCGTCATGATCGCCATCCAGAATCCCAGCGCGCTTAGCAGGGGAGCCCTGCAGATCGTGGACGCTCAAAACGACAGCCGCTACAAGTTCAACAGCACCACGGTGACCTTCTCGGTCAGCGGATTCTCGGGCGCGCTGCCCGTCTCTATCCAGAACATGCCGGAGGAACGGCTCGGCGGGATATATGGTTCCGGTGACGGCAGCTACAGCCTGGTGAACTACGACAGGGAGACGAGCGCCGGAGCAAGGGGACTTGCGGGAACCTATTCGAGCATCTATTTGACACGGAACCAGGCCTACCTGGTTGGCGCGAATCAGGCTGCCCATTTGATGACGATCTCGAATCCGTCTTCGGGATCGTCGATCTCCTTCGGGCTGCCGGGAGTGTACCGGGTCAGCGTGAATCCCGGCGGTTCGGTTGCGCTGGCCTTCGTGGAGAATTCCAACTACATCTATTACGCGCGTGTGCTTACCGCCGCGCAGTCCATCGCCTACTCCGGCGGCGTCGCCTCCTGGCCCAGGGCAGCCCAGGATTGCGAGCCGCAAAATGCGCCATCCTGGTGCCTCTATCAGGCGCAGAGCCCGGACAACATCGACGCAACGGGTACTCCCTACGGCGCGCCACTGGCCTTCGACCGGCCCGTGAAGGCAGTCTTCTCCTCCGACGGCGGCACGGCCTATATTCTCAACTGCGGCCCCGAGTGCGGGGGCAGTGTGGCTTCGGTTTCGGTGTTGCCGGTTGGCCCGCTGATTCTGACCGAAGGCCAGCAGTCCGGCACGCTGCCGTCCACCGGCAGTCTGACCACGATTCCTATCCCCGGCGGGGCCAGCAACGCGCTGGTTACCTCGTCCACCATGTACGTGGTGGGACAACAACCGCTCTCGGACGGGCTGTATACCGGCAACCTGACCGTGTTGAACCTGAACAATAACTCCGTTACCAGCACCGCTTCCATCAGCGACGGCATCCCAAACGGTCCGAGCCGGATCATTCAAGCCGACGACAACACGCTGTGGATCGGCATGACCAAGTGCGACAATGGCGAGCGATTTGCCAAGGGCCTGCCTTACGGCTGCCTCACCATGTACAACACGGCCAGCAATTCCGTTACTCTGCTCGAGCCGTATGTCGGCGATGCCACGGGCATTGCGGCGGTGACCACGTTGCACAAGGTCTACGTGGCCGAGGGCGGGCAGGTGTACATCTTCAGCACCACGAATGGCACGTCGATCAACAATCAGTTCGTGGAGGTGACCGGCACGGCCTGGGACGTAGCCTTCCTGGACGCACCCACCGACGCCGGCAACACCGTGTACTGATGGTTCCGCAGGCGGGCACACCCGATGCTTTTCCGGCTGACGTGCTGGCCATCGCCGCGCATCGTGACGATGTCGAGCAGACCTGCGGGGGCACCCTGCTGCGCATGGCCGCGCGGGGACTTCGCACCGCCATTCTCGATCTGACCCAGGGCGAGGCCGGGACACGCGGCACCGCTGGGGATCGCGGTCGCGAAGCCGCGGAAGCCGCGCGGCTGCTGGGTGTGGGCTGGCGCCGGGCGCTTGACCTGCCCGACGGGGCGGTAGAAAATACCCTCGATAATCGCATCAAAATTGTCACCGTCCTGCGTCAGATCAGACCGCGCGTCGTGATCCTTCCCTATTGGCAGGCTCGGCATCCGGATCACTCGATGGTTGCGACGCTGGGGTATGAGGCGTGCTTTCTGGCCGGCCTTTCAAAGATTGAAACGGGCCTGCCGCCGCACCGTCCATTCAAAATTGTCTACGCCAGCCTCTATGCCGACGTGCGGCCCAGCTTCATCGTCGATATCACGCCGTTTATCGAGCAGCGTCATGCGGCGCTCATGGCCTACCGGTCGCAGTACGGCAATCAGCTAGCGGGCAGTGGTCTCTTTGTCGCCGAGGAGGAGATTCGCGAGCGCACGTTTGCCGAAGCGCGGCACTACGGGCTGCTGGCCGGCGTGAAATATGGCGAGCCCTTTGTGCAAAAGGAAGTGGGCCTCGTGGACGATCTCACCCTGGTGCCGGTGCAGTCGATCTGATCGGAGCAGGGCGATAAAAATCACTTATCAAAATCAACAACAAAATAACTTTGCCGGGTGCCCCAGGTCCGGGATCCCCGGCGACAGGTCTTCGTCGCTGGGGTAGAGATCTCGTCCGCCGCGGCGGAAGACCTGGGAAATCAATACCTGAGAAACAACGACCCTGGGTGGGAAACCACAAACCCCAATCGTCCCGGCCGCCTTGTCAACCCCCACTTTCTCTATCCCCAACAATCCAGGCCACATCCCTTTGCGCATTATTTCCGCGATCTGTCTATCCTTGAACCATGACGCCCACAGCAACCCAACCCGCCGCGCGACACACTGCCCGCGCAATGTCTCAA
>DASQSP010000050.1:0-26906 GCA_035642355.1 Occallatibacter sp.
AGCCTGGCTTATGCGCACGCTCTGCATGCGGCGGGCAAGCTCTACATGGCGCCGGTCTGCCCGCAGTTCTGGGGTTCGAACGCCAACCGCTACTACGAGTACAGCGGAGCGGCCGGTATGCGCCGCCTCTGGCAGGCGGCCATCGAAGGCCATGCCGAGTGGGTGGAAATCATTACCTGGAACGACTTCGTTGAGGGCTCGTATATCAGCCCGATAGACGACCCTAACCGCTACCCCAACGCCAACCACATCGACGCCTCGCATATTCCGTCCGAAACCACGGGCTACTTCCACAGCCACGCCGGAATGTCGGATCTCGTGAGCTATTTTGTCCGTGCGTACAAGGATGGCGTGCCCCCGGCCATCACGAAAGACGAGGTATTCTACTTCTACCGCACACAGCCGCTGAAGGTCGCCGCGCGCACCCCGCCTGTCGCCCACGTCTACGGTCCTGCTGCCGACAGAATCTACGTTACTGCGAATCTGACGGCTCCAGCGACGTTGGTGGTGCGGAGCGGCGACAAGAGTACGACCAAGGAACTTCCGGCTGGAAGTCACGACGTCGAAGCGCCCTTTGTCGCAGGCAAGGCTCCAGAGTTCGAGCTGCTGCGCAACGGCAAACGCATCGCTTTTGGCGTTGGCCCAAGCCCTATCGATCCGAACCCCAGGTACCGCAATCTTTACAACGCCACCGGCGTCGTCGAGTAGCCATGCGAAGTACTCACCCGCGCTAGAACTCAAGCTCCGACATGGCCAGACCATCCACAAACCATCCAGCACACGGCCATGCGCGTGATTGGCGCGTTCGACAAGCTGCAACGGGGGTTTGAACAGGAGATTGGGAAGGCGGCGTTGAAGGAGATGCTGGGGAGTTTGCGGAAGTTGGAGACGACGGCGGTGAGCGCTCCGGGGAGGTGAGCTTCGGCTATTGTGGCAGTGCTGGGTTGGTAGCAGTTTGAGGAAAATGGCCCTGCTGCCGGATGCGCCAGACACTACGCGCCAAAAATAGGAAAGATACGGCGGGAACCAGGAACAGAATTGAGCCTGCGAGGTAGTCGAACCATGTGGTTCGGTAGTCGGAGAAAACGGATTGGAACTCGCGGAGGTTGAGTGTGGCTCCTTCGGCGGCGGAGTGTTGGCGCAGTTCGCCGAGTGTCTTGAATTCGACCGAGACGCCTGTGTCCGTGTTTACTTCGAAGTAGGTATCGACGGCCGTTGAGTCTTGCCCGATGCGGGCGAAGTAGCCGCTGTCGCGCGCGCCGAAGATACGATTCCCTGAGACCTGCAGTTGCCGGACCCCAAACTCCGTGTCATTCTGGCTGCCTACCGAATCCCAGCCCCCTTGCGTTTTGGGGTTGTAGACGGTTCCCTGATCCGTTGTGTCGATCATCATCAGGGCATAGCCGTTTGGGAGCGGTGTGTCCCAGCCATCGCCGAGGCCGGGGTCGCGATGGAAGACGGTGTAGTTGATTACGGCGTAGCAGATGAACCAAACTCCGGCGAAGGCAACACACGCGAAGGGGAAGATTGCCGAAACGATGATCGCGCGCCTGCGCTGGGACGGTGCATTTCGCGTAAGCCGCCACGCGATCGCTGCGAGGATGGCGGAGCCTATCGCGGCGGCGATGGACAGAGCAATTGCGTAGAAGATCAGGACGAAGAGGATGCCCATGATGTGCCTCGCGATTTGACTACGATGCTACCGCATTTGGTGAAGACGGACATCCCTCGGGGGCTAAAGCCCTGCTCTACTACTGCATCTTAATGTACGGGCTGAAGCCCGTACCCTTCACGAAAATTTGTAGGCATTCGGCACGACTGAAGTCGTGCCCTGACACGGGATTCGTGCTTTCCCAGGTCTCAGAAGCGAGACCTGGGGCACCCATTTTCGTGCGGATGGACGCATCGCAAAAGACAACCGCGGATTCTGCGCGAAGCAGGTGATCAGAGAATGTAGCGGCTGAGGTCTTGATCCTTCACGATGGTGGCGACCATTTGCTGGACGTAGGGCGAGGTGATGGTGAAGACTTTTTCGGGGCCGGAGGCGGTCATGCGCTCCTGATAAGGGAGCGGCGTGGATGACTCGGACTTGATGGCCTCAGAGAGGGCGGCGGCTTGTTCGCCTTCGGGAGCGCGGCGGGCCACGTCGGGCGCGAGGAAGCTGACGTCTTCGAGCACCTTCTCCATGATGGTGTGGAGGCGGCGCGCGCCTATGTTCTCCGTGGCCTCATTCACCTTGAAGGCGAACTCGGCCATCTCGCGCAGGGCCTCAGGCTCGAACTCGAGGCGGACGCCTTCGGTCTCAAGCAGCGCAGTGTATTGCTTGGTGAGCGAGGACTTGGGCTCGGTGAGGATGCGGAGGAAGTCCTCGACGGTGAGGGATTTCAGCTCGACGCGCAGGGGGAAGCGCCCTTGCAGCTCGGGGATGAGGTCGGATGGCTTGGAGACGTGGAATGCGCCGGCGGCGATGAAGAGGATGTGGTCGGTGCGCACCATGCCGTAGCGGGTGTTGACGGTGGTGCCTTCGACGATGGGCAGAATGTCGCGCTGCACGCCCTCGCGCGAGACATCGGGCCCGTGACTGCCCTCGCGGCCGGCGATCTTGTCGATTTCGTCGAGAAAAATAATGCCGCTGGATTCGGTGCGCTCGACGGCGACGCGGTTGACCTGATCCATGTCGATGAGGCGGCCCTCTTCTTCCTGCACCAGGTAGTCGAAGGCGTCGGTGACTTTCATCTTGCGCTTCTTGGTGCCGCCGCCGAAGAGGCCGGGCAGGATGTCCTTGAGGTTCATCTCCATGTCTTCAGGATTCTGGTTGGAGATGATGCCGAACTGCGGCATGCCGCGCTCGCGCACGTCGAGCTCGACCATGCGGTCGTCGAGTTTGCCTTCGCGGAATTGCTGACGCAACTTTTCCCTGGAGCGCTGATGCGAATCGGCCTCGGGCAGCTTGAGCTGGCCCTCCTGGCCCTGCGGCGCGGCGGGCGGCGGAGGCAGCAGCACGTCGAGAAGGCGCTCCTCGGCGTTCATCTCGGCGCGGTCTTCGACTTCTTCCAGGCGCTCTTCGCGAACCATGTCGATGGCGAACTCGACCAGGTCGCGGATCATGGATTCGACATCGCGGCCGACGTAGCCGACCTCAGTGAACTTGGACGCCTCGACCTTGATAAATGGCGAGTTGGTGAGCTTGGCCAGGCGGCGCGCGATCTCGGTTTTGCCCACGCCGGTGGGCCCGATCATGATGATGTTCTTGGGCATGATGTCGTCGGCGAGGTCGGGCGGCAGCTTTTGGCGGCGCTGGCGATTGCGCAGCGCGATGGCCACGGCGCGCTTGGCGGCTTTTTGGCCGACGACGTGTTTGTCGAGCTCGGCGACGATCTCGCGCGGGGTGAGCTCGTCGAGCGCGAGGTCCTGTTCTTCGGCGGATGCGGGGAGATAGATGGCCATTTTTTGTTGGTTCCGTTCGTTACTTCGTTCTGTTCAATTGCTGGTTTCGTTCTTAGCTTTGAAAGGGCACGGCTTTAGCCGTGCCGAGTGTGTCGTAAAAAACTGTCAGGGCTTTAGCCCCTGAGGGAAGAGTGAATTACTCAATTTTCTGCTGAACTCCCGCAAATCCCTTCGTCAAAACGTCAAAATCCCACAAATCTGCACCCGCGTTCTGTTCGTCGTCAATAAATCGATTGATGAATTCTTGCTCCTTCATCATTCGCATCTTTCGCTTGGCATCCTTTGTGTTGGGAACATAACGTAGATTCACGTAAACTTTGTTCGGAACTTTTGCTGAACCGTCCTTATTGGGTTCGCGATATGCATAATCGAGATTAAGCTGGGCTGCATCCTCTGCCGCATTGACCGGCAGAACCACGCAGCGGTAATCCTTGGGCGATTTTACGCAGACCAGCACCACAATCTGCGCCCGTAGAGGGCTATTCGCTCGATTAAACATCCTTCTTGACCCGTTGATAATCTCCTGGTCACACACACCATAGTTGACCCACCATCCGCTATAAGAGGCGCCCTTGACCTGGATTTGCCATGGAATTCCGTCCTTTACAGCCAATAAATCAACATTGGGCGAGATGCCATCCTTATTAAGGTCGCTAACACGGTATCCCCGGAACTCCAGCTCATTAGCAACAACTCGCTCGGCGATTCGGCCCACGTTCTGCTTTCCGATGCTTGTAGTGCTCATCGAATCTCCCTTGCTGAAAGCAACTTCCCTCAGGGGCTAAAGTCCGCCGTCTTTCCTGTGCCTTGCGGCACGGCTGAAGCCGTGCCCTTTCAAAACCGCAGATGCGGATGGTTCTATCTCTTTGCGGCCGGTTGCTAGCTCTTCAATTCCTCGATGGTGACGTGGTCGTTGGTGTAGATGCAGATGTCGCCGGCGATCTTCATGGCCTTTTCGGCGATTGCGCGGGCGCTGAGGTCGGTGTTCTCCATAAGGGCGCGGGCGGCGGCGGTGGCGTAGCTGCCGCCGGAGCCGATGGCGGCGATGGGCTCGTCGGGATCGATGACATCACCGGAGCCCGAGATGAGAAAAGTCTGGCCGGCGTCGGCGACGACGAGCAGAGCTTCAAGGTTGCGCAGCATTTTGTCGGTGCGCCAATCCTTGGCGAGCTCGACGGCGGAGCGGTTGAGGTTGCCGGCGAACTGCTCGAGCTTGGACTCGAAGCGCGCGAAGAGCGAGAATGCGTCCGCGGTGGAGCCGGCGAACCCGGCGAGGATCTTCTCCTGATAGAGGCGGCGGATTTTTTTGGCGGAGTGCTTGAGGACGTGATCGCCGAGCGTGACCTGGCCATCGGCGGCCATGACGACCTGGCCGTTGCGGCGCACGCAGATGACGGTGGTGGAGCGGATTCTTTTCTGGTTTTGGTTTGCGTTCAAGGCTGGGATAAACCTCCGGAAGTGCGACGCCGTGAGGCTGAAGAGACCTTCGTGACGCAAGTTCCAGTATAAGGCAGGGGCACGGCACTTCCCTTTGGCCGGTGTGTCGGTTTCACAGCTATTGCGCTGCGCTGTTCAAATCCGCTAGCTCGGTCGATAGTTGGTAAATTCTCCGGCGAATATCCTCCAATTTGGCTGAAGCCTCTTTTCGATATTCAGGAGAAGTCTTATTGCCTGTGACTAGATAACGAAACCTCTCCTCTTCGGCCTTGAGTCTAACTAAGGCAGTTTTGAGAGCATCTCGCTTCATAGACTTTTCATTCACTCCTCAATTTTACTTGCGATGAAAAGCTCGACCTACTCAGCAACCTCGTCTTTATCTTTGCCAGACGACACGGCCGCTGCGGACTACGGCCTGCACGCGGGCGAAGTTGGTGAGGTTTTCTGAGGGGTCGGCGGAGAGGATGGTGAGGTCGGCGAGCTTGCCGGGGGTGATGGTGCCCTTGCTCGATGAGACGCCGAGGCGCTGCGCGGGGTTGGTGGTGAGCATGGCGAGAATGTCCTGCCAGTCGAGGCCGCTTTTACCGAGCTCGACGAACTCGCCGCCGGTGGAGTAGTCGGTCATGTAACCCACGTCCGTGCCGAAGATGAGCTGGCCGCCGAGCTGGTGAAATTGATGGACCTCGGCGCAGATCGGATCCATATAGCGCGGATCGGGGGTGACGGTGGTCGCGAACATCTTGAGGGTGGGGATCATGGCCGTGTTTTTGTGGATGGCATTGGAAAGGAGCGCATCGTCGACACCGTCGGTGTCGTCGGCGGCGTGGGCGAGGATGTCGACGCCGCTGTCGATGGCGACGCGGACGCCGGCGAGATTGGAGGGGTGGGCAAAGACGATTGTGCCGTTGAGGTGGCTGGCTTCGACGGCGGCTTTGGCGACATCAAGCGGCATGGGCAGCACATGGCCGCGCGCGACCCAGGAGCCTGTGAAGAGCTTGGTGACGTCCGCGCCGGAGGCTAGGTTAGCGCGGACGATGCGGCGGGCCTGCGCGGGCGTTGCCGGCTGCGGCAGCGCGGCGACCAGCCACCAGGGCAAGGACTCGCGCAGGTAGTACGGTGCGCCGTGGGGCGGATAGAGCGCCCGGCCGGCGGTGTAGATGTAGGGGCCGGTGAGTTCGCCCCGCTCGATGCGGCGGCGGATGGAGAAGGTGTCCGCGGGGTTGGAGCCAAGGTCGACGACGGTGGTGAAGCCGCGGGAGAGGAACATGTCCGCGAGCTGGGGATTGAGCGTGGCGGCGGGCTTCCACTGGGCCATCGACCATTTGCGCTCGGTGAAGTGGACGTGTGCGTTCCAGAAGCCGGCGGTGACGACGCAGCCGTTGCAGGGGACGATGGTGGCGCCGGCGGGGATTTCGATATTGGGGCCGACGGCGGCGATGATGCCGTCGCGGACCAGGATTGTGCCGTCGGGGATGGGCGGCTCGCCGGGGGCGGTGTAGATGCGGGCGTGCTGGATGGCCAGCGTGTCCTGGGCGAGCCGGAGGGGCGGATGGGAGTCGTGGCGGGGATAGAACTCGAGCAGCCAGACGACGCCGCAGGCGACCACGAAGAAAACGACCAGCGAAACAAAAGCGCGGAGGACCCAGCGACGCATGATTCCCTCACTCGTCTCCGACTATACGCAGACATGGGGCCGGCGGTTCATTGGCGTTCGGAGATTGACGGCCCCGCGCTGGGGCAATAGCTTGGTAGAGTGCGAGGCGCGATGTGCTGGCGCCACGCCAAGGAGCAGGAATGCGAAGCAAAGCGTTTTCCTCGTTGTGGAGATGCACTGTGGCAGTGGCGCTGGCGGCAATGGCCGCGCGGGGCGCGCAGGGTCAGGACCTGAAGAGTTTCGAGCAGAGAATCACAACCAAGGTGTTGCCCAATGGGCTCACGCTGCTGGTATGCGAGCGGCCGGAGGCGCCGGTCTTCAGCTACACCACCTATATCGATGCGGGCGACGTGGACGACCCCAGCGGCGAGAGCGGCCTGGCGCACATGTTCGAGCATCTGGCGTTCAAGGGAACGAGCCAGATCGGCACCAACGACTATCCCGACGAAAAGATTGCGCTGGAGAAGGTGGAGAAGGCCAACGACGCTTACGAGGCCGAGTATCTGAAGCCGGTGGGGCGCGACCCGGAGAAGCTGGCGGCGCTGCACAAGGCGTTTATCGAGGCGCAGGCCGAGGCGCACAAGTACGTTGTGCCGAACGAGTTTACCGAAGTGGCGCAGCAGAATGGCGCGGCCGGGCTGAATGCGGAGACGGGACTCGACAATACGGAGTACTTCTGGTCGATGCCGGAGAACAAGCTGGAGCTGTGGGCGTGGCTGGAGAGCGGACGGCTGAGCGACACGGTGCCGCGCGAGTTCTACAAGGAGCGCGATGTGGTGAATGAGGAGCGGCGCATGCGCACCGACTCGAATCCCGTCGGGCGGCTTGTGGAGCAGTTTCTGGCGACGGCCTATGTGGCGCACAACTATGGCCGCAGCGGCATTGGCTGGCCGAGCGAGGTGAGCCAGATCAACGCGACCGAGGCGATGGCGTTCCACAGGAAGTATTACGTGGGATCGAACATCGTGGAGGTGGTGGTCGGCGATGTGAAGGCCGCCGAGGTGATGCCGATGCTGGAGAGGTACTTCAGCAAGGTGCCGGGCGGACCGAAGCCGGAAGAGTTGACGACGGTGGAGCCGAAGCAGTTCGCGGAGAAGTCGGTGATTATTCGCGAGCAGACGCAGCCGTTCTACATCGAGGGCTATCACCGGCCGAGCTACCGCAGTCCGGACGATGCGGTGTACGACGCGATCCAGGACATCATGTCGAACGGGCGGGTGTCGCGGATGTATCGCAGCCTGGTGGAGGAGCAGCAGATTGCAGCCGCGGCGCAGGGCTTCAGTCCCTTCCCCGGCGACAAGTACCCTAGCCTGTTCGCGTTCTATGCGGTGCCGCTGCCGGGCCACACGCCGGACGAGATGCGCACGGCGATCCACAAGGAGATCGATAAGCTGAAGACGGCCGACGTGACCGACGCCGAACTGGAGATGTACAAGACACGCGCCAAGGCCGACCTGCTGCGCGGTCTGGCCAACAACCAGGGGCTGGCGAACGCGCTGGCCGAGTACCAGACGCGCTACGGAGACTGGCGGCAACTGTTCCTGCAACTGGACCGCGTGGACAAGGTGACCAAGGCGGATATTCGCCGCGTGGCCAATGAGGTTTTTGTGGATTCGAATCGCACCACCGCCGAGATTGTGACGGCAGCGGCAGCGAACCCCAGGAATGGAGGCGCGGAATGATGCGCAGAGATCAGTGGTCAGTGTTCAGTGGTCAGTTTCGTGCCGAAGGGAAGATTGCGATGAGGATGACGATAGCGGTGGCGGCGGCGTGTGCGCTGCTGATGCCGATGAGCGCCGCGGCGCAGGAGAAGCCGTGGGAGAAGATTCCCACGCCCCCGCTGCACGCGTTTCATCCGCACCAGCCCACGCGGATCGAGCTCAGGAACGGAATTGTGATCTTCCTGCAGGAGGATCACGAGCTGCCGTTCATCAACGGATCGGTGCTGATACCGGGGGGCTCGCGCGACGAGCAGGCGGCGAAGGCCGGCATGATCGAGCTCTACGGGGAGGCGTGGCGCACCAGCGGCAGCGAGAAGATGAACGGCGACGCAATGGACGATTTTCTGGAGGCCCGGGCGGCGCACATTGAGACGGGCGGCGACGACGACTCGACGGATCTCTCGTGGAACTCGCTGAAGGGCGACTCGGATCAGGTGTACGACCTGGCGATGGACCTGCTGTTCCATCCCAAGTTCAGCGATGAGAAACTGCAACTGGCCAAGCAGCAGGCGGCGAGCGGCATTGTGCGCCGCAACGACGACGAGGGCGGGATCGCGGGCCGTGAATCGGTGAAGCTGGTGTACGGCGCGGACAGTCCGTATGCGCGGCAGCCGGAGCTGGCCACGGTTGGCGCCGTGACGGTGGCCGACCTGAACGCGTGGCACGACCGCTCGCTGAAGGGCAAGCTGATCGTGAGCATCAGCGGCGACTTTGACTCCACGGCGATGGAGGCCAGGCTGCGCGCGACCTTCGATGCGCTGCCGCCGGTGAAACCGCTGCCTCCGCGGCACGACGCCTTCCACGATCCCACGCCGGGCTTGTACTTCGTGGACAAGCACGATGTGAACCAGTCGAACATCGAGATTGTGGGGCTGGGCACGGACCGGCACAATCCCGATGTACCGGCGCTGTCGGTGATGAACGAGATTCTGGGCGGCGGCTTCGGCAGCCGGCTGTTCCAGAAGATCCGCACCGAGCGCGGCCTGGCCTACGCGGTGGGCGGCGGTTACGGCTCCAGCTATGACCATCCAGCCACCTTCCGCGTAGTGGTGTTGACCAAGAGCGCGTCGACCGTGGATGCCACGCTCGAGGCGCTGCGGCAGATCTCCGATCTGACCACGGAACCCTTTACCGAGACGGAACTGAAACGGGCCAAGAATGACATCCTGAGTTCGTTCCTCTTCCAGTACGACTCGCGGGAAAAGGTGCTGGCGGAGAGAGTGCGCCTCGAGTTCTACGGCTATCCGGCGGACTATCTCGAGACCTACAAGGCGGCCATCGAGAAGGTGACGCTGGCCGACGTGACCGGGGTGGCGAAGAAGTACATCCACCCGGACAAGCTGGCGGTGCTGGTGGTGGGCAACGGACCGGAGATCAAGCCGGGCCTGGATGAGCTGAAGCTGGGCGAGATCCACGCGGTGGACATCACGATCCCGAGGCCCGCGCAGGAGACGAAGTAGTGAGCAAGGTGAAAGTCGGCGGCCAGCGCAAGCTGGCCGTCGCGGTTTTGGCGGCTGAAGATGGGGCGGCGTTTCACTCGCGGCGCGCGAAGGGCTTGCACGCAGTGGGCGGAAGGCCGCTGGCGCGCCATGCGGCAATGCTGGCGGCGCAGATTGCGGCCGATGTGCTGGCCGATGTGCTGCTGGTGGTGGATTCAGATGCGGAGCAGGTAGCGGCCGCGGCCGGCGGACGCGCGGTGAAAGCGGCGGACCTGGACGCGACGCTGGCAGAGTTTGACGACGTGCTGCTGCTGCCCTGCGATCTGCCGCTGCTGCGGGCCGAGACGCTGCGCGGGCTGGTGCGCGCGCATGCCGCGGGCGGCACGGCGTCCACGTTGCTGGGAGCGGGCGTGGGGATTTTTTGCATTGCGGAGCTGGAAGCATCGAGCGCGGCTCCCGTGCTTTGCGCGGCTGAAATGCCGCCCGGCAGCAAAGCGGTGGCGACGATGGAGCTGTTCGACCGGACCGAGCTGCTGCGGGCCGGGACGCTGGCCGATCTTGCGGCGCTGGACGCGACCCTGCGCGCGGCCAAGGCGGGTAATTTGATGGCGGCCGGCGTGACCATCTACCGGCCGGAGACCTGCGTGATCGATGCCGATGTGGAGGTTGCGGCGGACGCGGTGATTGAACCGTTTGTACAGTTGCTGGGCACGACGCGGGTGGGCGCGGGCGCGCGGGTGCGTTCCTACTGCGTGATTGAAAACTGTACGCTCGGCGAGCGGGTGGTGGTGCTGCCCGGCTGTGTACTGACCGATGGCGTGATTGAGAACGGCGCGCGCGTGGGGCCGATGACGCACATGCGGCCGGGATGCACGGTCGGCGAGGAGGCGCACCTGGGCGCGTTTGTCGAGACCAAGAAAACGCGGCTGGGGCGGGGCGCCAAGGCGGGACATCTGGCGTATCTCGGCGATACCAAAGTGGGCGCGGGCGCGAACATTGGCGCGGGCGTGATTACCTGCAACTTCGACGGCGCGCGCAAGCACGAGACGGTGATTGGCGACGGCGCGTTTGTGGGCAGCGACTCGACGCTGGTGGCTCCGCTGGAAATTGGCAGCGGCGCCTATATCGGCGCGGGTTCGTGTATTACGCACGACGTGCCGGCGGATGCGCTGGCCGTGGCGCGGACGCGGCAGGTAGTCAAGGACGGCTGGGCTGCGGCGCGGCGGGCGCTGAAGAAGCCGCAGGCCTGAAGGCGGCGGCGCGAAGCTGGAGTGCCGTGTGCTGTCAGGAAACAAGACGGTACTTTGGTTTCCTGGAATTGCTCCGCGGCTTGCGCCATGCAAGGTTGAGCACTTTGATACTGGGCATGGCGAGGCTTGCGCGAGGGATTATGCTGGCTTAAGTGCGACGTACAACCGCACGATGCGCAAGGTTGCCGGTGCGCAAAAATACACGACTCGCAAGACCAAACGGGCCCTGGTTAGCAACCCTCATCTCCCTACCCTGCAGAATTGGCGGGCTCCTCCATGCAGCCGGCGCGATCGCGGCACATGGGGTGGGCGCGCCCGCGAAGCAGAGATATCCGAGATCGGGCAGGTTTGAGGATCGGCGGCACGCAGAAGAGAGTGGAGCTTGGCATCGAAGCTGGCACATCCGGGTGGAGACAGCGCGGGGCGGCCTGAAACCGGCGCAGCGAGCGCGCAGGGCGTCCGCACGGCGCGCATTCTGGTGGTGGACGATGAAGCGCCGGTGCGCGCCATGATCGGCGCCACGCTGGAGCGGCTGGGCCACGAAGTGCGGCTGGCCACCAGCGGATCGCAGGCCATGGAGCTGCTGGATCAGGAGTCCTACGAGCTGGTGCTCACGGACATCGTGATGCAGGACGGCAATGGGATCGCCCTGCTGGAGCGCATCCACGCGACCGATCCGCATCTGCCGGTGGTGATGGTGAGCGCGATTCACGACATCAGCGTGGCCATCGACGCGATGCGCCGCGGCGCCTACGACTACCTGTTGAAGCCCTTCGAGCGCGATCACCTGGTGGCCACGGTGCATCGCGCCCTGCAGCATCGGCAGGCGCTCAAGGACAGCCAGAGCTACCAGCAGAACCTGGAGCAGGTGGTGCGGGCGCGCACCGAGCTGCTGCGCCAGGCGATGGAGGATCTGGAGCACTCCTACGACGTGACGCTGGAGGCGCTGGGCGACGCGCTGGACCTGAAGGACTCAGAGACCGAGGGCCACTCGAAGCGGGTGACGGCGTACACCATCGCGCTGGCGCGGGCCATGGGGATTGCGCCGGCGGAGATCAAGGTGATTGCGCGCGGCGCATTTCTGCACGACATCGGCAAGATGGCGATCCCCGACGAGATTCTGCGCAAGCCCGGCAAACTCACGCCAGAAGAAGAGACCATCATGCGCGACCACTGCACGAGGGGCTATCACATTCTGCGCAAGATTCCGTTTCTGAGCGAGGCGGCGGCGATCGTCTATACCCACCAGGAGTACTTCGACGGCAACGGCTATCCGAGCCAGTTGCGCGGCGAGGAAATTCCCATCGGGGCGCGCATCTTCGCCGTGGCCGACGCTATGGATGCCATCACCAGCGACCGGCCCTACCGCAAGGCGCGCAGCTTCGAAGAAGCCCAGGCGGAGATTCAACGCTGCGCCGGCACGCAGTTCGACCCCAAAGTGGTCGAGGTGTTCCTCAAGATTCCCAACGAGCTTTGGCACGAGCTGCGCGCGGAGATCAACGGCGAGAACCGGCATTTCTCCACGTTCAGCTTCTCCGGCGGGCCAGGGCGAAAGCGGGAGTAGCTCAGCGCGGGCTACGCGTTCTGAGCGGCCTCCGCGTGCTCACGGAACGACCGGGGAAGGTCTGCGGGGCTGAACTCGACGCCGGAGGCTGCCAGCGCCCGCGCGTTCTTCTCGAGTGTGGCGCGTTTGGTCAGCATCTTCTTTTCAGCCTCGTCGCGATCCGCTTCTGTCGCGAAAACCTCGAACTTCGTCAAGTAGGCGAGTTTGCGGTCGTAAAGGTCGATTTCCTGGTGCAGCGAGCGGAGAAAGTATTTATCGCGGGGTGGGACGGCATTCTTCATAGAGACTCCTTTGATGCGGAAAAGAAAAGGGGCGGCCTTCGAGACCGCCCTTCCCTAATCTCGATGCAACCATCTTCAGGCGATGCGAACGTTCTCGGCCTGAAGGCCCTTGGGGCCCTTGACCACGGTGAACACGACGGCCTGGCCTTCTTGCAGGCTGCGAAAGCCATCGCTCTGAATCGCGGAGAAATGCACGAAGACGTCTTCGCCGTTGGGGCGGCTCAGAAAGCCGAAACCCTTGGCGTCATTGAACCACTTCACTGTACCTTGCTCTTGTTCCATTGGACTTGTTCCTTGTGAGGATGATGTACCGCTGAACGCAATTTGGTTTTTGGTTGCGAGTAGCGGTGAGACGGAACAAGCAAGAAAGACCAGATCAGATTCGTCGATCTCCTCTAGGATACACCACAATCGCCCTTTGACGCGTGGCCCGCTCTCGCCGCGCTGGCTTTCGGTCCATCTGCTTCGATTGCCTTCACCCCATCCGCCTTGCGTCTCAGACTTCCTGGACGAGCGGCTCACCGGGCAATACCCTCGTCCACGCACGCGCACAACTTTCCATGTCACCATGGAAGAGAGTTTTGGGCCGGCGCATCGAACCCATTTACAGGAGAACGACCATGAGCATCGCAACCACACGCGGCGACGGAGGACAGACTGGCCTGGCCGGCGGCATCCGTGTCTCCAAGGCCGACCCTCGCGTCGAAACCTACGGTTCGGTCGACGAACTGAACACCGTACTCGGCTTTGCTCGCAGCATCTGCACCAACAAGGAGATTGCAGGCTGGACCGAGCAGATTCAGCGCACTCTGTTTCGGCTGGGGGCCGCGCTTGCCACGCCGCCCGAAAGCAGGAAGCAGCCGCCGATGATCGGCGTTGAAGATGTCGCCATGCTGACCGGTCTCGTTCATAAGATCGAAGCCACCGAGGGCATCCTGGGCGATTGGTCCTTACCCGGCGCCCACACCGAGTCTGCTGCCTATGAAGTTGCCCGTACTGTCTGCCGCCGGGCCGAGCGCAATACTGTGCGTTTCGTCGAGAACGGCGGCGCCGTCGAGCCGGAGATCATCGCGTACCTCAACCGTCTTTCCGATGTCATCTGGCTATTTGGCCGGCTCATCGAAGTCAACGCCGGCATCGACGCTCGTCTTCGTCCAGACGGCAAGACAGGTCCAAAGTGGTCCCGCGCGTGGTGAAGCTCATACCCATCCAAGCCGCCGCGAAGGCCAGGCCGTTCGACGGCTTATCGATCCAGTTATTGATCCAGCAAGCAAGCGGTGTTGTCCTCTCCCACCCAAGTCACAGTCCTCGATTGCCGGATCTATCGGTATTGCCTCCGATTAAAATGAGTTGATTCTTCTTTCGAGCACCCGCTTCACGATCGCGAATCCATCATGCGCATTGTCAGTCTCGTTCCGTCCATCACCGAAGCGCTGTGCATGCTCGGGCTGGAGGACTCCATCCGCGGCATTACCGATTACTGCCTGCATCCCGTATCGGTGGTGAGCAGCAAACGGCGGATCGGCGGCACGAAGAATCCGCGCCTCGCCGGCATTCTCGATCTTCGCCCCGATCTGGTCATCATCAACACGGACGAGAACCGGCTGCAGACGCATGAGGCATTGATAGCCGCGGGCCTCAACGTTCTGGTTACGCAGACGGACTCTCTCGATGAGGTCGAGGCTGCCTGGATGGTGCTCGGCGAAGCTACGGGAACCGCGGCACAGGCTCGGGAATATCGCGACCGGATCGCAGCGGCCCGCGACCTCAACCGCGGTCTGCTGCGCGGCGTCAGACGGCTTCCCACCCTCATTCCGGTGTGGCGCGATCCGTGGATCGTGAGCGGTTCAGGAACGTATATGGAGTCTCTTCTGGCGGAGTGCGGATTCCGCAACGTGATGGTAGCGACGGAGAAGAAATGGGTCCGCGTCTCGCTTGAGGGCGTGCCCGCGGCGGGAACTCTGGCGTTGCCGGAACCGCCGGAAGTTGTCCTGCTGCCGAGCGAGCCCTACTCCTTCGGCGAGGGAGATCGGCAGGCATTCCCCGGAGTCCGGCGCGCCAATATCCGGCTTGTGGATGGGGTGCTGCTGTCGTGGTGGCTCTCGCGCACCGCGCTGGCGCTGGAGCATTTTCGCCTGCTCCGCGGCGGCTTCAACCTGGCCTGAGCGTTCCTGCCGGCCGGAGACGCGGCGGCAAAACGCCCCTTGGAGAGTACTCCTTGACAGCTTCGACTGCTCTCTGGCAGTATTGCGCAGTTATTGTGCAACACAGCGCAACCGTTTGTGCCAACGCGAAAGCAAACGGCAACGGAAAGACTCAATTGCACTTGTTAAGGAGAGTCAGTATGCAACTGCCAAGCTTCGGTTCCCTTTCTTCACCGTCAATGCAAGCTCCGCGGCGCTGCTCTCGGTTGCGATCCGCCTTATCCCGCCTGCGCGCCGTTTTGCCGCTTGCCGCCCTGGCGTGCTTCCTGATGCCATCGGCCCAGGCTCAGTACCGCACTTCGATCCAGGGTGTGGTCACCGATACCACAGCGCCGTCATTCCCGGCGCAACCCTGACCCTGACCGACACCGCAACCAATGAAAAGCAGGTTCGTATCAGCGACGACAAGGGCATCTTCAACTTCAACGCCCTGCCTGCCGATGACTTCACATTGGTCGTTGAAAGACAGGGATTCGAAAAGAAGCAGCTCAGCCATCTGCATCTGATTCCCGAGCAGGAAAACGGACTGAGCGTGCAACTGCAGGTTGGATCCCAGGTGCAGACGGTGAGCGTGGATGCTTCCCGCGCGCCGGCCATTGATACGGAAACCGCCGACACCGGGGCAACGATTACCGCCAGCGACATCCAGCAATATGCCTCGTACGAGCGCGATGTGACGCAGCTCACCCAACTGGCTCCCGGCGTTCAGTCCGACGGGGCGCAGTCGGGCGGCGGCGGCGGCTTCCAGGCGCCGGGAACGCAAACCGGAGCTTCCTCCGGCGGCGGCGGCAACCTGGGCCATTCGAGCAGCATCTTCGCCACCGAGAACGGCGCCTCGGCCAACGCCGGCGGCCAGCAGTTCCAGAGCAATGGCTACACGGTGGACGGCGTCAGCACGGTGAGCGCAGTCTGGGGCGGATCAACCATCGTTACCCCCAGCGAGGATGGCGTCAGCAACGTCAAGATCGTCACCAACGGCTATGACGCCGAAGACGGCCGCTTCTCCGGCGCGTTGACCAAGATCACCACCAGAAGCGGCACCAACGATACCCACGGA
This sequence comes from Occallatibacter sp., assembly GCA_035642355.1. Classification (GTDB taxonomy): domain Bacteria; phylum Acidobacteriota; class Terriglobia; order Terriglobales; family Acidobacteriaceae; genus Telmatobacter. Next base: position 16,055 of record DASQSP010000050.1, read on the forward strand.
AGCTTCTTCTGGCAGATTGTTCGCCCGGGCCTTGATGCCTACCAGAAATGGAACGGCCCAGCGTCTGTTATTGGGTTCAGTCCAACCGGGGTCAAGCTTACACCGGACCAGCGGGGACTGCTGCGCGATACAGATCGCTATAACCAGCTAGGCGGCAGCGTCGGCGGACCTATCTGGAAGGACAAGATTTTTTACTTCTTCAACTACGAGGGGCAAGCCCAGAACGTTGCCGCTACCAGCACCGGCTATTATGCGACCTCGGCGCTGACCGCCCTGGCGCCCGCAGGCAGCATTGCGTCAACGTATCTTAACTTCCCCAATGCGCAAGCGCTGGGCACGGTGGTCGGCGCCGCAAACTGCCAGCAGATCGCACTTGTTGAGGGTGTCAACTGCCGCACCATTGCCGGGCAGGGCCTGAACATCGGTTCGCCGCTAAGCGGCCCGCTGGGCAGCCAGGACCTGAGCTATGTAAATGCCAGTAATCCCGGTCTCGGCGGCGGCCTCTCAGATGTCCCAGACATTGCCGAGTACACCATCAGCAACCCCACGCAGACCACCTATCAGCAGTACAACGGGCGTCTGGATGGAGTCGTGACCGACAGGGATCACCTCAGCTTCACCATCTACTATGACCCAACGAGCCGCACAAACTTCAACGGGGGCTACGGCTACGACCTCTTCAATCATAACCAGGTCAACGACGCCTTCACGCTGCTGTGGAACCACACCTTTTCGCCTACCTTTGTGAATGAAGCCCGCGGCAACCTCGCCGGCTATCGCTGGGATGAGATCGCCAGCAACCCGCAGGCCCCGTTCGGTCTGCCGGCGGACTACGTCACCACCATCGGCAACGCCGGCCTGGGCAACTTCGGCGCCAACATCGGCAGCCACCTGGATCAGTCGACCCAGGGCTACAAGGACGTGGCCACCAAGGTGCTGCATGCGCAAACCATCAAGTTTGGCGGCGAGTACACGCGTCTCTCCTACCTCAACGATCCCATCGGCGCGCCGAATTACACGTTCTACAACCTCTGGGACTTCCTGAACGATGCACCTGAGCAGGAGGGCGGACCGTTTCACGCCGCTACCGGCCTGCCCGGCGGAAATCGCAACGACAACCGCGAAAATCTGTGGGGCTTCTTCATCCAGGACAACTGGAAGGTCCGTCCCAACCTGACCTTGACCGGCGGCCTGCGCTACTCCTACTTCGGAGCGCTCACCGATAAGGATAATGATCAGGGCGTGCTCACATTCGGCCAGGGCAGCGCCCTGCTGACGGGAGTAACTATCCGCACCGGTATTCCCGCCTGGAACTCGCAGAAGTTCAATTTCGGCCCGGAGGTCGGCTTCAACTGGAGTCCAGTATCCCTCCGCAGGCTGGTGGTTCGCGGCGGTTATGGGCTGAACTATAACCAGGAGCAGATTGCCAACGCCAACAACGACGACGGCAACCCGCCAGGAACCAGCTTCGTTCCAGGCAACAGCAACGGACCGACGTCAATCAACCCGAATATTTTGTATGCGGTTTCAACCAGCCCAACCAACCTCTTCGGCTTTCCGATAAACCCGCACACCATCACATCGTTTAACTCCGCCGGCCTGCCCACCGCGGGGGGCGCAAACCTGGGCGCGTTGACCAATAACCTGCCCACCGAGTACACACAGCACTGGTCGCTGGATACGGAGTACGATTTCGGTCACGGGTTAGTCGGCAGCCTGAGCTATCTGGGCTCTGTCGGACGGCACCTGCTTTACAACTACAACGCCAACGCCCTCGGCGTCATTAATGGCGCCGCGCTCAATCCGCTGATCAACGGCATCGGCACCTTCGGCAACCAGGGCAAGTCCAGCGACAACCAGTTCATTGCCGTCTTCAAGCATCAGTTCTCGCGCACGTTTTCGGCCGAAGGGCAGTTTACCTGGGGCCACAGCGAGGACACGAACTCAGGCCCCTACTCGTTCGATGCGTATCTCTACAACACCGGGTACACGCTGGGGCGATCGGACTTCGACCTCAACAAGACCTTCAAGGTCTTCGGCGTCTGGCAGCCGAAACTCGTCCCCAACAGCAATGACCTGCTTGGCAAGGTGGTGAATGGCTGGTCGTTCAGCGGCATCCTCACCGCGCACTCCGGCTACGGATATACCCCGACTTACAACATCGGCCCTAACGAGATATACTGCACTACCTGCCAGTACCAATTCGCCAACCTTCGCCCACACTATCTGGGCGGAGCGGGGACCAGCACCAGCAACAAGGCATTTCGAACCGGCAGTAACTTTGCCAATGCAACACCGGCAAATACAGGCGCGGACGGTAAGTCATTTACTAACAACTACTTTTCGGTTCCCGATTTGACGCCGGCCTACGCGACCTCGTCCAGCCCGATTGCAAGCGCTTTTATCCCCGCTCCAGGAATTGGCCGCAACTCGTTACCGGGCCCCGGCTACAGGAACGTGGATATCACCGGGACCAAGTCCTTCGGCCTGCCCAACGCGAAGATCATCGGCGAAAACGCGAAGATCGAGATCAAGGGCAACTTCTACAACATCTTTAACCTCGAGAACATCGACCCCAGCAGCCTCTCGACCAGCATTCAGGGTTCGAACCTGAGTCAGGCGGGCTCCGCGCTGGGATCGAGAAAGATTGACTTCCAGGCGCGCTTCGTATTCTGAGGCGAGGTCCGGACTTGACTTGCAGAGGGCGCTGGCAAACTGGCGCCCTCTTTTTCAGGTGATTTCCACCTGCGATTTCCGCGCTGCATTTCCTTGGGGGTCTTGTCGATGTCTTTTGCTTCCCGCTTTTCTATTCTTCCTTCTGCTGCCTGGATAATCCTCGCGGCGTTGCTGGCGCTGCCGTGCGCCGGGCAGACAACGCCCGCGCAGCAGGTCGTCATTGATGCTCATGCAAACGGATCGGCTTTCCCTCACTTCTGGGAGCAGACGTTCGGCTCAGGGCACGCGGTGCTGGCATTGCGCGACGATTATCGCAAGGACCTGAAAGAAGTGCACGATCAGGTGGGCATGCGCTATGTGCGCTTCCACGGGATATTCGACGAAGAGAACGGCGTTTACAGTGAGGACGCGCAGGGCAACCCCGTCTACAACTGGTCTTACGTGGATCAGATTTATGACGGGGTGCTGGCGAATGGCGTGCGGCCTTTTGTCGAAATCAGCTTCATGCCCAAGGCGCTTGCATCGCGGCTGGACTATCATGCCTTCTGGTACAAGCAGATTGTTTCGCCGCCCAGCAACTACGCCAAGTGGGACGCCCTGATCACCGCATTCGCAGGGCATCTGGTTGATCGCTATGGGATCGATGAGGTGGCGCAATGGTACTTCGAGGTGTGGAACGAGCCCAACATCGACTTCTGGACCGGCGAGCCGAAGCAGCAAACCTATTTCGAACTCTACGATCACACAGCCCGCGCGCTCAAGGCCGTCAGCCCGCGGCTGCGTGTCGGCGGACCGGCAACCGCGGCCGCGCATTGGATTCCCGCCTTTCTCGATCACGTATCGAACGAGCATGTGCCGATTGATTTTGTCTCGACGCACGGCTACGCCGACGACAGCGTTGAAGATATGTTTGGCACGCACGAGGATATCCCCATGCGCGACCGCGTCTGCCGCGCCATCGAGTTGGTGGATGACCAGATTCACGCCTCGGCCTCGCCGGCGCTGCCGCTGATGTGGACGGAGTGGAACGTTCCTTCTTACGGCGATCTCAACGCGCGCGATAACTGGTATGTGGGGCCCGCGCTGGCCAGGGACATCAGCCAGTGCGATGGCAAAGTGAAGATGATGTCGTTCTGGACCTTCGACGATGTCTTTGAAGAGGGTGGCGTGGTGGAAGATCCCTTTCACGGCGGGTTCGGACTCATCGCCGCCGGCCGGATCAGGAAGCCCAGCTTCTACGACTTCTCGCTGCTGCATGAACTGGGCGACGAGCGCATTGCAAACCCCGCGGATAACCTCCTCGTCACGCGCCGCAGGGATGGAACGCTAGTGGTGGCGGCGTGGAATCTTGTAGACATGGACAAGGCAGCGCGGGGCGCACCACTTGCGGTTCGACTGGCCTTCAAGGGAGTTTCCGCGGATGCGATGGTTGCAATTCAGCGCGTGGACGAGTCACACGGCAATCCGATGACGGCCTACCGTGCCATGGGCAGTCCTCGCTATCCCACCCAGGCGCAGATTGCCGCTCTCAATCGCGCGTCGGCGCTGGCCGCTCCCGAACACAGCAGGCTTGCCAACGGAGTTTTGCAACTCGCCCTGCCCGTTAACGGTCTGGCGGTGATTGAGATTCCAGCGCAGACAACGCGGTCGCGGAGCACGCACAATGAATAGGATTCCAGTCACGATAAGCCGCCGCCAGATGCTGCTGGCCACAGCGGCCGCCGCGGGCTGCGCGCTTATGCCGCGCGCGGCGGCCCTCGATGCTGAAGTTTGGAAGGCTACTCATGGAGACGATGCTTTTCTGGACGACCTGCAGCGCCATGGATGCATGTTTTTCTGGGAACAAGGCAGCCCCAGCACCGGCCAGATCCTCGATCGCGCGCGCAACGACCTGAATGGCGCCCGCGATCCGCGCCGCATGGCCAGCATCGCCTCCACCGGCTTCGGTCTCACCGCTTTGTGTATTGCCGATCATCGCGGCTTTCTGCCCCACGCACAAATTGTCGAACGCGTGCGGACCACGCTCAAGTGGCACCTGAACACCATGCCTGAAGTGCATGGGTTCTTCTATCACTTCACCGATATTGAAACCGGCGAACGCGTCCCCGGCTCGGAACTATCGTCGATCGACACTTCGATTCTGCTTTGCGGCATGCTCATGGCGCGCGCGTACTTTGACGATCCGCAGATCCAATCGCTGGCGCAGCAGATTTACGAGCGCGTCGATTGGCCCTGGATGCTGAACGGCGGTAAAGCCTTCTCCATGGGCTGGCAGCCCGATTCGGGTTTCCTCGTCAATCGCTGGGATCACTACTGCGAGCTGATGATGATCGATCTGCTGGCCATCGGTTCGCCCACGCATTCCATCGCGCCTGAGTATTGGAACAACTTCACGCGTTCCACCATCCACTACGGCGGCTTCGACTACATCAGCGGTGACGATCCGCTCTTCACGCATCAGTATTCGCAGGCCTGGTTCGATTTCCGCGACAAGCGCGATGCCTATGCCGATTACTACGCCAATTCAAAAACCGCCACGCGTGCCCATAAAGCGTTCTGCCTGGCGCATCCGCAGTGGTACAACGAAGACTTCTGGGGCGTCACGTCGTCAGATTATGCCGGCGGCTACACGGCATGGGGCGGACCGCCCGCTATCGGCCCCCTGGATGGAACCGTCGTTCCTTCCGCCGCCGCCGGTTCGCTCGCCTTTCTACCCGCCGATTGCATTTCTGTCTTAAAGGCGATGCGTTCCCGATGGGGCAAGCAGGCCTGGGGACACTATGGGTTTGCAGATGCTTTTCACCCAGCCGCGAATTGGTACGATCCCGATGTGCTGGGCATCGATCAGGGTATCTCCGTGGTGATGGCGGAGAACCTGCGCACCGGGCTCGTCTGGAACACGTTCATGCGCAACCCGGAGTGCAGCCGGGCCATGCAGTTGGCGGGTTTCAAGAGCCAGAGCTGACGTTGCCAATCTGCGGGAACATGGAGAGGCGAGGCAAGAGCATGGGTGTAAGAAATGAAAAGGCAAAGCGGAACTTTCCCGGTTTTCCTTGCCCCGGTTGCCCCTGCTCTGCGCCGTTCAACTTCGGCGTGCTTGCCACCGCCGGAGTAATGAACTCGGCGGCATTTTCGTGCACGCGCAATCGCCGTTCGGTCATCTCCGGATAGCCGCTCAATGCCCGGAAAACCCTTCAAATCTCTTAGCCTCAAAGAGCTCTCCGCTGTACTCAGGCTCTCTCCGTCCACGGTATCCCGCATCGTCAACGGGGAAGCGGACAAGTATCGCATAGCCCGCGAAACCCAGCAGCGTGTTCTCCAGGCTGCCTCAAATTACGGCTACAGCGCCAACTCCGTAGCCAAGAGCCTGCGCCTCAAGCGCACGCACACCATCGGCGTCATCGTCCCCGAGATCAGCGAAGGCTACTCCACCGCCGTCCTCGGCGGCATCGAGGATGAACTCCTCAAAGAGGGCTTCTTTTACTTCGTGGTTAGCCACAGGCACCGTCCCAATCTGCTCAGCGAATATCCGCGCATGATGCTGGCTCGCGCCGTCGAAGGCATCATTGCCGTCGATACTCCCATCGGTGAGGATCTCCCGGTCCCGGTCGTCTCCATCTCCGGTCACGAGCACCGCGACGGTGTGGTCAACATCGAACTGGACCACGAGCAGGCCGCCCACCTTGCGCTTTCTCATCTCAAGGAGCTTGGACACCGGCGCATTGCGTTCATCAAGGGCCAGGCCTTGAGCTCGGATACCAGCCGGCGCTGGCAAGCCATTGTGGGCATCGCAAAGGCCCTCGAGATCGTCATCGATCCGAAACTGGTGATGCAGTTGCAGAGCCTTGAGCCGGGGCCCGGTCCGGGCCTGGAGGTGACCCGGCAATTGCTCCAGGCCAATTGGCCTTTCACCGCCATCTTCGCCTTTAATGACCTCACCGCGGTCGGAGCGATTCTCGCGCTGCGCGAAGCAGCCTTGCGCGTTCCCAAAGATATTTCAGTGGTCGGCTTTGACGATGTGTTGGCCGCCTTCACTAACAATCCCCCTCTGACAACCATCCATCAGCCCTTGCGGGGCATGGGCCAGGTCGCGGCAACAAACCTCCTGGGGATCATCCGCGACGCCATTCCTCTCTCCCATCACGCCACTATCACTGTCTATCCCAAGCTCATTGTGCGCAAATCCACTGCTCCTGCCGCACCGCACGCCTTGCCCTCCGCAACAGGGGCCGACGATTCGGGCGTGCCTCAATAATCCGCCTTGTGTCAGTGCGCGGTTTCAGGCCATCTGCAAAATGCTGGAAATAAGCAACTTAGAGTTGGCGGAGGCGGCGGGAGGCGGCTCGACGTCACCATCTCAATCCACGTAACTTATTGACTCTGTGAAGTGCAAATCTGTCATGATTGTCATCATTTTCAGATCTTGGCACAATCCGGTCACAAAATGGGTTCAACTCGGACCCTACTCACTTCTCAGCACCTTTCCACACTTCCCAATCTGGTTTCATCATTCGAGCACTCTGAAGCGCTCTGGGACCCTTTATACATGATTCGCCCCCCGGTCGGTGTCGGCCGGAAGATCGGCTAATGCGGTGCTTCGGATCTAGCCGATGATCTTGATGTTTGCCGATTGGGCAATCGCGAACGGTCAAAGGTCTGGTAGGAACAGACCCTGAGCTGCTGGAACCAGCGGCTCTCGACATCCCCTCCCTGAATCCGCAGCCCTTTCCGAAGGTTTGACGGAGGAAAAATCTCTGCCAGCAGTTGCCGGATGGAATCGCGGTTCATCGCTCACGATCTCAGGTGAGGTCCACCGCGCCCAAGGAAGTTTTGCAGGATGTGTTCGCCGTCTGAATGAGCCTGCTCAGTCAAGCTATACGCTACTCTTCGGAGAACTGAGCCAGCGCGACCAATGCACGGACGCAGCTTGCCTGAATCACAAAATGGGCAAGTTCGTGGAACAGCAGATTGCGGCAAAGCCCAAGCTGGTACAGATCACAACCGTTCACCGTTCGAACGTCATGGAGCGAAGGTAGGACAGGATTAAGGGCTTGCCCATTGCAGAATCGGAGGGGGATGCGCGGATTCTGCAAAGCGCGGCTCCACGCGAATGGAAAGATGCCTGGACGAAGAAAATGCCGTCAAATCAGCGGTCTTATGGCATGGCAGCCCGTCGGGTCGGGTGAGACAAGATGCTCCTGCCGGAAGGCAGGAGCCGCGTTCAGGGCGGGTAGACGGGCGCTTTGTGTTAGAAGTCCTGGTGCGTGTTCGATAGAATAGATTCATCGCAGTTCCAACGGCGTATTCCCGAGAGGGGGCGGAAGCAATGATTCAGATTCAATTGCAACCCGAGGTCGAAGCCCGTCTTGCAGCGGAGGCTGCGGCGCGGGGAATGAAACTTGAAACCTATGTACGCACGCTGGTGGAAGAGCAGGTTTCCGATCAGCAAACCGGGAAAGAGCAGTCGCGCCGAGCTGTTGAGGCTATGCTGGGTTTTGCCGGAGAATATGGCGTTACGCTCGGTGGAGAAGGTCTGAAGAGCATGGTGCATGAAGGACACAAATACTGATGCCTTTTGTGCTGGATGCTTCGCTGGCCATGAGCTGGTGTTTTGCCGACGAATCCACCCCTTACAGCCGTGCCGTTCTTGGCGTACTGACCGACACCTGGGCGGAAGTGCCCGCGCTTTGGCTGACCGAGATTGCAAATGTGCTGGCGGTGAATGAGAGAAAGGGACGCATCGGCGCGGCGATTGCCGATGCGTTTCTGGAAACGCTTGGCGCTCTCGATATCCACGTAGAGCAGCCTGTACCTCCAATTGATGGGAGATTACTGTTGCCTCTGGTGCGGCGCTATCGTCTTACCGCTTACGATGCGGCGTATCTGGAGTTGGCGCAGCGGAGAAATCTTCCTCTCGCCACCCTCGACAAAGATCTCATGACAGCCGCACGGCAGGCGGGCATTGCGCTTGTGGGGCAATCATAAGTCTCCGGGGCCGAGTGAAATGGCAAAAGAGAGAGACGTCCGGCAGTGCCGGACGCCTCTCAAAAAACGTAGTGATTATGCCACTTTTGCGGGCTTCGCCGCCTTCGGGGGTGCGGTCTTTCTCTGCTTTGCCGCTGTCTTCGCTTGCTTGGCGGCATACTCCGCTTCCACGGCTGTACGCACCTTTGCCGCATCGACGCGATGCCGCTTGGCGGTGGTAGTGAGCACATCGGCATCATCCTGTGACGCGGACTCCACGCTGCCGAGTAAGACTACTTCAACGATGAGCTTGGATAGGCCGGACTCGTCCAGTTGCCGCAAGAGCCGCTGCAAGCCTTTCTGCACCTGCGGGTAGGTGACTTCTGTGCTGGAGCCGTCCACCATCTTGTGCCGCCGCGCCAATGCTTCCCGGCGCATCGGTTCCGTCTTGTCGAGCATGGCGGTGGCGACCACCGCAAGGTCGGCGCGTTCCATCGGCGCGGAGACCTTCTTGAGGACTTCCGCCAAGAGACGATGCCGCACGGTGGTTTCGAGCTTGCGCTTCTCAAGCTCCTTGCGGCGCTGCTGCCGCTCCTTCGCCAGTTGTGCCGGGTCGGGTGCTTTGTCCGCACGGTTAGCGAAGTGTACGGTGCAACTCGGCTCCGCGCATACCTTAGCGATATGGCCGCGCTCCGTGCCGTCCACCACGATTGCCTCGGCCATGTGTTTGCATGGCTTCTGGTACGGGGAGAGTGGCTGTTTCGACTTCGCCGGGTTGGTGAGTTGCAACGCAACGTAACGCCCGCGCGGAAGGACAGCACCATCGCCGCGCGTTCCGTGAACGGTTGTGATCTGTACCAGCTTGGGCTTTGCCGCAATCTGCTGTTCCACGAACTTGCCCATTTTGTGATTCAGGCAAGCTGCGTCCGTGCATTGGTCGCGCTGGCTCAGTTCTCCGAAGAGTAGCGTATTGAAGCCTGTGCGCTTGGGGCACTCGGCGCAACTGCCAGCCTCGGGGACAAGCGTTGCATCGGCTTTATCGAATGGAACGGAGTCGAGCGAGAGCAAGATGTTTTGCTCTATCCATGCGGTAAAGTCGCGTAGAGGCAGCACCAAACGTGATTCTTTGCCGCTATTCCAGACCGTGCGGAACGCGGCGTCAAACGCTTTTTCCTGCTGTGCCTGTGGCAGCTTGGCGATTTCGAGGGCGTGACCCACGCCGATCTGATCGGCCAGAAACGCCTCAGCGATGGATGGCGCAAGCTCCGTCAAGCGAATGCGCTGGTGGATGTAGGAGGGCGACTTGCCAAGCCGTCTTCCATCGTTTGTTCGAGTGTGCGATGCGCTGGCGGTATCTGACCATCCAGAGAAACCCCATGAGCCTGATCGAGATTCCGGGGGCCTCGAAGAGAACACGGAAGATCGTTTTGGTTCCAGTCGCAAAGTATCGCGCTCTGCTGCTGAAAGTTCCGCATCATTGCCGGGTGATGGTCACGCTGGCGATGTGCCTGGGATTGCGCGTGAGCGAAATCCTGGGGCTGCGGTGGGAGGATGTCGATCTGGAGAACGCCAAGCTCCAGATTCGGCGTTCGGTCGTGAACGGGCATGTGGAGAACACGAAGACGCTAGCCAGCGAGGATGAGCTTCCGCTTCATCCTGAGTTGGTCCGAGTGCTGCGGGAGTGGCAAGCCGCAGAACAGCCGGTCAACGGCTGGCTGTTCGGCAACCTCGACACCGGCAAGCCCTATCACACCGACACGATGCGGCAGAGGCACCTCAACAAGGCGGCGGGTAGCGCGGAGATCGGGCTGCCCAAACTGGGCTGGCACGCTTTTCGGCACACCTACCGGGCGAACCTGTCCGAATCCGGGTTGCCGTTGGAAGTGCAACAGAAGTTGATGCGCCACGCCGACATCGCCATGACCACGAAGTATGGTCAAAGCTCGATGCTCAACGTGACGCGCCCGGCCAACGCCCGGATCGTTGAAATGGTGATGGAAGGGGGTCAAAAGGGTATAGCGGAACAAGCGGCCTAAGGCGTTAGGCTCAACTGTTCAGTTATTGTTCAGTTGAATTTTGCTAAATGGTTGCGGGGGCTGGATTTGAACCAGCGACCTTTGGGTTATGAGCCCAACGAGCTACCGGGCTGCTCCACCCCGCATGCTTAGTTTAACAACGCTCAACAGAGGGGGTCAAATGCCAAAGACGTTTG
>DASQSP010000051.1:0-2953 GCA_035642355.1 Occallatibacter sp.
ACGCGAGATTGATCGCGCTCCAGGATCGATCAATAGAGCTGAGCGGGCTTTGTATGCACGCTTGCGGATAGCTGAGCCATGAACTAGAAGTTAAGCGGCGTCGGCTCTGCCGCAGCTTCAATCCGCTCCGCTTCTCTCGCCCGCTTCACCGCATCCGCCATCGCATACTTCAGCGCATCCACACCCTGCCCGCTTACCGCTGAAATCGAATAGAACGGCAGCTTGCGCCGCTTCGCCATCGCCTGCAGCTTCTTCAGCTTCTCCGGATTCGCGACATCTGCCTTCGACGCAACCACGATCAGCGGCTTCTCATCGAGGCCGTGGCCGAAGTTCGCGAGCTCGGCCTGGATCACCTTGAAATCCTCCACCGGCGATTCACGCCCGCTACCATCCGAGACATCCACCAGATGCACCAGCACGCGCGTGCGCTCGATATGCCGCAGGAACTGCACTCCCAGCCCTGCGCCCTGACTCGCGCCTTCAATCAGACCCGGTATATCCGCCACCACAAAGCTTTCTTCGTGCGGCGCGTCGCCCACCGTCACCACGCCTAGATTCGGCTCCAGCGTCGTGAACGGGTAATCGGCGATCTTCGGCCGCGCCGCGGAAAGGCGCGCGATCAGCGTGCTCTTTCCCACATTGGGATAGCCCACCAGGCCCGCATCCGCCAGCAGCTTCAGCTCCAGCCGGTAGCTGCGCTCCTCGCCCGGACGTCCCGCCTCGTGCTCGCGCGGAGCCTGGTGCGTCGACGTTGCAAAGTGCTGATTGCCGCGCCCGCCCCGTCCGCCGCGCGCCACCACGATCCGCTCGTCGGGATGCGCGAAGTCGTAAATCAGCTCACCGGTTTCCTCGTCGTAGAGCGCAGTACCCACCGGCACCTTCAGCACCAGGCTTTCGCCGTCGCGCCCCGTACAGTTGGAGCCTTCGCCATGCCGGCCGCGCTCCGCCTTGTGCTCCGGGTTGAAGCGGAAGTGGACCAGCGTATTGTGCCGCTCGCTGGACTCCATCGCCACGTCGCCGCCGCGGCCGCCGTCGCCGCCCGAGGGGCCGCCACGGGGCACAAATTTCTCTCGCCGGAAGGCCATGCAGCCGTTGCCGCCATCGCCCGCCTTCACCCGGATTCTTGCCTCATCGATAAACATGTTCGTCTGTTCAGTCTATCGGAGGTACCCTGCCGCACCACTTTTGGGTTATGGAGGTAGTAGCGCGTCCGAAGCATCATCGCAACAGGCCGGCTCCTGACACCGCAACACCGGAACGGCGTCGGGAGCAGGGGCCATGCCGCGAAGCGGCGCGCGTTGGGGAACGATCTCGAGAAAGTGCGCACTTTCCGGCGTCGTTACAACGCTTTTCGTTACCTCTGTCTTTGTTTCATCGCTGCGGGGCCAGTCCACCACACAGGGCGCGGTAGGCGGTGTGGTGGCTGGTCCCGGAGGCGAGGCAATCGCCGAAGCAGAAGTCGATCTCACTAACTCCGATACCGGACACATCTTCCAATCCCGCACCGATATCCACGGCAACTTCAGGTTTCCCGGCCTGCTGCCCGGCAGCTATGAGGCATGGATCACGCAAAGCGGCTTCGCGCGTCTGCATATCGCGCGCGTGGCCGTCGAAGTGGGCCGCTTCACCCCGCTCTCTGCGCACCTGACCATTGCACACGCCGAAGAAACGATAGAGGTGCATGAGCCGGGCGCTGTCATCGACCTGAGCTCACCCGCGCTCTCCACCAACATCGACGAGACGTCCATTGACGATCTGCCCAGCAACAGCCGCCGCTGGTCCTACTTCGCGCTGCTGACACCCGCAGTGGCGCCGGATCAGCAGGGCTACGGCCTGCTCAGCTTTCGCGGCATCAGCGTACTGCTGAACAACAACACCCTGGATGGCGCAGACAACAACCAGGCCTTCTTCTCCGAGGAGCGCGGCCGCACCCGCACCGCCTACTTCACCAGTCAGGCATCGGTCCGCGAGTTCCAGGTGAATACGTCGAATTATTCCGCCGAATACGGCCGCGCCGCCGGCGGGGTGGTGAATACCGTGACCCGCAGCGGCACCAACCGCTTCCACGGCCGCGCCTTCCTATTCGACCGCGACAACGCCTGGGGCGCGCGCAACCCCTACACGCAACTGGCTCAGTTACAGCCCGACGGCACGGTTGCCGCCGTGCCGGTCGCGCCGGCCGACGACCGCCAGCAGTGGGGAGTTGCCGCCGGCGGCCCCATCCGCACCGACAGCATCTTCTGGTTCTTCACCTACGATCAGTTCCACCGCAATTTTCCCGCCATCTCTCGCCCCGGCAACATCACCACCTTCTTCAATCGGCAGCTCACCTCATCCGATCTTGCAACATTGCAGGAGCGTCTCGGCGTGCCGCTGCCCAGCTATGCACTTGAGCAGTATCAGCAGTTCGTCTCCGGCCTGTTGGGCGAAACCGGCCTGGTGCCGCGGAGCGCCAGCCAGCTCATCCTCTTTCCCAAACTCGACTGGCAGCTCAACGATCGCATCCATCTCTCGGTTCAGTACAACTATCTGCGTTGGAATTCGCCGCACGGCGCGCTGACCCAGACTGCCACGAACTACGGTATCTCGAGCTTTGGCGACGATCACGTCACCGACGATGTGCTCATCGGCCGCTGGAATACCTTTCTCACCGCCAATCTGATGCATGAGTTGCGCATCCAGTATGGCCGCGACTTTGAGTCGGAGTTCAGCGCCCCGCCGTCTGTCTTTGAGCAGCCCTTCAGCCAGAATGCTTTCGGCCGCTCTCCGCAGATCACGCTCGTTGGCTCCAGCAGCGGGCTGCGCATTGGCAAGCCACCCACGCTCGACCGCGCTGCACTGCCCGATGAGCATCGTACCCAGATCGCCAGCACCTTCAGCTATGTGCGCGGCAACCACACCATCAAGCTCGGCTACGACTTCAACCACGTTCTCGACGGCATCAATAGCATCT
>DASQSP010000052.1:0-7399 GCA_035642355.1 Occallatibacter sp.
CACATTGCCGTGCGAGCCGTCGCGATTGATCGGAAACTCGATATATGCGCGCGCGCCTTTCGGGGTGCGGGGGTCCGCCAGTGCCCGATAGCCGTTCGCGTCCATCTTGCGATCGATCTGGTTCACATACCACGCAAACAGCGCGCCAAAGCTGGCGTCGTTCACCGTCGCCGGTCCACTGGCGGCACTTTGCGAGGCATGGGGCAACGACGACCCCGTTTGCTCGCCGTAGTCCGCGCGATTCTGCGGCACCGGCTCCACGGGCTTCACCACGTTGCGCTGCTGTGTCTGCTTTTCGGGCTTCTTCTGCTTGCCCTGGATTGGGATCGCGGTCTCGTCAATCTTCTGCTCGGTCTTGGGCGTCGGCGCGGCCGGCGCCTGGCTCGGTGTCTCGGTTGCCAGCACGTTCTGGTTCACCGGCTGCGTCGAGGGCAGGGGCAGGGCATTGCTCACAATACTCACCTGGATGGCGCCGCCCGCCCCCGAGCCGCCCCACAGATTGTGATGAAAGAATCCGCCGATGATGCCGTAGATCACCACGCCGGCAATCAGGCCCAGATGCAGCAGCACCGACCCTGTCGCCGCGCCCTTCAGCGGCTCGGGTGCAAGTCCGTGCTCCAGATATTCGCCGCCGTCCATTATTCGCCGCCGCCCATCGCACTCACTGCCCGGCGCGGCCCTTGGTGTCCAGGGGCTGCGTCACAATCGAAATGTTCGTGATCCCCGCCTGCTTCACCGCGTCCATCAGCGAGGCAAACGCGCCAAACGGGACCCGCTCATCGGCGCGCAGATAGATCACTTTCTTGCTGGGGTCCGTGATGCCCTGACGAAGCTGCTGCGGCAGCTCGTGCAGGTTCACGGGTTTGTCGCCCAGAAACACCTGCTGGTCGCGGTCGATCGTCAGCACCAGGCGCTGCTCGGTAATCTCCTTCACCGTGCGCGTCTTCGGCACCGAAACTTCAATGCCCGACTGCAGCACCGGCGCGGTGATCATAAAGATCACCAGCAGCACCAGCACCACATCCACCAGCGGCGCGATGTTGATCTCCGCCAGCGAACTGCGTGTTTGTCCGTTGCTGGTCGTAAATACCACTGTCTTCAACCTCTCGCTGAACCTGGCTGAGAATGCCCAGTCAATATGCGCGGCATGGCCTTACCGGAGCTGGCCGCGTTCCACTTCTTGCGGCGTCTCCGCGCGCGCCGCGCGCTCGGGAATCTCTTCGAGCGAGTTCATCAGCTCGCGGCAAAAGTCGTCGGTCGACGAGGCCAGCACGCGCAGCCGCGCAGCGAACTGGTTGTAAGCCACCAGCGCCGGCACCGCGACAAACAACCCCGCCGCCGTTGTAATCAGCGCCTCGCTGATGCCCGGCGCAACCGCGCGCAGCGTGGCCGCGCCCGCCGTGCCCAGCCCGTGGAAGGCATCGACAACGCCCATCACCGTGCCGAACAGGCCCACGAACGGGCTGGTCGCCGCAATCGTCGCCAGCCAGGTCATGCGCTGTTCAAGGCTCGTGATTGACTCGCTTGCCGCGGTCTGCGCCGAGCGCTCCAGCGCTGTAATGTTGCGCGGCCGTCCCGAGCCGCCGGTCTGCCGCTTGTAGGTCTCGTAAACGTCCACGAACACCTGCGCCAGCGGGCTCGACTTGTAGTTCTCAGCCAGCGTGTCAATCTCCTGCAGCCGCGTCGCCTTGCGGAAGGCGCGCAAAAATTTGCGGCTCTCGCGAGTGGCGCGGCCAAAGGTCGAAGTCTTGCCCAGGATGATGGTCCAGGAGTAGAGACTGGCGAGCAGCAGCACCAGCAGCACGCACAGCGCAATCGGACCGATGTTGTGCATCATGTCCATCAGCGCGCTGGTGCCCTCGGCCACGGGGGCGCTCGCCGGGGCGGCGCCGCTGTCTGCCTGCAGAACGAAAAACAACGCAGCGGTAAGAATCGCAATCACCTCATTTTCACGGTATCAGACGCGATACCGGACTCCAAGTTATCGATCTGGTCCCCAGGGGGATGGACCCTTCGTGCGCAAGGCGTCCGTCATGCTATGCTGCGCTCGGACCGCCGTTGCTTCACCGCCCACGAAAATGGGTGCCCCAGGTCTCGATCCTGAGACCCGGGAAAGCAATGCAGACGGAACCGGATCGCGGACTCCCAATCATGCTCGTCGAGCTGCGCGCGGAAAACTACGCCGTCATCGATCACGCCATCGCCACCTTTGGCCCGGGCCTTAACCTGCTCACGGGCGAAACCGGCGCGGGCAAGTCTATTCTGGTAGATGCGCTGGCGCTGCTGATGGGTGGCAAGGCGTCTGCGGAAGTTGTGCGCCACGGTGCAGACAAGGCCGTTGTCGCCTGTGTTTTCGAGTCCACGCCCGCCGCCGAAGCCATCCTCGAAGAAAACGGCATCGACGCCGAGGGCGCTGAGATCATCCTTCGCCGCGAAATTTTGTCGACAGGCAAGGGGCGGGTTTTCGTCAACAATCAGCCGGCCACGGTCGCCGTCCTTCGCCAGCTCGCGCCGGAGCTGGCTCTGGTCCACGCGCAGTCTGAAACCCTTTCGAGCTTCGACCAGAACCAGCAGCGCATTCTGCTGGACCGTTTTGCCGGGCTCCCGACTGACGCTGTCGCCGCCGCCCACGCCGCATGGCGCCAGGCACAGACCAAACTCGACGATCTTCTCGCCGGCGAGCAGGACCGCATGCGCATGGTCGATCTCTGGAGCTATCAGAGCAAGGAGATTGAGTCCGCGCGTCTGGAAGCCGCCGAAGATGAACGCCTTGAAACCGAAAAGCGTGTCCTCGCCAACGCGGAAAAGCTCTACGCCGCCGCCATGTGCGGCTTCGAGCAGCTCTATGAGGGAGGCGCATCGGCGGAGGCCGCATTGCGCGCCGCGCAGCGCAACGTGGATGAACTCGCCCGCTACGACGCGCGCTTCACGGAGGCCGCGCAACAGCTCGCCTCGGCCCGTGCCGTGGTCGGCGACCTCGGGGCCAGCTTGCGCGACTACGCCGAAGGCATCAACTCCTCGCCCGAGCGCCTCGCAGAAATCGAAGACCGCCTTGCCCTCCTCGACCGCCTCAAGCGCAAGTACGGCGCAACCGTCGCCGAGGTCGTCGCCTTCGGCGCAGACGTGGCCGGCAAGCTCTCCGAGGTCGAAGACCGCGACGAAATTCTCAGGGCACTGCGCGCAGCAGTCGCGCAGGCTGCGGCGGCTTACAAGAAATCCGCATCCGCTCTCACCGCCGAGCGTCAATCCGCCGCCGCAAAGCTCGCCAAACTCGCCGAAACCCAGATCAATTCGCTCGCCATGAAGGTCCGTTTCGAGATCGCGCTCGCCGCCAACGAAGCCGAGTCGCACTGGACCGCCCACGGCTGGGACCAAGTCGAGTACCGCATCGCCACCAACCCCGGCGAGCCCCTCAAGCCGCTGCACGAGATCGCCTCCGGCGGCGAAATGTCCCGCGTCATGCTGGCGCTCAAGGTCGCGGTCGAAGAAACTTCATCCAAGACCAACAGAAAAACGCCCACGCCGCGCACTCTGGTCTTCGACGAAATCGACATCGGCATCGGCGGCCGCGCCGCGGAGGCCGTCGGCCAAAAACTCAAGGCTCTCGCCCGCGGCCAGCAGGTTCTCTGCGTCACTCACTTGCCTCAGATCGCCGCCTTCGCCGGCACCCATCTCGTCGTCGAAAAACGTGAAGACCACGGCCGCACCAAAACGCAGATTCGCGTCCTCGACGACCGCGCCCGCACCCACGAAGTCGCGCGCATGCTCTCCGGAGCCAAAGTCACGGACACCAGCCTGCAGCACGCCGCCCAGATGATCGCCGCCAGCCGCTGAGCCGGAACATAGAGCGGAATTTCTGTCGAGAATTCCATTTAAGTGGTGCCTACGCGGGCCGTGGTAGGATAGGTCAACTTCTTGACAGCCAAAGGCTCCGCGGGCTCTCGCTCCCGCCCCGTGCCCTTGTTGCGTTCGCTCCTCAACACTTCCGCTTTGGAAAGGTATACATGGCTCCGAAAGAGATCGATGCTGCAAAGGTTGAAAGCTCAGTGTTGGATCGCATAGGGCATGGTCCTCTTCGCGCTGGGAGCCTTGGGAGGCTCTTTCTCGCTAGTTTTGCAGCGCTGTTCTTTGAATTGGTAGTGATCCGCTATCTCTCGACAGAGGTGAGGGTTTTTGCCTATCTCAAGAATCTTGCGCTGATTGCGAGTTTTTTCGGCATAGGTTTCGGCATGATCCTCCAGAAGCCTCCAGCATTCTTGAAGCGTAATTTCCATTGGATTGCAGCCGGCCTTTTTCTTGTCATCACCTATGCGGTATTCCTTCACCTTACCTTTCTTCCCGTTCCAACGGGAGACTACCGCATGTTCATGAGCACTGCGCTACACGAAAGCGGCTCGTGGTTCTCAGATCTTGCGCGTCGCTTGCTGTCTCTCCTGGCCTACTTGATCGCTGTTACCGGGATTATGTATCTCGTTGTAGGGTTCTTCACTGTCATCGGCGGGCTGGTGGGGGAGAATCTCCAATTTGCAAAGCCTCTCGAAGGCTACGGACTTAACCTTGTGGGCAGCCTGATGGGAATCGCGGCATTTACCGTTCTCTCATTTCTTAGTCTGCCGCCCCCGATATGGGTAGGTCTCGGCTTTCTCGCGCTGGTACCATTTTTCCTTCAGAGAAGAATTGTGCTGGTCGTTTTCGCTGCAACCATCGCAGCTATGTCTCCTCCACAGTCAAACACGTACTGGTCACCTTACTACCGGATCACAGTTACACCGATTCCGCCCCCGCCGGGCTGGCCAAGTCCCGCGGCATACTTTGTGGACGTCAATCATCTCTTCCACCAGAGAATCCTTGACCTCTCCCCCGCGTTTCTTGCCCAATATCCGAATGCTACGCAGAATAGCTATGGCCGTCCGATGTACGAGTTGCCCTATCGATTGGTCCCGAACCCAGGCCGGGTTCTCGTCATCGGCGCCGGAACCGGCAATGATGTGGCGGCTGCGCTGCGTCATGGCGCCTCGCACGTCGATGCTGTGGAGATCGACCCGGTCATCTTTCGACTGGGCGAGGAACTCCATCCTGAACATCCGTATCAATCCCCCAAGGTCACGATGCACATCGATGACGCACGCGTATTTCTCAGAAATGCACCTGGCCCTTACGATTTGATTGTGTTTGGATACCTCGACTCCCACACAATGCTCTCCAGCCTTTCCTCAATTCGCCTGGATAATTACGTCTACACAGTCGAAAGCCTTCGTGATGCGCGCCGGTTGCTAACACCCGGCGGAACACTGGTTCTCGGCTTCAGTGCTGGAGAAACTTTTCTCGGTGACAGACTGTACGCAACTCTCGAGCGCGCCTTTGATGCCCCACCTCTGGCCTATTTGACGGGTTACGACACGACGGGAGTCGTTTTTGTCGAGGGACAGGCCGCGCATGCACGAACAATCTTCGATTTTCCAGAAATCGGCGCCAAACTCGGCTCGCATCTGACATCAACGATCATCGCCACGGATCATTGGCCATTTCTCTATCTTGAGTCTCATACAATCCCGGTCGCCATCTGGACCGTTCTTGTTCTGTTTCTCTATTCGGTTGTCAAGATACTCAGTCGAAATATCTCGTTGCACCGCATTGCCGGTCCCGAAGGTCTGCACATGTTCTTTCTGGGAGCCGGTTTCATGCTTCTTGAAACCAGAGGAGTAACCGAACTTTCGTTGTTGTTCGGATCTACATGGATCGTCAATTCCGTTGTTGTGGCGGCCTTTCTGATTATGGGAATACTGGCAAACGCGGCTATCCTTGCACGACCGCTCTCCCGTATTGCGGCCTATACCTTTCTGTTTCTTCTTCTCGCAGCCGGACTTTTCATTCCATATTCGGTGTTTGCCGGGTTCTCGCCGTCGGCTGCGATAGTCGCCTCGGCGTCGTTCGCGGCCGCCCCAGTATTTTTCTCGGGTCTCATCTTTTCCCGCGCCTTCAAAGATGTCGCCAATCCTTCGGAGGCGCTGGGGATAAACCTCCTCGGAGCAATGGTTGGCGGAGTTCTGGAGAATCTTGTGATGGTCGGCGGTACTCCTCTACTTGGCGTTCTCGCAATTGGTCTTTATGCCCTTTCGGCGCTGTTCTCGCCCGGTTCGCGCTTCGCACATAGCTTCTCTTTGCCCCAAGAGAAAGCTACCCCGGTGCTTTCCTGAACGAGGCCGAACTGCACCCCTCACGGTCCTTTTTGAGCAGGCGGAAAAATCGTGGATAATCGTATACTGAGAGGGTGAGTTCTACCGTCCTCGAACCCACCGCCAACAGGAACCAGACCGGCTCTTCTTCTGACCAGAAGCGCGCTGCTGCTCAAGCCGCGGGACTTCTGTGCTGGCGTCGTCCGTGCCATCGACATCGTCAACGTCGTCTACGGGGCCATGACTGGTTTATCCAGCGCTGGATGTATAAAAAACGGCTCTTTGTCCGCATCTGAGCCGAACCCTGGAGCGTTCATGTCTCAACCTGAAAGTCTTGTGGTGCGTGATGCCGATGTTTCCGCGCCAGCACGATATACATGGCTGCTGCCGGTCTCTGTTTTCACTTTTGTATTGGCCTACCTCGCGCTTGCGCTGCATACGGCCGCTAGCACGCCGCTGTGGGAAGATGAAATCCTCTCCGTGTGGGCCGCACAGGCTGGTTCTCCCTCGCAAATTAATGCGGCTCTGGCCCATGGAGCTCAGTCTTCACCTCCCGCGTATTCGGTGCTCCTGCATTACACGGCCGCGCTGTTGGGATACGGTAACCTGGCAATGCGCCTCCCGTCGCTGCTGGCGGTTCTCGGTGCCTGTTCCTGCCTGTTTGTGCTTCTGCGGCGCAGGCTGGGGGTGGTCCCGGCTCTTTTGGGTGCGGCACATGCGCTGCTGGTGCTCAGCTTCTTTGCGTTGCAGGCACGCCCCTATGCCATCGTGACCTTGTGCTATGTCGCGGCTCTGTTGCTCTGGGACAACCTTGACCGCGTCTGGTCGGCAAGGGACTGCGTAGGCATCGGTCTGTTGCTTGCCCTCGCAGTGGCGTTTCATTTTTATGCGGTCCTGTTCGTTCCGATTTTCGGGCTGATCGAGATCTATCGCAGCGTGCGTCGGCGCAGCTTCCGGCCTTCTCTCTGGCTCGCGCTGGTTGCCGCCGGGGCCTCCATCTTCGCCTGGAACTCGGTCATGGGACCAACACGCACTTTTGTCGCCAGTGATGTCTCTGCCAGCACGGACTACGGCATGAGGCCAACGCTGGACGGGCTCATCCTTGCCTACGTTTACCTGTTTCAAGGGGCGAGCGCCACACCACTCCTCGAGTACATCGGCCTGCCTGGCTGTCTTGTGCTCGCACTGGGGGGAGCGCTGATTCTTGTGCGTGTGGGCGGACG
>DASQSP010000053.1:0-26703 GCA_035642355.1 Occallatibacter sp.
CGCGGGATGATGCGGAACGCTGCGGCGACGGTGGGCCAGGGCGCGGGCAGCGTGGCGAGCATGGCGATGGCGGCGTTGGAGCGGATGAGAATTTCTTCTGCGGGTGTGCCGATGTTGCGCGCGACGAGGATGCTGCTGGGATCGGGCGCGATACCGTGGCGCGTAAGAATTTCTGCGACGCGGGGATCGTCGGACGGGGCGAAGCGGAGGCGGTCGTCGCGGTCGCGGCGCAGGAACCAGCGGATGGATGCGTTGCAGAAGCCGCAGTGGCCGTCGAAGAGGACCAGCATGCGGGCGCCGATCTGTGGTGGGTCTTGCATCGATGTTCTCTAAGTTTAAGTTTAGGGTGAACGGGATAGGATGAGCGCGGCTCGCGGAGGATTCTGAAGTTGTGTCATACTAAGTATGATGCGAACGACGCGCATAGTTTCGATTACGCTTCCTCCGCCGCTCTTTGAGCAGGCGCAGACGATTGCCAAAGAAGAGAACCGCACAATGAGCGAGCTGGTGCGCGAGGCGCTGCGACGCTATCAGCGCGAGCGGGAGTGGCAGGAACTGCAGGCCTACGGCCGTGTTGCGGCTGAGCGTGCGGGCGTCCGCACGGAAGAGGGTGTGGTGCGCGCGATTCACGATCTGCGCCAGCAGCAGAACGCCCCGCGACGGCGGGCCGCGAAACGCAGTTGAGCGGAGCGGCCTGACAGCGCCATGGAATATCTCGCCAAGCCGCGCGTGGTGCTCGATACAAATGTGTATGTGTCGGCGCTGTTGTTTGGCGGCAAGCCCGGGCGCGTGGTGCGGCTGGCGGAATGGGGCGCATTTACTCTGCTGATTTCGGCGCCGCTGCGCGCGGAGGTTGAAGACGTGCTGGCGCGGAAGTTCGGCTACGCGCGGGCCATGATCAGAAAAGCCTGCGAGCCAATCTGGAATATCGCCGAGAGGATCGAGCCCGCCTTTCGGGTTGATCTTTGCCGTGACCCGGCGGACAACCGAGTTCTGGAATGCGCGATCACTGGCGAGGCGCACTGCATCGTGACAGGCGACCGCGATTTGCTCGACTTGCCGGCGGTGACTGCCTACAGAATTCTGAGGCCAGAGGAATTTCTGCAGGCGATGGACGCCGCGGGCTGAGCCTCGACTGCTCGCCGCAATTTAGCCCCATCTATACTGAACGCACGATGAGTCCGAACGAGACCGCTTTCGCACGCACAAAATCCCACGCATTGCAGCAGCGCGCTGAGCGCTTTTTCCCTGGCGGGGTCAACTCGCCGGTGCGCGCGTTTGGCGCGGTGGGCGGCGCGCCGCCGTTTGTGGAGCGGGCCGAGGGCGCGTGGCTGGAGGATGCGGACGGCAATCGCTACATCGATTATTTCGGCTCCTGGGGGCCGATGATTCTGGGCCACGCTTTTCCGCCGGTGGTGGAGGCGATTGAGCGGGCGGCGCGCAAGTCGGCGAGCTTTGGGGCTTCGACCGCGACGGAGGCGGACCTGGCTGAGCGTATCGTGGCCTGCTATCCGGCGATTGAAAAGATGCGCTTTGTGAGCTCGGGCACGGAGGCCACGATGTCGGCCATCCGGCTGGCGCGCGCGGCCACGGGGCGTGCGCGGATTATCAAATTCGAGGGCAACTATCACGGCCACGCCGACGGGCTGCTGGTGAAGGCGGGCTCGGGCGTGGCGACGTTTGGGATTCCGGGGTCGGCGGGCGTGCCGGAAGAGGTAGCGGCGCTGACGCATGCGCTGCCCTACAACGATCTGGCCGCGGTGGATGCGGCTTTCGATGCGTTTGAGGATGAAATTGCGGCGGTAATTCTGGAGCCGGCGGTGGGCAATGCCGGTTGCATCCCGCCGGCGCCGGGCTACCTGCACGGGCTGCGCGCGATCACGCGGCGCGAGGGCGCGCTGCTGATTGTGGACGAGGTGATGACCGGCTTTCGCGTGGCGCTGGGCGGCGCGGTGGAGTTGTATGGCATGGACCCGGATCTGATTACGCTGGGCAAGATTGTGGGCGGCGGGCTGCCGGTGGGCGTGTTCGGCGGGAAACTTCGTTTCATGCAACTCCTTGCGCCTTTAGGGCCCGTCTACCAGGCGGGCACGCTGAGCGGGAATCCGCTGGCGATGGCGGCGGGGATTGCGACGGTCGGGTACTTGCAGGAGCATGCGGCGGACGTTTATCCGCGGCTGGAGGCGACGGCGAAGGCCATGTTTGAGGGCGTGGCGGCTGAGGGCGCGAAGGCCGGCGTGCCGCTGACGCTCAACCGCGTGGGCTCGATGGGGACTTGGTTTTTTACGCCGGATGCGGTGCGCGACTACGACGATGCGGCGAAGAGCGACACGGCGGCGTTTGGGCGTTTCCACCGCGCGATGTTGGAGCAGAGCGTGTGGCTACCGCCGTCGCAGTTTGAGGCGGCGTTTGTGGGCGCGGCGCATGGTGATGAGGAAGTAGAAAAGACGATTGCGGCGGCGCGGGTGGCGTTTGCGGTGGCGAGCAGAGCTTAGGCTGAATGCTGCGGGTGGTCCATGAGCTTGCCAATCGTGTGCATGGGTAGGATCAGCCGCATCGAGTCGGAAAGCCGGGTGAATCCGTAGGCTGCATAAAAGCGAGCAGCGCCTTCATCGAGGGCATCGACGACCACCATCGACGATCCCACCACCGCGGCGTTTTCGTAGGCCTTGCGCAGGGCTTCTGCCAGCAAAATGGATCCCAGACCGCGCCCCTGAAGGTCGCGCCGTATAGCAAGCCTGCCCAGCAGCGTGGCACTCACAACAGGGTAGCGTGGAATATGCTTGCGCGCTTCATCCGGAATCGCACCTGGCGCCAGGCCGTATGAGCAGAGCGTGAAATACCCGCAGATCGAGCCGGGATCGTCCTCTGGCACAAGAACAAAGACGGCGTTCGCTTTGCGGCGCATATCTTGCGAGGCTTGTGTTTTGAGGTATTGATCGAGACTGTCGATGCCGCACTCGAATCGGTCCCTGTCGTGCTGCCTGGCGAGGGACTCGACTTTGTACCGCGCTGCGCCTGCTGACTTCATCGTGCGACGTTGTCGTCAGCAGCCTTGAATGCGCGCCGCAGCCGTGCGTTAGGCCTGGGAGGATGGATCAAGGCATTAAAAAAGACTTCCCGGTCGCGTGCGGAGAGCACGAGGCTCTCGTGCCTTGCGATGGTTGTGTGCGTGGCGTCAGCGAGTGCGGTCAGGCAGAAATCCGTGATGCTCCGGCGTTCCAGTGCGGCGGCGCGCATCACAAGCTTCTTGGTGTCCGCGTCTACGCGAAAACCGAGACGCGTGCCGCGGCTACGGCGCTCTTCGGGGCTGGGGCGGACGGCATTCCGGGGCATGGGGATTCCTTTTGTTCAAATTCGATTGTACGTCCGATGGATGTACAAATCAAATTTGAATCGAGAGACAGCGTTGCTGCGCGCTTACAGCCATGCATTGAGCGTGACGAATTTGTGTGTGGTTGCGCGGCGCGCGAGCAGCAGGCCAGCGGCGGCGACGGAAGGCTCGCGGTTGGCGCCAAGGTTCCGGTGGCCTCCGTCGTGCAGCACGATGTTGGAGGCGAAGCCGCGCTGCTGGTTTTTCTCGATTTTTTGGATGAGTGCCGACGCGATCTTTTCGGCGGACGGCTCTGCCCAGTCGTTGGTCATGGTGTTCCAGGTGACGGGGATCATGCCGAGGTCGCGCGCGGTTTTCAACGCGAAGGGCCGGCGCGCGCCGAAGGGCGGGCGGAAGAAGCGCACGGGCTGGCCGGTGATTTGGGCGAGGGTGTCGCTGGTGCGGGTGAGTTCTTCGCGAATTTTTGCCGAAGCTGTGCAGGCGAGGTTGGGGTGGGACCAGGTGTGGTTGCCGATGAGGTGGCCGGCGGCGGCGACGCGGCGGACGAGCGCGGGCTCGGCCTGGGCGAAGCTGCCCACCATGAAGAACGTGGCGCAAACGTTGTGCGCGGCGAGGATGTCGAGCAGGCGCGGGGTCCAGGCGGGGTTGGGGCCATCGTCGAAGGTGAGGGCCAGCTCGCCGGGGCGGGGCGGGGCGATGAGGGTTTTTCCGAAGAGCTGCGAGGCGGGAGACAGGGCGGCGTATGCGCCTGCGGCAGCTGCGGCGCCGAGCGCAACGGTGACTCCGGTGGCGATAGGGGCGAGCATCGGCTTGACCTAGTGTGCGTCGGCGGTGTGTCGCAGTGCAAGACAGGCTGGGGAAAAACTCCGTTTCACGGCGTCTTGGCTTTCGGGGCGAGTTTTTTCGCGCCTTGCGTCCGTTTCGGGGTTGAGTTTCCGTTGTTTGCCTCTGCGGGCAGCTTTGCCGGCCTGCGGAGACACTTCGGCCTAGACGGCCAGCGGCGCGAAGCGCAGCGTCAGCCCTTCCGCGCTTGTGTCTACGGCAACGCCGGTCACGTCTTCGATCAGATAATGCGCTGCGCTCAGTGACGCGATGGAGTGCGAGAAGGTGGTCGCGATCACCGTGCATCCCGCGGCGCGTCCGGCCTGCGCGCCGGCCGCCGCATCTTCAAACACAATGCAATCCCGCGGCGCAAACCCCAGCAGTGCGGCTCCGGCCAGGTATGGCGCCGGATGCGGCTTGCCGTGCGCCACGTCGCCGGCCGTGACGATGCGCTCCGGCGCGGGGATGCCGCCGGCCGCGAGCCGCACGCGGGCCAAAGGCTCGGTGGCGCTGGTCACCACGGTCCAGCGTTCGCGCGGCAGCGCGGCCAGCAGCGCGAGCACGCCGGGCAGCACCGTGATGCCCTCCGTGTCGTCGATCTCCAGACCTTCAATGATCTCGTTTTCGGCCTGCACGTCCAGGTCAGGACGCAGCACGGCGATGGTCTCCACACTACGCCTACCATGCGCGATGCTGAGCGCGCGCACGGGATCGACACCGCGCAGATTCGCCCACTTCGTCCAACTGCGCTCCACCGAGCCCAGCGACGAAATCAGAATGCCATCCATGTCGAAGAGCAGGCCCTGGCAGCGAAGCTGGACCGGAGACGATGAAACCGAAGAAGCCATCTCGTGATTGTAGCGGGCAGACAGTCAAGCTTTATCGCTTGGCGGCGGACGCGGCCTGCAATGCTGCAAAGCTGATTTTTGGCGGATCGCCGAAGGTGACATCGGCATCGACTGCGGACTTGCCGCCGCCTGTCTGCACCTGATTCCGCCCGACAATTACGGCTCCGTGGCCGATTGAGGCGTCGGCCGTCCAGCGCGAGAAGCGGGCCAGCGCCCTGGGCAGACTCTCAGGCGCGGGCGCGCCGATTGCGCCGTTGCGCCAGTCGAAGTGCAGTGTGCCGCTGGCCGAGGTGGCCAGATCTTTCGCGGAGAAGCCTGCCAGCGCAAGCTTGCCGCTGGCGTCGATGGGGCCCCCTGTGCAGCTCATCTTCATCAGCGCGCACAGCGCGGGCGCGGCGGCCTTCTCCACGTTGCCTTCAAAGGTGTATGCGGGTTTGTCTCCAGCCGCCAGCGAGCCGGTCGCGTGCAGTTGTCCGCCCAGCAGGCCCGCGTCGAAACTTGTGAACTCCGCGCCCGTGGACCGCACGCTGAAGGTCACCGCGGCGTTGGCCAGCGTCACGGGGCCGAGAATCATCGAGCCGGCCTTCAGTGTGCCGTCGAACCGCGGCCATACGGACGCGGGCGACGCCGTGAAGCGATCGAAGAAAGAGGAGAGCACGGTGCCCTGTTTGGGCGCGCCCAGCAGCGCGGCCTGCAGTGCGGCGGCGTCAATCCGGTCGAAGACCAGATCGAGTTGCGGCGGGCAGCTTTGGCCCGCCGCGCAGGTCAGCGGGACACGCAGACTGGCCGTCCCCCTCACCGGCCCATACGCAAATTCGACCGGATCCCACGCCAGGGAGCTGCCGTTCAATTGCAGCGTAGCCTTGGTGAGCGTGACCGGATTGGTCAGATCCGCCGACTTCCAGTTGGCGTTCGCGAGCGTGATCGTCCCGGTAAGCTGGTCGGCTCCGGCGGCCGCGGCCTCCGGCGCCTGAAAAGCGGGCAGCACCCACGGCCCGTGCGCGGTCAGGTCGAGCACGGCGGGCGCGCCGGCCAGCGCATCGAGCGCGGACACATCGGCCATGCCGGCCATGTGCGCCAGCTCGCGCAGCCGCGGCAGAGAGGCGGGCCCGCGCGCGGTGAGCTGATAGCCCCGTGCCGCAAGCTCAAACGTAAACCCCAGCGGCGAGGCGCCGCCGGCGGGAATCGATGCCGCCGCCTCAAGCGCCTGCGGCTGCTGCGCGTCCGCTGGTGTGAAGCTGATTCTGGCAATCTGGATAGGCTGGCTGAGGCCGCCGCCCGTCAGGCTGAAGCCGTCTATCGTTAGATTGCCCTGTAGCGGACCCGATTGCGAACCCGGCTGCGGCAGGCTTGCCCGCTGCGGCACGCTTGCCTGCGCGGTTTTCCTGCGCTGCGCCGGTCCACGCGAAGGCGGCGCTTCCTGCGCTGCCCCTGGATCGTACGCAAGCCGGCCGCTGATCGTGCCGCGCGCCTCAAGATCGTCGGGGATGCCATTGCGCAGGGTGCGCAATATATCCAGGCCGGCGCTCACCGGCGCGCGCTGCACATCGATATCGAGCCTGCCCGCCACTGGTACTTTGGCGGGCTTGCCCGCATCGGAACCGGGCAGCTCGCCCGCGACGCGGATGTGGCCGTCGCCCAGCGGCGAGTCGCAGGCGAGATTCTCAATCGACCGTGCCGTGTATCGATACCGGAACGAGCAGTTGGCGTCGAAGTCCAGCGCATCGGCCGGCGCAAACTCCGCGCGATGCACGCCTGCGGCTCTGAGCCGCGCCTTGATCCGCGCATTCTCCACGGTGCCGTCGAGTTGCATCTCTCCGGTCAAATCGCCGCGCCAGCCGGGATCGGAGCCAAGCAGAAGACGGCTGAGCTGGCCGAGCTGCGCCTCGCGCCACTCCATCTCGACATGCAGCGGCATCTGGCGCAGCTCCGGCGCGCGGTGCAGGCTGGCTTCCAGGCGCACAATGCCGGTGTCGGCCTGCGCCAGGCTTACATCGGTGCGCGCGGGCTGGCCGCGCAGGCGCAGCCGCCACTCGTCGGGGCTCTCCTGCCAGAACGAAAGATCGGCATTCACCAGCGAATACGGCAGCTTTTCCAGGCCGTTCTTGATGTTGACGCGCGAATTGGTGGCCTCGAGATAAGGCAGCGGAGGCCGCGCGCGCCGCGGCGCATCCGCGGATTGCGTGCGCGCCGCGGCGGTGCGGAAGAGCGGATCGAGATTCCAGCGGCCGTCCGCGGCGCGAACAAGATTCAGGCTGGCTTCATCGACGCTGATGCGGCCGATTTCGATCCGCCCCCGCCACAACGATTCAAGGCGGATGGCCGCCGTCACGCTGTTTGCGTGCAGCACCGGCTCCGCGCCGTAGGCCGGATCTTCGTCCACCGTGAGATCGGTGAGCACAAAGCCCGGCCGCGGCAGCAGGCAGAGTTCCACCGACGACACACGCACGGGGCGGCCCAGCGAAGCCGCGACGATGCCGCTGATGCGGCTCTTATAACGCCCGATGGAGACCATCGAAGGCCCCACGGCGACCACGAACAGAAGAAGCACCAGAGCGATAGCCAGCCAGAATCGGATGCGTGTCCGCCGCCGGCCCACTGTCCCGTCTGTCCGCGCTGCCTCTTCCGTCATGGTCTTCTATGCTACTGCGCCATGCTGCAGCATTAGCGCGTGAGATGGAATGTACGGCTCCAGCGGGTATCGGTGAAGAAGTGCAGCGCCACATGGCCCATCCACGCAATGCTGTTGCCAATGCCGGTCTGTTCGTACTGGTCCTCGGGCGTCTTGAACGACCAGTAGTTGAACAGCGGCCGGCCCACGATGTTGGCGCGGGGAACAAAGCCCCAGTAGCGCGAGTCCAGCGAGTTGTGCCGGTTGTCGCCCATCATGAAGTACATGCCGGGCGGCACCACCAGATCGCCATCCTGGATGTGCCGCGGCAGATCGAGTGACCAGCTCTCGGTGGCGCCAAGATCGGGCGTCATGGGCACGGCGGGAAAGTCGTCGAGATAATCGCGGTAGTTCTCCGCCGTGGTGGGCGCCGCGTGGGGCTGGGCCTGGGCCACGCCGTTGATGTAGACGATGCCGTTGCGCAGATGAAGATGGTCGCCGGGAATGCCCACCAGCCGCTTGACCAGAAAAAGATACTGCGGCTTGCCGTCGGCATCCACTGAGTCCGGCACCGGCTTGATGAAGACGACGATGTCGCCGCGCTTGGGCTCGCGATAGTGGACCAGCGGCATCCAATTGGCCGGCGGAGCCAGCGTGATGCGATCGACGACAAGGTGATCGCCGACCAGCAGCGTCTTCTCCATGGAGCCGGAAGGAATCACAAAGTTCTGTGCCAGAAAGGTGAGAATGAACAACCCGACCACGAGCACCGCGCAGATGCTGGCCGCGGCTTCAAGCGGCGTCTCTTCAACGCTTTGCTGGGCGGGTTCCTCAGGGGCTGCTTGCAGGGGCGGCGTGTTCTTCTTGGTCATCCTGTCGCTCATTGCCTGTCGCTCATTGCCCGAAGGCGTTACAGATATTTGTCGATACGCAGCCGGCGAGGACGGCGTTCCCATGGGCTCAGGCTTGCGCGGCGCCCGCATCCTGCCACCCGCGGCTCATGCGCTGCGGGGCCTAATGCACTACCTGCGGGTGCCCCCGGTCCCTCGCCTTTGGGGACTGGGGATGGAAAGTTGGGTACACCTACAATGAAATCACTCTAATGCACCACTTGAAAGATGCGCCGCCAGCGGGCAAAACCAGTCAGGCGCGCCGCCAATTCCGTTTCGTGTCCGAGTCTATCATCCGCGGCCTGTTGCACATCGGTGGACGAAGGGCGGCGCAGCGAGAAATAAATCACCAGCGGCCGTGCCACGATGGCAGCGCGCGGCACCAGCCCCCAGAAGCGCGAATCCAGCGAGTGGTTGCGGTTGTCGCCGAGCGTGAAATACTCGCCCGGCGGCACCACCAGCTCGCCGTTCCGGGTCAGATCCTGCATCTCGCGCCACCATGCCGGATCAACGCTGGGGTCGGTATACATGCGCGCGGGAAAGTTCTCCCGGAACGGGCTCGCGGCGCTCGGCTCGTAGGCCGCGTAGGGCTCGTCCAGCGGCATGCCGTTCACGCTCACCCGGCCCTGTTCGATGCGGATGCGATCGCCGGGAAGACCCACCACGCGCTTGATGAGGTAAGGCGGGTTGCGATGGTGGAAGACCACGATGTCGCCGCGCTCGATCTCGCGGTAGGGCAGAAAGCGGCGGATGAGACTGCCCGGCCGGCCCTCGGGCGCGAAGATCTGCTTGTTCACCAGCAGAAAATCGCCAACCAGCAACGTGCGCTCCATGCTCTCCGAGGGAATAAGAAACGGCTGCAGCACAAAGGTGAGCAGAAACAGCGCCACCACGATGGTCTGCAGCAGCGAGGCCAGCGCCTCGGGCACCGTGGGCAGGTGCCGCCAGCGCCGCAGCCGCATCTGGTAAGGCCGGCTGACGTCGTAATGGGCCGTTACGCGCACGGATTGGCCGGTTCCTCCTCGGCGTCTGCGCCGGAGGCCACCGTGCCGGCTTCCGTCACGCCCAGCCGGACCAGGGCGCGGCGCGCAGCATCCTGCTCGGCGTGCTTCTTGGTGCTGCCCGCGCCGCGCGCCAGCGGCTTGCCGGGCTCGCCGCCCGCGGGTTTCAGACGCACCTCCACCACAAATCGTTTGCGATGGTCGGGACCGCTCTCGCTCTTGACCTTATACACCGGAGCTCCGGCGCGAGCCGCCTGCAAGTGCTCCTGCAGCGCCGACTTGTAGTTGCCGAGCGCCGCTCCGGAGCGCAGTTCGTTGGCCAGTTGCTCCACAACCTCGCCCATCACATAGCGCCGCGCAAAAACCCGCACCGGCTCCAGTCCGCCATCCAGAAAGAGCGCGCCGATCACCGCCTCCATGGTGTTCGAAAGCACGGTCGACTTGCCGCGCAAGCCGCTGTGCTCTTCGCCGCGGCTCAGCCGCAGATGCTCACCCAGGCCAACCGCCGCGGCCACTTCCGCCATGTGCTGGCGGCTCACCAGTTGCGCGCGCACCCGGGTCAGCTCGCCCTCTGACCACTCCGGATGCAGCAGAAAGAGCGCCTCGCCCACCACCAGACCCAGCACCGCATCGCCCAGAAACTCCAGCCTCTCGTTATCGCCGGATGGTGCCGGGTGCGGGCTCTCCCCGTTGTGGCCAGTCTGCTCCTGCGCGCGCTCGTGAGCCAGGGAGCGATGGGTGAGCGCGCGCACCAGCAGCGCGGGCTTGGCAAAGCCATGCCCCAGTGCGGCTTCCAGTTCAGCCAGAGCTGTCTCCACGGGTTCCTCGGCAGAGTGTGTTTGAAGTCAATGAAACGGGCCCTATATATCCGGCAATTAAATACTGTCACTTGGGTGCCCCATCCATCGCGCGTTTTCTGCGCGATGGGTGGGAAAGCACAACACTATTTACTTGCCGGAGCAATATGGCGGCCGGCGCGGCACGCCGCTCCGACCGCCGTTTCCTCTCATTAGACGCCATTCCCGGCCGGCGCGCACCAGGGGGCTTAGCTACTGCGGCTGGGGCGTTCCGGGTTGGCTACCGCCCCGCGGCGCAGGTCCGGGAGGGCCGCCCGGGGCGTCCTCCGCGTTGTCGCAACTATGTCCGCGAACCGCATAGGCCGCCTTCACGCCGCGCTCGGCAGCCAGACGCGTGTCCTGTGCGCCATCGCGATTGGCCAGTGCCATCTGGTACTCGCTCACCGCTTCGTCGCGCTTGCACTCCAGGTCCAGCATGCGGCCGAGATAGATGTGCGACCAGGCCAGAAACCGCGGATCCTTGCTGATGGCGATGGTCTTCTGAAAGCGGTCCACGGCTTCGTCCGGATGGCCGGTCAGAATCGCCGCGCGGGCCAGGATAAAGTTGGCGCGCGCCTCATTGGCAGCCGACTCGAGCGTGTCCGCATGAACGGCAAGCGCCTGGCGCGCCAGAGCGCTGGCGGTGGCCGCATCGCCGCCCGCCAGCCTCGCCTCGGCCAGATCGAGCCCGGCAAGCGTGCGCGGTTTGCTGCGCTGCAGCACGTCGCCGTCCGCTTGCGTATCGAACACCGTTTGCCGAGCGCGATGCACCTGCTGCTCCACGTCCATCGAGTAAACGATCTCGCCGATCGAATCGCGCAGGCTGGCCGGATCCTTCTCGAATTGCACCAGCTCGTTGTAGAAGTACTGCGTGAGCACAAAGCCCTGGCTCATGTCGTGGCGCACGGCGGACTGGCGCACCGCTTCCGTCTTTTCCTCCACCACCTGCTGCTCGTGCTCATAGCGCGGCATCTCCGAGCGGTCCACGCCCGCCGGCAGTTTGAACGGAGCAATGCCGGTGTCCATGGTGCGCGCCTCAACGGCCTTGATCAGACACTCCACAGTAAGCGCCACGGTGTCTGACCGGAAGCGGAACTCGAGGGGCGCGTCGCGAATCTCCTTCAGCACCGGCTGGGTGCGATCGATGGCGTCGGCCCGGGTGTAGAGCAGCGGCTCGATGATGTAATGCAGATAGATGTGGCGGACATCGACCATGGGCACCGTGCCGTTGACCGGCGAAACCACCACGATGTAGTCCGTGCCATACACGCGGGCATTCACCAGCTTGGGCGAAAGCATCGGCTCAATCACCACAATGAAGCGGCGGCCGACGTAGGTGGAGGCCGGCATCTTGAGGTAGACGTTGGTGTTCACGATCATCCTCGAGAGCGGATCGTGCAGCTTTTCAATCTCCTCGTCGTAGGTGCGGTGCGTGGTGAGCCATATGCCATGCAAATCCACTGCCGCGGCAAAATCGCGCAGCAGCGGCGCGATCTCCGCCACCTGCGTCGAGTCGGGCGGCATCTCGGTCAAATCGACCGTGGTTTCGAGATTCGGCGGCGGGCTCAGATAAAGCGCCAGCGAGATGTACTGCGAGATGTCCTTCTCCGAGCCCGTAAGCCGGTGCTGCGCAACAAAGAGACAAATCTTGTCGCGTGCGGCGCGGGCGTCTTCGCTCTTGGCCAGCACCGCATTCATCTCGTCGCGCACCCGCTTGCGCACCGGCGCGCTGTCTTCCAGGCCCTCGTCGTAGCCGCAGGCATTCAAGGCGGAGGCCATGATGAAGACCTGCTCGGAACTGACCAGAGAGATGGTGGGGCCGGCAGGATCCACCAGCGAGGGCGCCTTCTCCTGCGGCACATTGGCCGGCCCCGACGAAGAAGACGACGAAGAAGACGAGCTCTGCGCCTGCGCGCCAGACATGCGGCACGGAACCGCCGCGCTCACGCACAGCAATGCCGCCACGGCAAGAGGCAATCCGGAATTCGAGAGAAACTGCATCGAGAAGACCCTGTCCGTAAGTCTAGTTAGACAGGGTGGCAGGGTCAAACGCGAGCGCCGCTTTACAGGCTGCGGAAAAACTCCGTCGCAGGGCTGTTTTGTAACAGTCCCCCACCGGCGATTCGGACCTCGACGGATGAAACCGGGTGCCCCATCCATCGCGCGCTTTTTGCGCGATGGGTGGGAAAGCACAGACCTTCACCCGGCGCAGCTTCTTAGGGCACGATCCGCCGCGGCGGACTCGTGCCGCAAATGCCGCAAATTGAACGGCGGGCTTCAGCCCCTGCCCAACATTCCTCATCGAGAATGCATTTTTCCGCAGCCTGTTCAGCCGTGCCGTAAATGCCTTGAACGGTCTGGCCTTCAGGCCCTGAGGGATGTTCTTTCGGATTCTCCCGCGATTGTTCGGACTTTTTCCGCAGCCGCTCTAACCGCGCACCGAAACCCCCGCAAAGGAAAGCACCGCCAGGCCGCGAACCGGCTGGCCGAAGAAGCGGGCCGGCTCAAACCGGCTGGCCACCAGCATGTTCTCCACCTGCGCGCGGGTGGAGGAGTCGTTGGGGCCGGAGACAATCTGAAAGTCGTAAACCTCGCCCGCGCCGTTGATGTAAGCCTCCACCACCACCGGCCCGGCCAGCGCGCCGATCTGGTCGCTGCTGGTGCCCGCGCCGCTCGAAAGATAGAGCAGACGCGGCGCCGTGGCGTCGCCCAGCGGCTCATCGCCCTTGGCCTGCGCCATCTCAGGTTGCGTAAACATGCCCACCAGCACCGTGACCGTGCCCAGCAGCAGCACCGCGCTGGCAAAACCCGCGCCCACCTGCAGCAGAAATGGCCCTACGGTATTTTTCCAAGCCAGACTCAGCCCCGCAAAAGCGCCCTTCCGGCGGCGCGCCCGCTCCTGGCTCAGCGCCACGCGGATGCGCAGCACCAGATCGTCCGGTTCTGCCACGGCGCCCAACCCCGCCAGCGCGCTGGAGTTGTGCCGCAGCGCGCGGAACTCGTCCGCGCACGCCCCACAGGAGTCGAGGTGCGCAGTCATGCGCTGCATCTCGCGCCCCGTCAGGCGGCCGTCCAGATACTCCGAAAATCGTGTCTGCATGGACGTGCAGTTGCTCATCGCGCCTCCCCTCCCAGGGGCAGGTTCAGGCCCTTGCCGGTTGCCGGTTCGGCGGAGCGGGGCGCCGTCAGCAAGGTCTTCAGGCAGGCGCGTCCGCGCACCAGCCGCGACTTCACCGTCCCCAGATTGATCCCCTGCATCTCCGCCACTTCCTCGTACACAAATCCATCAATATCGCGCAGGATCAGCGTGGTGCGATAAGGCTCCGGCACCTGCCGCAGCGCGGCTTCCACGCGCGCCCGGTTCTCGGCATGCACCGCCATGTCAAACGGCGATTCAGCGGCGTCGACCAGCGTGTCCTTCACCCGCATCGGCGCGCCGTTATCGGACTCCGCGATCTCCTGCTCCATGGGAATCTCGGGCTGCTTGTGGCGCAGCCACCAGCGCCGCTGGTTCGACGCCTCCCGCAGCGCGATCCGGTAAATCCAGGTGCGCAGCGACGACTCGCCATGGAAACTGCCCACACCGCGAAATACCTTGACGAAGACTTCCTGGGTCAGGTCGGCTGCGTCATCGCGGTCGCGTACCGTGCGCGCCAGCAGCGAGTAGATCGGATGGTGATAGCGCGCGATGAGCCACGCAAAGGCTTCCTCCGAGCCGGCTCGAAGCTCCGCGATGAGAGCCGCCTCTTCGGATTGAAGCGAAAGCGCGCTGGCCAGATTGCCCATGGTAAGGTCCGCCTGCAATGTCAGTCCTCCCCACATTACCGCAACCGGCGCATGTTTGGCACGCCGCCCGCCTGTTTCCTTAGACACCGGAACACCCCTGAATTGTTCCCGGCGCCACGCGCTTTCCCGCCGTCGGCTGCCGGACCGGAGATAAGAGCGAGAGAAGCGACGAGCTGTGCCCGGTTCATCGCGGCACTTTCGCGATGAGCGGGACTCCGTACGCCTGCGCCCCCGGATCCCTCGTCTGCCCCGGCGGACCGCGCCGCAAGCGCCGAGGAACCGTCCGGCCTTCAGGATCTGAGGCGAGCGCCCAGCCGCAAACCAGCCGGAAAGCCGCTGTCAACCCCTAACCCTCCCAACACCCTCAATCCAGGCCACATCCCTTTGCGTGCTATTTCCCCGAATCCTGTATCCTCAGGAAAGTACACCCTCGGCAGCCCGCAGTTGCGGTGCATCGCGCCAATCTTCGCTAAACATTCGCTAAAAATGCCGATACGAACAACGTACCTTTGAAAACAAATGCGTTACAAGCGAGAAGGCACCCCCTCCCCCCCCATATTTCCGGCAATGAATTCCCGTGGCCTGAGGGACCAGGGATGGGCGCAACCGCCTTGAATGGGCACGGTCCGCCGCGGCGGACCGCGCCGTAAGCGCCTGGGAACCGTCCGGCCTTTAGGCCCTGAGGAATCTTCTCCCTGGAGTGCCATCAACCCGGAATACCGCACGAAAGCCCCGGCTGCAACCCGCACGCGCAGGTCAGTATAATGCTCTGGTCAACGAGGCAGCATGGGGGATGTTTTGGCGGATCATCTGACGCTTGAAAATAGTCTGGAATCGAAACTGGATTCGCAAGCCCCGCGAGCCAGGGCGAACCGGGAGGCGCTTGCGGCGCTCATGGGTCTCATGCGCTCCGAGGAGGATTCAATTCGCCAGGGCGGAGGGGCGAAGGCGGCGGAAGCTCAGCATGCCAAAGGCCGGCTGACGGCGAGAGAACGGCTGGCGCTGCTGCTCGATGAAGACGCCGAGTTTCTTGAGCTGGGCCTGTGGGCCGCGCACGGCATGTACGCCGAATACGGCGGCGCGCCCGGCGCCGGCGTGGTTACTGGGCTGGGGCGCGTTTGCGGCCGGCTGTGCATGATCATTGCCAACGACGCCACCGTGAAGGCCGGCGCTTTCTTCCCCATGACGGCAAAGAAGGTGCTGCGCGCGCAGACCATCGCCCTCGACAACCGCATTCCGACCCTCTACCTGGTGGACTCTGCCGGGGTATTTCTTCCCCTGCAGGAGGATGTGTTTCCTGATACCGACGACTTCGGACGCGTCTTCCGCAACAATGCGGTGATGAGCTCGCTGGGGATTCCGCAGATCACCGCGATCATGGGCATGTGCGTGGCGGGCGGCGCTTATTTACCCGTAATGACCGACACGGTGCTGATGACCGAGGGCTCAGGGCTGTTTCTCGCCGGACCTTCGCTCGTGCAAGCCGCAATCGGGCAGCGCACCGATGCCGAGGAACTGGGCGGCGCGGCGATGCACGCCGAGATCTCCGGCACGGTCGACTTCAAGGAGCCGGACGACCGCGCCTGCCTGGCCCGCTTGCGGTCATTGGTGGGCAAGATGGGCGAGCGCCCGCAAGCAGAATCTGCGGCCGAGGTCTTCTCCCGCGTGGCGTACGACTCCGAGCAAGATGCGCCGAAATTCGCGGCCGAGGAGTTGTGCGGTTTGCTGAATCCCACGCCGGGTTCGAGCAATGTCTACGACATGCGGGATGTGATCGCGCGCATCGTCGATCGCAGCGAGTTTGACGAGTACAAGGCGGACTTTGGCCGCACGGTTCTTTGCGGGTATGCGCGCATCGGCGGCCGTGCGGTGGGAATTGTTGCCAACCAGAAGCTGAACCAGAAGCAGACGGTTGCCAGCGGACCCGCGGCCGGGATGCAGCGCATCGAAGTGGGCGGCGTGATCTATACCGAAGGCGCGCAGAAGGCGGCGCGGTTCATCATGGATTGCAATCAAACGCTGGTGCCGCTGATATTTCTGCACGATGTGAATGGCTTCATGGTGGGCAAGGACGCGGAGTGGTCGGGCATTATCCGTGCTGGGGCCAAGATGGTCTCCGCGGTGAGCACCAGCGTAGTGCCCAAGATCACGGTCATCGTGGGCGGCAGCTTTGGCGCCGGCCACTACGCCATGTGCGGCAAGGCTTACGACCCGAGATTTCTGTTTGCGTGGCCCACGGCGCGCTATGCGGTCATGAGCGGCGCGTCCGCGGCCAACACGCTGGCCGAGGTTCGCGCCAAGCAGATGGAACGCGGCGGCACGGCGGTGTCGGAGGAGGCCAGGAAGCAATTGTTCGACGAGATCAAGGCCACCTACGACGCGCAGGCCGACCCGCGCTATGGCGCTGCCCGACTATGGATCGATGCGATCATCGACCCCACCAAGACACGAGAAGTGCTGCTCACGGCACTGGAGGCTTGCGCTTTGAATCCGATTGTTCCGAGATTCAATCCCGGCGTATTGCAAACATAGTACCGTGACAAGATGATCTTGCAATCACGCCGATGAATCTGGGTGCCCCAGGTCTCGTCCGCCGCGGCGGAAGACCTGGGAAACCACGAATCTTCACAGTCACGGTAATAGCTTGAACGCCTTCGCAGGGCTTTGTTGCCGGGCGGGCGCCCGTTTGTAACGTGCTCTAAGGAACCTCCGATCAAGTCGATGTTTTTTGAAAGGGCACGGCTTTAGCCGTGCCGTAAGTAGCACAAATTTAACTGGGCTTTAGCCCCTGAGGGAATGCGTTTGGACTTAATCAGACCTTCCCTAACCGAAACCGCGCATTTCAAGAAAACATGGAAGGCTGGGCGTCGAGGTCCGGCTCCGAGGAGAGTGTAAATGAGCGTCGCGATGGAAACTTCAGAAGGCTTGTATCCGTTTGTACTCACCGAGGAGCAGGAGCAGTTGAGGCGCGAAATTCGCCAGTTTGCCGCGCGCGAGATCGCCCCCAATGTGATGGCCTGGGATGAAACCAGCGAGTTCCCGCTGGCCGTTGTGAAGAAGCTCGGCGCAATGGGACTTCTCGGCGTTGTCGTTCCGCCGGAGTACGGCGGTGCAGGACTGGGCTACGTTGACTACGCGCTTGCCATCGAGGAACTCTCTGCCGTTGACGGATCGGTGGGACTCACGGTGGCGGCGCATAACTCGCTGGGAACCAATCACATTTATCTCGCCGGCAACGAGGCGCAGAGGAAGAAGTATCTGCCGCAATTGGCCAGCGGCGCTTGGCTGGCCGCGTGGGGGCTTACCGAGCCGGGCTCGGGATCCGACGCAGGCGGCGCGCGCACCACGGCGGTCAAGCAAGGTGACAGCTACGTGCTGAACGGCAACAAGACCTTCATCACCAATGGACATTATGCCGATCTCGCGGTAGTGATCGCGGTGACGGACAAGAGCAAGGGCACCCACGGGCTGTCGGCATTCGTAGTGGAAAAAGGCACGCCGGGATTTCGGCCCGGAAAGAAAGAGAACAAGCTGGGGTTGCGGGCCAGCGATACCAGCGAGCTGATCTTTGAGGACTGCAAGATACCCGCTGAGAATCTGTTGGGCGTCGAGGGAGAGGGATTCGTCGATGCCATGCGCGTGCTGGACGGCGGCAGAATCTCCATTGCGGCGCTGTCGCTGGGCATCGGGCGCGGCGCTCTCGACGCCGCGCTGCAGTATGTGAAGGAGAGGCGTCAGTTCGGGAAGGCTATCGCGGAATTCCAGGGCATCCAGTGGAAGCTTGCGGATATGGCGACGGAACTGGAAGCCGCGCGATTGCTTACGCAGCGCGCCGCGGTCATGAAAGATGCGGGCCGCAAGATAACGCGCGAGTCGGCGATGGCGAAGCTCTTCGCCAGCGAAGTAGCGGTGCGCATCTGCAATGAGGCGGTACAGCTTTTCGGCGGTTATGGCTTCATCAAGGACTATCCGGCGGAGAAGTTCTACCGCGACGTCAAGCTATGCACGATCGGCGAAGGCACCAGCGAGATTCAGCGCATGGTCATCGCGCGGGAAATCCTGAAGGTCCATCCATCCCGCGGATAGGGCGATTTGACCATTGCCATGCCCACCTGGGGTGCCCCCGGTCCCTCGCTTTTGGGGACCGGGGGTAAGTCGGGTACACCTACATTGAAACTACTCTGAAGCCTGCCGCGGACTCAGCTATGTAAAGGAAATTTGATGGACGAGCCGATCAAGATCATCGAGTGTCCGCGGGACGCGTGGCAGGGATTGCCGGGAATAATTCCCGCGGAAATGAAGGCTGCCTATCTTCGCCGGCTGGTGAGCACAGGCTTCAGACATATCGATGCCGCCAGCTTTGTTTCCCCTGCGGCCGTCCCCCAGATGGCTGACTCGGAGCGCGTGCTTGAGTTGCTGGGGCCGGTCGAGAATGTCGAGATCATCGGGATTGTGGTGAACGAAAAGGGCGCGGAGCGTGCGATCCGTACCGGTGCCGTGCATACACTGGGCTTCCCCTTTTCAGTGTCGCCGCAGTTTCTCCGCCGCAATCAGCATCAAACGCCGGAGGAATCGCTTCATGTGCTTCAGTCAATCATGAAGCTGGCTTGCGATGCGCAGTTAGGCGCTGTGGTTTATGTATCCATGGCCTTCGGAAATCCCTATGAAGACCCGTGGAGTGCTCGCGAGGTCGTGGCAGCCTGCGGCCAACTGATTGACCTGGGCTTCACGCAAATATCGCTTGCGGACACCGCCGGTTCCGCGACGCCGGAGCGCATTGCGGAAACCGTCTCGGCAGTGTGCAGCGCCTTTGACCGTGTAGAGATCGGCGTACATCTGCATGCTCCGCGCAGCGAAGCGCCGGAGAGAATTCGCGCCGCGTTTCATGCGGGCATCAGGCGGTTTGACGCGGCAATTGGCGGGCTCGGCGGATGTCCGTTCGCGCAGGATGCGCTGGTGGGAAACATTCCTACCGAATCATTGATCGCGACGCTGGCGGGGTGTGGCGCCACTGTGCCAGCGCTGGCGCACTTTGAAGATTTGATGCAAGCAAGCGCGGAAATTGAGCAAGGTTTTGGAACTGTCGAACGTTAGCGCGTGACCGAGGAATCTATATCTCATCGGAGTCGATGCTGCGCTGGAGGATGAATTGAACTTCAAGACGATCGTCGTCGAGGATAACCCTCCGATTCGGACAATCACATTGCATCGGCCTGAGCGGCGTAACGCAATGACTCCTGAGATGCAGGATGAGTTGATTGCCGCCCTCGAAGATACGGCCCTAAGCAATTGCCGTGTGCTCGTTCTTGGCGGATCGGGAGACGCATTCTGTTCGGGCCTTGATCTGTCGGTCTTGCGCGCCATGAAGGACCAGCTGCCCGGCGAACATCGCGCCGATGCGCACCGCATCGCCAGGCTCTTTCGCACGCTGTATGAGCTGCCTGTTCCCACCATCGCGGCTGTCCATGGTGCCGCCATCGCCGGCGGCGCGGGATTGGCGACGATCTGCGACTTTACCTTGGCCACGCCCAACGCGAAATTCGGTTTCACCGAAGTACGAATCGGATTCGTTCCCGCGCTGGTTTCGGCGTTTCTCGCGCTGCAAATCGGGGACAAGCGCAGCCGTGATTTGCTTCTGACCGGCCGCATCATCGATGCCGCGGAGGCGCATCAATTGGGATTGGTGAACGAAGTGGTCCCCGCCGATGAGTTGACTGCGCGCGTGCACGCCCTTGCGGAGGTCCTTGCCGCCAATAGCCCGGATTCGCTGCGCGCCACAAAACAGTTGGTGGCGGCACAGAATAAAGCGTGGCTGGATGCGTCCATTGCGCAAGCGATTGACGCCAACGGGCAGGCAAGGGAGACGGAAGATTTCCGCGAGGGCATTGCATCGTTTCTTGAGAAACGCAAGCCTGCGTGGAAGAAGTAAATTTTTCGCGGTTAGCTGACGGATATATCCCGGAAGCTGACCGGGGCCTCTGTTCGCTGTTCCACTTGCTCGCGCGTGACACCGTCCGCCAGTTCAATCACCTCGAAGCCGGAAGCGGTCACGTCAAGCACGCAGAGGTCGGTGATCACCCGCTGCACCACGCCCATTCCGGTAAGCGGCAGTGAGCACTTGCGCAGCAGTTTGGCAGCGCCATCCGGCGTTGTATGCTCCATCAGCGCCACCACGCGACGCACGCCCGACACCAAGTCCATTGCGCCCCCCATACCCTTCACGCGCTTGCCTGGAATCATCCAGTTGGCGAGGTCGCCGTGCTCTGAAACCTGCATGGCGCCGAGAATCGCGAGGTCGATGTGGCCTCCGCGAATCATGGCGAACGAGTCGGCGCTTGAGAATGTCGCAGCGCCCGGAACCATCGTTACGGTCTCTTTCCCGGCATTGATCAGGTCGGCATCGACATCCTCGTCGCGCGGAAAAGGGCCCATGCCGAGGAGTCCGTTTTCCGATTGCAAGGTCACGGTCACTCCGGCGGGGATGTAGTTGGCGACGAGCGTGGGGATGCCGATGCCGAGGTTGACGTAGAAGCCGTCTTTCAGTTCCCTGGCGGCGCGCGCGGCCATCTGATGACGAGTCCAGGCCACAGGCCTACTCCTTGCGAGTGGTTCGTTTTTCGATGCGTTTTTCAGGATGGGGATGATGGACGAGCCGTTGCACGTAGATTCCGGGCGTGTGAATCTCGTCCGGATCGAGTTCGCCGGGCTGCACCACAATCTCCGCTTCAGCGATGGTGATCTTGCCGCATGAGGCCGCCAGCGGATTGAAGTTCCGCGCCGTGCGGCGATAAATGAGATTCCCGTGGAGATCGGCCTTCCAGGCCTTTACCAGAGCCACATCGGCGCGAATGCCGCGCTCCAGAATGTAACTCAACCCATCGAACTCCATCTGCTCCTTGCCTTCGGCAACCAGCGTTCCGATGCCTGTGCGTGTATAGAAGCCAGGTATGCCGGCTCCTCCCGCCCTCATGCGCTCGGCAAGCGTACCTTGCGGGCAAAACTCGACCTCCAGCTCGCCCGTGAGATACTGCCGCTCAAACTCGTTATTCTC
The DNA here is from genome assembly GCA_035642355.1 of Occallatibacter sp. Lineage (GTDB taxonomy): Bacteria > Acidobacteriota > Terriglobia > Terriglobales > Acidobacteriaceae > Telmatobacter. The sequence continues at coordinate 21,180 of DASQSP010000053.1, forward strand.
GCCAACATAACTTGAGATCATCTTCTTCACCTGACGAGTTTGGAGCAGCAGTCCGAGGCCCCAGTCATCCACGCCGGCATTGTTGCTCGCAATGGTCAGATTACGCGCGCCGGTGTCCCGCAAGGCATGAATCAGAGCCTCGGGGATTCCGCAGAGACCGAAGCCGCCGATGGCCAGCAACATTCCGTCCCGCACCACATCGTGCAGGGCGGCGCGCGCATCCGGCCACAGCTTTGTCAGAGTGGAGCCGCCATCGAGCACCCGCGCTTCCATCACAATTTGCACTCCATCGCGCGGGCGTTCAGCTATCCCTCGCGGAAATATGGATCTGTCGATGACTCCGGGCCATACATCACAGCCCAACAAGCTCTGCCTTTCTTACTCATGAAAGAGCGGCAGTGTCATACGCATTCTAAGGCATCCGGCCTGCCCGCTCTCCGCTCTATTCTCTTCGCGCGCCTTCCAGCCGGTGAATCTTACACAGCTTTCCCATCGCGCCGGGAGACTCTGCGACAACTAAATAATGCGAGTTCAGGCTTCCCCCTGCGGGGTATGGCCGTGTCCTCGCCTGGGGCGCATCATCCTTTACAATCCAGTGCAGTCAGAAGTTCATTGTCTTCCGTGCCGTAAAAATTCTGAATGCAAACGGAGCGTTAGCATGGCCGTAGTCCGTCTTATTCGCGCCACTTTGCTTGGTGTGGTTTTCGCTCTTCCCATGGCAGCGCAACAGTTCCCTGCCGAGATGCTTGCGGGCCTGCAATGGCGCGATGTGGGCCCCATGCGCGGTGGGCGGACTTATGCCGTAGCTGGAAACGCCGCCCAGCCGGACACGTTTTACATGGGCTCCGTTGGCGGAGGCGTGTGGAAGACGGAAAACTCAGGCCGCACCTGGTTCCCGATTGCCGATGACCCGAGAACAGGAATTCCGATCGGCTCCATTGGCGCCATCGCGGTTGCTCCGTCCAACCCGGACATTATTTATGTCGGCACAGGCGAGCCCGATATTCGCAGCCAGCACTCCTACGGTATCGGCGTGTTCAAGTCCGTCGATGCAGGCAAGACGTGGAGCTTCATCGGTCTCGCGGCGACTCGTCAGATCGGCAAGATCGTCATCGACCCATCCGATCCCAATCGCGTTTACGTGGCGGCGCTGGGCCACCCGTACAAGGCGAACTCCGAGCGCGGCGTCTACCGCACCACCGACGGCGGTATTCACTGGACGAAGATTCTTGCATCCGCGGACGAGCCGGAGAATGTCGGTGCCGTGGACCTGGCGCTCGATCCGCAAAATCCCATGACGATCTATGCATCGCTGTGGGCCACGCGGCGGCCACCGTGGGCAGTCTACGCACCATCCAACATGCCCGGCGGAGGGCTGTACAAATCGACCGATGGCGGCAACACGTGGCATCAACTCACCGGTGGGCTGCCCACCGACAATTTCGTGGGCAAGATCGGAGTGGCTGTTGCTCCCAGCAACTCGAACCGCGTGTATGCCGTCGTCGACGACCTCGGCACAGCCATCGCTCCTTCATTCAGAGTCGCCGCTGCGGCAAAGGGTCCGAATGCGCCCAAGCCATCGGGCGGAATCTATGTCTCGGACGATGCCGGCGCAACCTGGCGACTGGTGAACAGCGAGCAGCGGCTCTGGGGGCGCGGATGGTACTTCGGCCAGATGACTGTCGATCCCGTGAACCCCGATCGCGCCTACGACATCAACACCGCAACCTATATGACGCTCGATGCCGGCAAGACCTGGGTTCCCGTCAAAGGCGCGCCCGGCGGCGACGACTACCATCAACTTTGGATCAACCCGACGGACGGCAATCGGATGGTGCTGTCGAGCGATCAGGGCACCGTGGTCTCGGTGGATGGCGCGAAGACCTGGAGCACCTGGTACAACCAGCCTACCGCGCAGATCTATCATATTGCCGCCGACAATCGTTTCCCCTATTGGCTGTATGGCGCGCAACAGGACTCCGGGGCAGTGGGAGTCAGCACATGGTCGCGCCTCGGCACGCTGTCGTTTCGCAACTGGGAGCCCATCTGCCTCGCCGGTGAAAGCGACACGGTGGTGCCTGATCCCAAAGACGGCAACCTGCTCTACGGCAATGGCGATCAACGCTGCAATCAGGCGCTGAATCTTCCCGCGCCGGCCGGGGGCAAACTTCCCGCGGCGGATCCGGCCGACCCGAATCGCAAGACGTGGACCTTGCCGCAGGTCTTCTCCCTGGCCGACGAGGCGCTCTACTACTCCAACCAATTTGTATTTCGCTCGCGCGATCGCGGCCAGACCTGGATGAAGATCAGCGCTGACCTTGCGCGCGTAAATCCAGCCATGCCGAAGACTCTGGATGCGGTGACGGCGAAGGACATCGACCAGCCGACGACGGATCGATTCGGCGTGGTGTACACCATTGGCCCATCCCCTCTCGATGCGAAGACCGTGTGGGTGGGCACCGACGATGGCCTGATTCATGTGACCCGCGACGATGGCGCGCATTGGAACAACGTCACTCCGCCGGCGATGACGGCGTGGAGCAAGGTCTCGCAGATAGAGGCAGGTCACTTCGATGCAAATACGGCCTACGCGTCGGTGGATCGCCACCGCCTGGCCGACGACGAACCGTACATCTATCGCACCCATGACGGGGGCCGGACCTGGCAAAATGCTGTCAATGGAATTCCGAATGGAGCCTTCGTCAACTCGGTCAAAGAGGACACAACGCAGAAGGGACTGCTGTACGCCGCCACCGAGCTGCGCGTATACGTTTCGTTTGATGATGGAGACCACTGGCAGCCGCTGCAACTGAACATGCCGGTCACCTCCGTGCGCGACATTGTGGTGCACGGCGACGACCTTGCCATAGCGACTTTCGGCCGCGGATTTTGGGTGCTGGATCAGATGACGGCCTTGCGCCAGATCGCCGCGAATGGCAAGGAGATTGCCTCGGCGAAGGCGTGGCTATTCGCACCCGGCAAAACGTTTGCCATTCACCAAAGCGGTCAAAACGGCACGCCGCTTCCCCATGAAGAGCCGCAGGAATTGAACCCGCCGGCCGGTGTGCTCGCCTACTATTGGCTGAACTCCGCGCCTCGCTCGCCCGTCAAACTCGAACTGATTGACGCGAACGGTAAGGTCGCCGCGTGCGTCGCCAGCGACACTCCCGTGAGGCCGGTGGACACTGAAGCCATCAACGTCCAGGCCTACTGGCTTCAGCCAGCGTTGCCGCCGTCGGCCGAGCCGGGGATGCATCGCGTAGCACTCGACGTAGCCAAGCCTCGTCCAATCGGGGTGCATGCTCCCGAGTCGACACCGGTTGATGCCTGTCATCCGGCTGGAGCAACTGTCACCGCGCCGGAAACTCCCGCGACGGGTCCGGGCCGCGCGTCTCCCGTTCTTGATCCCGGCAATTACACCGTCAAACTCACGGTTGACGGACAAACGCTCACGCAGCCGGTCACGATCATGCCCGACCCGCGCATGTTGCCCAGTGGAGCGACCGCTGCACCCGAAGAGAACGATGATGAATAGAGATGGGCAATGCAAGCAGATAGCAACAGATCCAACCGAAGGAGAAGCATGAAGGCTTGCAATCGTATTCCAATTGTTTCTGCGTTGATTTTGCTGGTGGCGGCGTGCGCGCAGGCGCAGGTAAATCCGAAGCTCTACTCGGATCTCAAATGGCGCGAGATCGGGCCGCTGCGGGCGGGGCGGACGCGGGCGCTGGCGGGCGTGCCGAGCGAGCCCGCAACGTTTTACCTCGGCGCGGTGAATGGCGGAGTGTGGAAGACGACGGACGCGGGCTCGACGTGGCGCAACATCTGGGACAGCGAGCCCAGCGGTTCCATCGGATCGATTGCAGTGTCGCAGAGCAGCCCGGATGTGGTCTACGTGGGCAGCGGAGAGGGATTGCAACGGCCGGATCTTTCGACCGGCGATGGGGTGTACAAGTCCGTCGATGCGGGCAGGACGTGGACGCATCTCGAGGGCCTGCGGGATGGGCAGCAGATCGGGCAGATTTCGATTGATCCGCGCGATGCGGATCGCGTGTTCGTTGCCGTGGAAGGGCATCCCTATGGACCGAACCAGGAGCGCGGGCTTTATCGCACGGTGGATGGAGGCAAGACCTTCCAGCGCGTTCTGTTTGTGAGCGAGCGGACGGGTGCGTCGGAGGTGCAGATTGACCCTACGAATCCACAGATTGTTTTTGCGGGAATGTGGCAGCGGCAGGAGGCGCCGTGGGAGAACGGGTCGTTTATGGGCGCGGAAGGCGGACTCTATCGCTCGACGGACGGCGGCGACACCTGGACGAAGCTGAAGGGTAATGGACTGCCCGATGAAATTCTGCAGGTGCAGCTCACGATTGCGCCGAGCAATCCGAGGCGCATCTACGGAGCAATCGCGCCGGTGCATGGAGCGGTGGGAATCTACCGATCCGACGATGGCGGCGATCACTGGATACACACGCCGGAGAACGACACCCGGCCCGAGGAGAGGATTGGCGGCGGCGATGTTCCTGTTCCCGTGGCGGATCCGAAAGATCCGGACACGGTGTATATAGCGAGCATCGTTTCCTGGAAATCGACCGACGCGGGGCGGACATGGACAGCGCTGCGGGGTTCTCCCGGAGGCGACGATTATCAAAATGTTTTTGTGAATCCGAACAACACGAAGATCATTGCGCTCGCGAGTGATCAGGGCGTGGTGATTTCACAGAACGGCGGCGAGTCGTGGGCGGAGTGGTACAACCAGGCGACCGCGCAGATGTATCACGCGACGGCGGACAATGCGTTTCCCTATCGCGTGTGCGGCGGACAGCAGGACTCGGGCTCAGCGTGTGTGGCCAGCCGCGGCGATGATGGGCGGATCACGTTCCACGACTGGCACCCGGCCGGAATTGAAGAGTACGGCTACGCAGCGCCCGATCCGCTCGATCCGGATATTGTCTACGGCGGCAAGGTTACGCGCTACGACCGGCGGACGGGGCAGATTCAGGACGTGGAGCCGAAGCCCCTGCGGAGCTATCGCGCGCTGCGCACCGAGCCGCTGCAATTTTCGCCCGTCGATCCTCACAAGCTTTATTTTGCGACCAACACGCTTTGGCTGACGGAAGACGGCGGCAAGAACTGGAAGGAAGTCAGCCCGGATCTCTCGCGGGAGACGTGGGAATTGCCGGCGCAGGTTGAGGGATACAAGGATTCGCCGGCGGCGAAGGTGACCCGCAGAGGCGTGATCTACGCGCTGGGATTGTCGCCGCTCGATGGTGATCGCATCTGGGCGGGAACCGACGATGGGTTGATCTGGACCACGACCGACGCAGGCAAAAGCTGGTTCGGTCTCCGCGGAGCTCCCGGCGGCGACGACTACCAGAACATCTTCATCAACCCCAACAACACCGACATCATAGCCCTCGCCAGCGACCAGGGCGTCATCATCTCCCTCAATCGCGGCCAAACCTGGAGCCAGTGGTATAACCAGCCAACCGCGCAGATGTACCACGCCACCACCGACAACGCCTTC
>DASQSP010000054.1:0-3897 GCA_035642355.1 Occallatibacter sp.
GCGACGGCGTTGACGGTGATGCCGCGGGAGGCGACCTCGCGGGCCAGGGCGCGGGTGAAGCCGATGAGGCCGGCCTTGGAGGCGGCGTAGTTGACCTGGCCCTCCTGGCCGGTGCGGCCGACCACGCTGGCGATGTTGACGATGCGGCCCCAGCGGTTCTTCATCATGGGGCGCAGCAGGGCCTGGGTGAGCAGGAACGCGCCGGTGAGGTTGGTGGAGAGCACGTCGTCCCAGTCGGCGCGCTTCATGCGCATCATGAGGTCGTCGCGGGTGATGCCGGCGTTGTTGACGAGGATTTCGACTTTGCCGAAGCGCTCGAGGATGGCTTTTGCGCCGCTGGCGATGGAGTCGGCGCTGGCGACGTCGAGGGCGAAGGACTGGGCCAGGCCGCCGTCGGCGGTGATTTCCGCCGCGACTTCGGCGAGCTTTGCTTCGTTGCGGGCGGCGAGGGCCACGGTTGCTCCGGCTTTGGCCAGCTCGAGAGCGCAGGCGCGGCCGATGCCCTGACTGGCGCCGGTGACCAGCGCGATTCGTCCCTGCGGGTTCGTCATCGTGCTCTTGATTCCTTCCGGCGCGGCGATTGATTCTGCGCACGCTGCCCGAAGCTCATTTTATAGGGAAGGGCAGCGGGCGCCAGACGGACGGCATGGCCTGTGCGGGGATGTGCCGATGGACGCGGGCGGGGGCGACGAGTTCCGGCGAGCCCATGTAGACGGCGAGGCGGCGGGCGTAATAGAGGACGGGGTCCTGGGCGCGAATCTCGATGCCGGCGGCGGCGGGCAGATCGTTGCGCTCGATCTCGGCGCGGGCCTGTTCGAGCGGCCAGGGGGCGTGGAAGACGTTGACGCAGGCCAACTGGCCGGAAGCCGTGCGGGTGAAGAGGCAATAGCGCTCGGTGAGGAAGTACTCCAGGGAGCCGGGGCGGCTTTCCGCGAGCCGGCAGGTGGGGCCGAGGCCGCGGTAGCGGGCATTGAAGACAACGGGCGCGCGGGAGAGACGGCGGCGGCTGGAAAACTCGAAGTCCCGTCCGGAGCGCTCCTCAAGCCGCATGCGGGCCCAGTGGTAGGGCACATGGTAGAGGCTGCGCGCGGCGAGCGCCCCCAGCAGATTGCCTCCGTCGAGCGAGAGGAAGAAGACGCCGGGCGTGCCGGTGCGCAGATCGCGGACGTAGGTGCGCAGATTGAGCTCGGGAAAGCGGCGCGCGCCGGGAATGGAGGGCAGGCCGCGCAGCCGGATGCGGTCCATCCAGAAGGGGATGACGCCCAGCCATGCGGAGCGGTCGAAGGTGTCGACGACCAGGCCCTCGGGAAGCAGCGGAGCGATCTGACGGGGCTCGACGCGCCAGTGAGCGAAGAGGAGGTCGTTCCAGCGCTGGGCCATTCGCCAGCGTCCGGCAGGCAGCGGGCGAGGCTGCTGGGAGGTGCGCCATTTGATCTCCTGCATTTGCCCTCCGTTTCTGCCTGTTGCGGCCCCGACGCGGTCCCGGCGTGGCCCCAGACGCGGCGACGCCCGGCGTTGCACAGGCTAGGCCGTCTTCATGCCGTATTCTGGTCGCGAGCCCAATTGAATGTCCAGCAATTCTTTGCCCAGCGATTCTTTGTCCAGCAGTTCTTTCCTTCCGGCAGACGCGCGTAACCAGACTGAAGTGTTCGCGGTGCATGGCGCGGACCCTGAAGTGCTGGCTTACGCCATGGCCAAATACTCGCGCTCCTCTCTTTCGATGCGCGAATCGCTCACGGAGATCAGCGCGCAGCGGGCCGAACAGTTCTTAAATACATTTTATTTTCAGTATGGGCACCGGTCGATTGCCGACCTGGCGCACATTGCCTTTGCGGTGGAGCGGCTGAGCCTGCTGGCGGCGATTGTGCTGGTGGACGAGCAGCGGTGGGACGGGCAGGAGCGCTCGACGCGCTACCAGAACTTCCGGAAGTCGGGCTGGTTTTTCCCTGATTTTGGAGAGGATTCGGGCTCGGCGAGGCTGTATGCGGAGACGGCGGAGAATCTGTTTGCGGTGTATGAGCGGACGACGGCGGCGGTGTTTGCGGCGCTGGAAGAACGCATCGCGCGGCCCGACACGCTAAAGCCCGAAGCCTTTGCGCGGACGCTGAAGGCGCGAGCGTTCGACGTGGCGCGGTATCTGCTGCCACTGGCGACGAATACATCACTGGGGCAGATTGTGAATGCGCGGACGCTGGAGACGCAGGTGTCGCGACTGTTGTCGCATCCGGCGGCGGAGATTCGCGACCTGGGGCAGAAGCTGCGCGAGGCGGCCACGGGCGCGGCGTGGAATCCAAACCCGGACGCGCCGGAGGTGAGGGTTGCGCCAACGCTGGTGAAGTATGCCGAGGCGAATGCGTACCAGATGCAGACGCAGGCGGCGCTGGCGCAGGCGGCAGCGGAGCTGCTCAAGGACGTTGCGATTGCGGGCGCGCCGGTGGTGGATCTGGTGGAGCGGACGGAGACGCTGGAGATTGAGCTGGCGGCGACGCTGCTCTACTCGGCGAGCCACTATCCCTATCGGCAGGTGCGGGATTTTGTAGCGGCGCTGCCGGCCGCGCGAGTGGCGGAGATTATCGATATTGGCTTGCGGCATCGCGGGCGGCACGACGAGGCGCTGCGCGCGTTCCACGCCGGGGCGGCGCTCAGGTTCGACATCTTGATGGACATCGGCGGCTTCCGCGACATGCATCGCCACCGGCGCGTGACGCAGATCATGCAGGGATTCACCGCCGCGCATGGCTACGAGACGCCGCATGACGGCGATGCGGCGGGGCTGGCTGAGGCTGGGGTTCTCGAAGCGTATCAGGCGGCGGTGGAAGGGGCGCATGCGGCGAGCACGCGCATTGCGGCCGGCGCCGCGCCGGAGTCGGCGCAGTCGGCGCTCTATCTGCTGCCGCTGGGGACGCGGGTGCGGTGCCTGTTCAAGATGGATTTTGCCGAGGCGCAGTACATCAGCGAACTGCGGTCGGCGGCGGCGGGGCACTTCAGCTATCGGCGAGTGGCGTGGAAGATGTTTCTGGCGCTTGAACGGCAGCATCCCATGCTGGCGAAGTATTTGCGCGTGACGGACTTTACGCGGCCGATCGATCTGCTTCAGCGGTAAAAGAAAAAAACACGTTTGACCTTCAACGCTGCGTCATAACTTCATAGAGGCTCTATGTTGAAAATCTTCCTGTTATACAGAAACTCAACCGCGAAGTTCTCGAAAAATCCTGCCTGGCCGAGGAGTCCCCAACCAATGTGGTTCATGGCTGAGGTAAAGCCTGCGTAGGCGGAAAACTTCATGCCGTTTCCGATGTCAATCTCGACCGTATCGTAGTACGTAATATTGCCCTGGCTCCCGACTCCGCCGCTGAGCGCTATAGGCAACGATAGGACGTCAAGCTTCAAGAGGATCGCCAGGCTCAACGGGAACAGACATGAATCCGCCCCCGAGTCAGGCATGACTGCGAATCGAAGCGACTCATTGCTTGATGCCGTGACAGTGGCAAGAATGAGGGGACGGTGAGCAATCGTCCCTTGCGGATAAACTTCATTCGGCTTGATGGGAAATGGAGCGTAAGGGTAGGCGAATCTTCCCATATCGCCCTACAGGAACATCGCTGAGCTGTCGTCCGGTGCGCGCATTATCAGCGGTTGCTTCTCGCCTTGCCGCTGAGCTTCATTGAGCACTGCCTGCGGGTCCACTCCAAAAGTGAGTACGCGGTTTTCTTTTTCAGAGATAGCTACCCATGCTCCAGGGGGAACATCTCGAAGCAACTCAGCCAAACCTGCTACCGTGGTGGCCATCTTGTCCCCCTTATGTCCGCGATCCTGTTGTGGCAATGGGCACATTTGTACACCCTCCACCGTGCAAATCCGCAAGCAGAATTTATACGTGCCACCTCATTATGACCC
>DASQSP010000055.1:0-4275 GCA_035642355.1 Occallatibacter sp.
GCTTCCCCGGCACCAGCGCCTCGATCGACACCAACTCCAACTCCTGCTGCTGCAACTCAGGCTTCTTCAGCATGAATACAAAATAAAACAGGCCCTCGTGGAAATCGAGAGCCTATCTTGGTACTTTGTCAGCAGTCTGAGGCCCACCAACAAGGTGGGCCTTTCTTCGTCTTAGCTGAGAGCTGACGGCTGAAAGCTGACGGCTGAGGGCTGACGGCTGAGGGCTGACGGCTGAGGGCTGAAGGCTGAGGGCTGACGGCTGAGGGCTGACGGCTGACGGCTGACGGCTGACGGCTCGCTCTCACGCCTTGCCGATGACCCTGGCCAGCGTCTCACCCATTTCGGCGGGGGAAACAACGACGTGAATACCCGCGTCGCGCATGGCTTGCATCTTGCTCGCGGCGGTGCCTTCGCCGCCGGAGATGATGGCGCCGGCGTGGCCCATGCGGCGGCCTGGAGGCGCGGTCTGCCCGGCGATGAAGCCGACCACCGGCTTCTTCACGTTGGCCTTGACCCATGCCGCGGCTTCAATCTCGGCGGACCCGCCGATTTCGCCGATCATGATGATGGCTTCTGTGCCGGGGTCGTCGTTGAGCAGGCGCAGCGCGTCAATGTGCGTGGTGCCGATGATGGGGTCACCGCCGATGCCGATGGCCGTCGATTGGCCGATGCCGCGCTGCGTGAGCTGATGCACTGCCTCATACGTAAGCGTGCCCGACTTCGAAACGATGCCGACCGAGCCCTGCTTGTGGATGCGGCCGGGCATGATGCCGATCTTGGCCATGCCGGGCGAGATGACGCCGGGACAGTTGGGGCCGATGAGCCGCGACTTCGATGTTTTGATTTTGGCCCAGACCTTCACCATGTCAAGCGTGGGAATGCCCTCGGTGATGCAGACGATAAGCGGAATGCCCGCGTCTTCGGCTTCGAGAATGGCATCGGCCGCAAACGGCGGCGGGACAAAAATCATGGTCGCGTTGGCGCCCGTGGACGAAACCGCGTCGCTCACCGTGTTGAAGACGGGCCAGCCTTCGTGGGTGCTTCCGCCCTTGCCGGGCGTGACGCCGCCGACAACCTTGGTACCGTATTCCGCGCAACCGAGAGCGTGAAACGTTCCCTCTTTGCCGGTGATGCCCTGCACGATGAGGCGTGTATTGTTATCAACCAAAACTGCCATTGAATAAGCTCCTAGCTGGGAGCTTTCAGCCGTCAGCTATCAGCTGTCAGCCTTAAGCTCCGATCCGAGTTTGTTGATGAGCGACGTAAGCATCTTTGACACCTCTTCACTTAGGGCTGCTGCTTCGTCGATCTCCGCCTGATTACCCATTTCCAGCCTGCGGGCCACCACAAGCTGCGTTCTTATCTCAAAGACTGAACCGAGCGCAATCCCGAGGAACTGTCGAAACTCGCGTTGACTTAGTCTTCCGCGTCCTTCCGCAATGTTGCTTCCCACCGATACCGCAGCACGGCGCAACTGGGAGACAAGCCCGTAAAGCTCATCTTTGGGAAACCCCTTGGTCAGCCTGTAGATGCATACCGTAAGGTCGATCGCCTTCTGCCAAACTGCGAGGTCGTGGACATCCTGTGGCATTCGACATCCCTCTGATGGCATCGCAGCAGTGCTGAAAGCTGACGGCTGACGGCTGAGAGCTTTCGACTCACCGCGCTGCTGCAACTACAAGTTCCGCCGCCTCTTTCATCGTTGCGCCCACCTGGAAGTTCAAGCCCGACTCCTTGAGAATCTGGCGGCCTTCTTCGACGTTGGTGCCTTCGAGCCGCAGCACGATGGGCACTTTGACGTTGAGGTTTTTGGCCGCGGCCACCACGCCTGTGGCGAGGCGATCCACGCGAAGAATGCCGCCGAAGATGTTGATGAAGATGGCCTTCACGTGCGTGTCAGACAGCAGGATTTCGAAGGCGTGTTCAATCTGTTCTTGCGTCGCCCCGCCGCCTACGTCGAGGAAGTTCGCGGGGCTGCCGCCGGCGTACTGGATGATGTCCATCGTCGCCATTGCGAGGCCCGCGCCGTTGACCATGCAGGCGATGGAGCCATCGAGCTTGATGTAGTTGAGCGCGTACTTGCTGGCCTCGACCTCGAGCGGATCTTCCTCGGCGGTGTCGCGCAGCGCCTTGATGTCCGCGTGGCGGAACAGCGCGTTGTCGTCGAAGGTGATCTTGGCGTCGAGCGCGAAGAGCTTGTCGTCCTTGGTGGTGATGAAGGGATTGATCTCGACCAGCGACGCGTCGGTATCGGTGAACGCTTTGTAGAGGCTGCGCAGGAAGGCGACGGCGGCGTTGATCTGCGTGGGCTTGAGGCCGAGCGCGAAGGCCAGTTTGCGGGCCTGCCATGCGCCGAAGCCGACGGCGGGATCAATCGACTCCTTGTAAATGGCTTCGGGAGTCTTGGCAGCGACCTCTTCAATCTCCATGCCGCCGGCCTGCGACGCCATAAAAGTCAGCTTGCCGGTGGCGCGGTCGAGCACGATGCCGAGATAGAGCTCGCGATCGATGGCCGCGGTCTCCTCGATGAGCAGGCGCTGCACCTTTTGCCCCTGCGGGCCGGTCTGGTGGGTAACGAGCTGCATGCCGAGAATGTTTTTGGCATGGAGCTCGGCGTCTTCGCGGGTCTTGGCGACCTTCACGCCGCCGCCCTTGCCGCGGCCTCCGGCGTGAATCTGCGCCTTGACTACCACGCCGCTTGCGCCCTCAGAGAAGAGCTTGCGCGCCACGTCGTTGGCTTCTTCCAGGGTGTTGGCAACTTCGCCCCTGGGCACGGCGACACCATACTTCGCCAGGATTTCTTTCGCCTGATACTCGTGAATTTTCATCTTGGTTGGGACCGATCCCGTCCGCTGAGGTTGGAGTACGCGCAGCCGCGCTTGAACAAAACGCAATCGACGCGACCGTAACAGCGGCACCACACATACTAACGTGCGCCCCAAACTCCCCGCAAACCGGCGCAGCCGGTTCTTGCGTCGTGGGCATCGAGGCCTGGGTGGAATTACCATGTTGGAAGATGAGCGCACTCAAAGATCATTTGAAACCGCTAGCTGAAGACGGCGCGGCGCTGACCCGCGAGCAAGCTGGGGCCGTGCTGGACGAGATTTTGTCGGGAGCCGCGAGCGATGTGGAGACGGCGGCGCTGCTGACGGTGCTGGCCACGCGCGGCGAGCAGGCCGCGGAGCTGGCGGGCTTTGTGGACTCCATGCGCGCGAAGTCGATCCCGGTTCCGCTGACGGATGAAGAGCGCGCGCAGCTTGTGGATACCTGCGGCACGGGCGGCGGCGGGCCGCTGACGTTCAATATTTCAACGGGCGCGGCGCTGGTGGCGGCGGCCGCAGGCGCAAAGGTGGCCAAGCACGGCAATCGCGCGGTTACGTCGCAGGCCGGCTCGGCCGATGTGCTCGAGGCCCTCGGCGTACCCATTGACCTTGAACCGGAACTGGCCGCCGCCTGCCTGCGCGAGACCGGCTTCATGTTTTTGTTTGCGCCCCACTATCACCCGGCGATGAAGGCTGTAGCGCCGCTGCGCAAGGCACTGGGATTTCGTACGATTTTCAACTTGTGCGGGCCGTTGACCAACCCCGCCGGCGCGCGCGCGCAGGTGATTGGCGTGCTGGCGCCCAGCCGCGTGCTGTTGGTGGGGCGCACGCTGGCCACGCTGGGGGCGACGCGCGCGTTTGTGGTGCACGGCGCCGATGGAATCGACGAGCTGACCACGACCGGCGAGAGCGTGGTGGCGCGCATTGTGGAGTCCGCGACCGATGGCACGCCGCAGTTGAAAGCCGCGCGCATTACGCCGGAGATGGCCGGGCTGCCGCGCGCCACGCTTGAGCAATTCACCGGCGGCGATGTGGCGACGAATGCCTCCCTGCTCTACGACGTGCTGACGGGGATTGCGGGCGCGCGGCGGGACATTGTGCTGCTGAACGCGGCGGCCGCGCTGGTGGCCGCTGGACTGGCCGCGGACTTGAAAGAAGGCGTGACGCTGGGGGCTGAGGCGATTGATTCGGGCCAGGCGGCGGCAACGCTGGCCAAGCTGCGGCAGTTTGGCGAGAAGTACGCGAGAGTGAGTAAAGTAGTCAGGTAAGGCCACCCCGAAAAAGCTCAGTGACGCCGAACAGTCGAGTTATGCTAATCGACGGGGAGTTCCCCCGGCTTTGCCGGGGTGGCAGTAAGAGTTTGACATTTCCGTCAGTCCATCCAAGAAACTCCAGAAGTGAGCCGACCAAAGCACACCTCAAGGAGAATCTGGATGGACGAGTATGAAAGCTT
>DASQSP010000056.1:0-11432 GCA_035642355.1 Occallatibacter sp.
GCGCGGACTTGCGGAGGCGCTCGATGTCATAGAAGGCGCGCTTTTCGGCGAGGAAGACGTGGACCACGAAGTCGACGTAGTCGATGAGAATCCAGTCGCCCTGGCGGCGGCCCTCGACTGACGCGGCCATGACGCCGTATTCATGCTTGAGCTTGTACTCGATCTCGTCTGCGATGGCGATGGACTGGCGGGTGTTGGATGCCGAGGTGATGAGGAAGAAGTCGGAGAGGCCGGAGTCGATGGGATCGAGCGCGAGGATGCGCGTGTCTTCGCCCTTCTTGTCTTCACAGATGCGGGCGGCGGTTTGGACGAGGAGGCGGGTGTGGTCGAGCGCTGAGGTTGGGGTCATGCGTGGGGGTTGTTCTCCGATAGTTCATGGTAGACGGGGGATGGGCCGCAGGGCAAGGATGCCGGCCGATTCGTTTGTGCATGCCGTTTGCTTTCGCAATCGGCCGGATATAGTGCTTCATCGGAATATAGAGATCTGCCGGGGTTTCTATTACCGTGAAGCCGCTCTTGAGAAAACGGCCAGCGTGCGCGGAGGGTGTGCGCGGCAGGCGTGCGCGGCCCAGCGCGAGCCGTGCGATAAGATCGGATGGGGTCCGAGGGCGCGAGCGATGAGCGAGGAAACACAGGGTGATTTGCCGCCGGCGTTGATCCTGTGCGGCGGCCTGGGGACGCGGCTGCGGGCTGCGTACGACGGCGGCCCGAAGGCGCTGGCGCCGGTGGCCGGCCGGCCGTTTCTCGATTTCCAGCTTGCGTGGCTGCGGCGGCAGGGTGTGCGCGGCGCCGTGCTGTGCGTTGGTTACAAGCATGCGCTGATTGAGGCGCTGTATCCGGCGGGCGCGGGCGACCCGGTGATTCGGTATTCGGTTGAGGATTCTCCGCTGGGCACGGCCGGCGCGGTGAAGAACGCTGAAGCTGCGATCGGCGGCGAGCGATTCTTCGTGGTGAACGGCGATTCGCTGGCCGATGTTTCGCTGGCATCTCTGCTTGCATTTCATCGTGAGCGCGAAGCGGCGGCGACCATTGCCACGGTCGATGTGGACGATGCGGCGCGCTACGGCAGTGTGGCAATGGACGGCGAGGGGCGCGTGACGGGATTTGCCGAAAAGGGCGCGGCGAGCGGGCCGGGACGCGTAAATGCCGGCGTGTATGTGATGGAGCGGGCCGTGTTGGAAATCATTCCGGCGGGGCGCGCGTACTCTTTGGAGCGAGAGGTTTTTCCCGCGTTGATTGGGCCCGCCTTACATGGGAAAGGTCTCTATGGATTTTCCACGAACGGTTCGTTCATCGACATCGGCGTGCCTGAGGATCTGCTCGGCGCGCAGAAAGTAATTCCCGAGCGATTCAATTCATGATTCTTCGCGCCAAGGCTCCATTGCGCATCGGCTTTGCCGGCGGCGGAACCGACGTGCCTCCGTATCCGGCGCTCGAGGGCGGCCTGGTGCTGAACGCCACCATCAACAAATTCGCGTGGGGCAGCCTGCGCGCGCGCGACGACGACCAGATCACGATTGACTCCGCGGACATGGGTGTGTCGCTCAGCTATCGCGTGGGCGAGGACCTTCCGTTCGATGGGCAGCTCGACCTGGTGAAGGCGGGATTAAGGCGGCTCGGCGCGGCCAACGCGCGCGGCTACGATGTATTTCTGCACAGCGATGCGCCGCCGGGATCGGGGCTGGGCTCGTCGTCGGCGCTGATGGTGGCGCTCACCGGGCTGATGAAGGAGTTCTGCAAGCTGCCGCTCACGGACTACGAAACGGCAAAGCTGGCCTACACCATCGAGCGCGAGGACCTGGGCATTCCCGGCGGCTTGCAGGATCAGTACGCGGCCACCTTCGGCGGATTCAACTTCATCGAGTTCTCCGCCGATCGCGTGATCGTAAATCCGCTGCGCATCCGCCAGGAGACGATCAACGAGCTCGAGCACAATCTGCTGCTCTGCTTCACGGGCGCCACGCGGCGCGCGGACCACATCATCGACGATCAGAGCGAGCGCTTCCGGCGGCATGTGCAGCTGGCGGTGGATGGGTTGCGGCAGCAGAAAGAGATCGCCGTCGAGATGAAGAACGCGCTGCTGCAGGGCAGACTGGAAGAATTTGGGCGCTTGCTCGATGCTGCGTGGCAGGCCAAAAAAGATCTCTCCAGCCGCATCTCGAACGCGCACATCGACGCGCTCTATCAGGCAGCGCGGGCCGCGGGCGCGCGGGGCGGCAAGATTACCGGCGCGGGCGGCGGCGGATACATGCTGTTCTATTGCCGGTTTGAGAAGAAGCACAAGGTGGCCGAGGCGCTGCGTGCCCTCGGCGCCACGCCGACGGACTTCGCCTTTGAGCCGCATGGGATGCAGACCTGGCGGGCGAGCGAGACGGCGCAGTAAGCAGGCCCTGCCGCCTCGAAGGATCGCCAATCAGAAGGCGCGATCAAATACGGCGCTGCTCGAACGCCGCGCATCTCAGGCCTTGCGCAGCGGCTTGTGCATCGGGACCACCTGCACGGTGACGTCGCGAATCTGCGAGAGAAACTTGTTCAGCACCGAGCCGTGCAGCAGAATGTCGAAGCGCGAGCGGACCGGCTGGCCGAAGATGACGTGCGAGACCGACTCCTGCTGCGCGAAGCGGATCAGCGCGTCGGAGACGCTCTTGCCGCTGAGCGTGACCACCTGCGCGCCCAGGTCGCGGGCCATGCGCTGGTAGTCCTCGAGGCGTTGCACTGCCTCTGGCTGCTCGTGGCCCCTGTCGCCGTCGGGGCTGGCCACGTAGACGGCATACCAGTTTGTCGCCAGGCGGCCGGCCACGCGCGCGCCCACGCGGATGAGCCGCTCCGTGCCGGGCCGCGTGCTGAGGCACACCATCACCTTGTCGGGGATCGGCGCCTGCTCCAGGCCCTGGGTGCGGCGATAGTCGGCCGAGCGATGCGACACCTGCTCCGCAGTGGCGCGCAGCGAGAGCTCGCGGAGCAGATTCAGATTGCCCTTGCGAAAGAAATTGGCAAGCGACTGCTCGATCTTTTCCGCGGCATAGATCTTGCCCTCGCGCAGCCGGTTGCGCAGCTCCTCCACCGTGATGTCGACGTTGATCACCTCGTCGGCGCGCTTCACGAAGCTGTCGGGAACCGTCTCGCGGACGACGATGTTGGCGGAGCGATTGACCGAGTCGTTCAGCGTTTCCAGATGCTGGATGTTGATGGCTGTCATTACGCCGATGCCCGCGTCCAGCAGCTCCAGCACGTCCTCGTAGCGTTTGCGGTTCTTGCTGCCGGGCACATTGGTGTGCGCCAGCTCGTCGACGATCACCGTGTCTGGATGCCGCGCGAGGATCGCGTCAACGTCCATCTCCTTGAGTTCCACGCCGCGGTAGGGAATCACGCGCTGCGGAACCATCTCAAGGTCGCGAATCTGCTCCAGGGTCTCCTGGCGGCCGTGGGTTTCCACTACGCCGATGACCACGTCGATGCCCTGTTTGCGCTTGAGATGGGCATCGTTGAGCATGTGATAGGTCTTGCCCACGCCGGGCGCGGCGCCCAGATAGATGCGCAGATTGGCCGGTTCAGGTGTGCTTTCGAGCGCGATCTCAGCCATGCTCAGCCGACCTCTACGGGGTGGGTCACGGTCTCAGGCGCCGCGACGGGCAGGGTGAAGCGAAAGGTGGTGCCGTGGCCCAGCCGGCTCTCGACGGCGATCTGCCCGCCCAGCGACTCCACCAGCCGGCGGACCAGTGCGAGGCCAAGGCCGGTGCCTTTGTCGGAGCCCGCGTTAAAGCGGTCGAAAAGCTTGCCCAGCCGCCCGGCTTCAATGCCGCGGCCGGTGTCGCGCACCGTGAACTGCACGACGTGCTTGATCTCCTCGGCGGCGAGGAGGATTTCGCCTTCGAGCGGCGTATACCGGAGAGCATTTGACATCAGGTTGTCGAGGATCGTGCGGACGGCGCGCCGGTCGGCCTGGATGAAGGAGAGATCGGCAAAGGCACTGACCTCCACGCGAATCCGCTTCTCGGCGGCGGCCTCGTAAAAGCGGTCGCGCACCTCGTCAAGCAGCGGCCGGGGACGCAGCCGCTCGAGATGCAGCTCGCGCTTGCCGGTATCGATCTCGGCCACTTCGATCAGGTCGCTCATCAGGTCGTTGAGCCTTTCCGACTCCGCGCTGGCGGCGGCTGCGAGCTCCGACTGCAGCGGCTGCAACTCGCCTCCGAAGCCCTGGGCGAGCGCATAGAGACCGCGCCGCAGTTGCAGCAGCGGGTCGCGCAGCTTGCGGCTCGCCACGGCGATGAACTGCGTCTTGAAACGGTCGGCGTCCTGCAGGCTGGTTACGTCTTCGAGCGTGGTCACGGTGCCCAGCAGGCGGCCCTCGGAGTCGCGCATGGGCGTGGTGCGCAGGCGGTAGCTGCGTTCCTGCTTGCCGATGCGCATCGGCAGCATGGAGGCCTCGCCCTCGGCGGCCACCGGCTTCTGCATGGCGAGCGCGTCGCGGATCGCGCTGAGGATCTTGTCGCCGCCGGGCGTCGTGGCCAGTGCCATGCGGTCGCCGGCGGCGTCGCCAAGCAGCTCTGCGGCAGCCTGGTTGACTTTGAGCACATGGCCCTTGCCGTCGGTCACGATGATGGGCTCGAATATGGATTGCAGCACCGCGTCGGAGAGTTGAAACTCCATCTGCTTGCGCCCGGCCTCGGAGTCGCGCAGGTCGCGCAGCCGGACGGCGATGCGATTGAGCTCGCCGGCGATGATGCCGAAGTCGTCGTGGCTGCTCCACTCCACGCGATGCTCCAGGCTGCCTTCTGCAATCTTTTTCACGTCGCGCGCCAGCATGCGCACCGGACCGAGAACCGCGGCGATATGCAGGATGCACACCACCACCGCGGCCGCGGCCAATAGCGCCGCCATGCGGCCCAGGCCCGCGGCCGCCAGCGCGCCACGCGCCGCCACTGCCAGCCCAATGGTGAGGGCGGCCAATGCGACGCTGCCGAGGATCTGGCGCTGGGTGAAGTTCAGCATCCGGGATTCGCTCCGAACAAGGGTAGTGCGTCAGTTTGAAACTGTCGTGCCGTATGTGTTGAAACCGTCGTGAAAGGGAACGATCCGCCGCGGCCGATCATTCCGTATGCGTTGAAACCGTCGTGAAAGGGCACGACTTCAGTCGTGCCGTATGCGCCACAAAATGAAAAGGGGCTTTAGCCCCTGAGTATGGGTTACCGCAAACTGACCCACTCCTAGAACAAGAGGTCTCTCTTCATTCTGGGGGATAGACCCGGATCGCGCAAAGTCGCGCGCCGCTTTGTAATAGTCCCCCACCGGCGTTTCCGACCTCGAAGAATGAAACTGGGTGCCCCATCCATCGCGCGTAGTGTGCGCGATGGGTGGGAAAGCACGAACCTCACCCGGCCGGGTGCCCCCGGTCCCTCGTCCGCCGCGGCGGAGGGACCGGGGATGGACCTCCAACCAGATATGTTTCTTTATCAGGGCACGACTTCTCAGTCTGCGGAAAACCCCGTCGCAGGGCGGCTCTGTAACAGGGCACGACTTTAGTCGTGCCGAAAAGACGCGTAGATTTGAGGGGTTTTAACCCCTGCGAAGCTCCAATTCAGCCACGATTCTGTTTATGAAATAAGCTCTACGGAATCTCGCACACCGCAAGCGAGGCATTGTGCCACCGGCAGTCAAGCCCGGCAGGCTGAGGATAGGAGACCAGCGCCCAGTTCACGCCAAACTCGCGCTTCAGCCGCTCAAAGTCGGCAAGGCTCCGAACAAAGTCCTGAGATTTCGAATTTATTAACAAATCCATTATTTAGTAGTTACGGAGAGCCTTAACCCGTTAGCTGCGCAGTTCTGGCTCTCCGCAGCTAGTCATTCACTGAGTAGATGAAGTAGAGAGAAAGTGGCTGCTCGAATTTCCACTGAATATGTTGTAGAACTTTCCGTCAGGACCTACAACAAGAGCCGGTGGACCACCCATCCCCCATGTCTCTGATACAAATGGCTGAAACGTGGTGCCGTCGGTTGAATACGTGTAGTAAAACTCATCATCACTGCTGTTTTGCCTGTAGCCGATATAGAGAACTCCAAGATACTCTACTAAGGAGGGCTGAGTGCTCGTGTGATTTGAAAGCGCGTTGTCGTTGACTGAAAAATTCACTCCATCGATCGTCTCGAGTAAGTGAATGAAGTTGCTGCCGCTATTGTCTTTGTATGCGATATACATCACTCCGTTGAAGGTGCCTAGTCCTGGAGCGTCTCCAAGATTGAATCCACTAGTAAAGGATGCATCTAATGTGTAGAGGTTTGTTGTCTGCTGAAAGACCGTGCATATGCCAAGTGACCCGTTAGACGTCCTGAATCCGATGTATAGGAAGTTCTTCAATACGGCCATGCTAGGCGAATCAAATGCACCAAAACTCGAACTGTTAGCTATTACGCCCTGGCAATTTCCGAGATTTGTAAAGTTAAGTCCATCCGTCGTAGTCGCAACCATCAAGAGGCCGGTATTGTCAACCCAGCTAATTAGCAATTTATTGTTATAGACGGCGATTTGTGGATTATTGTTAACAACAGCGCCAGGAACCTGCACGGGCGTGGCGTAGCTGTTACTGCCAGTCTGATAAGTGATGAACAGGTTTCCATTACTGCTGTGGCTCGAATAAACGACCCAGAGCTTCGAATTGTACGTCGCTACTCCAACACCGCTGCGGCTAATTTGTCCGCTGACCTGAATTGAAGTGTCAGCAGACGGAGAGGTCAATCCTAGAATCTGCGAGCTTGCAGGTAACGCTACAACTGTCGCGAGCGCAAGAAGCGCGGCATTAAGCGAAGTCTTTCGGGAACTGCGGAGCATAGGCATATCCTCGTCAAGTCAATGGTTAACGGTACAGCTGGCGGATTCTCGGGCAAAGTAAAGTTGCTAGAGTTTAGCATTTCAAGAATGCAGAAGCGAGTAAGGATTTCGTGGGGCTTGGAGGTTCTTGATTCGGATGATAAGCCGTCCGAAAAATTCCCGCGGAGAAACATGGCAATAGTTTCACGCATTATTGCTTGTGTCAAGCAATAATGCAAATTGCCGAAGAACGTCTGTTATTTGTGATGGCAGGTCTATCAATCTATTTAGTTTGGAATTTGGCAGACTGTGAGACTCTCGTTATGCCAGCGACAGCCAAGCCCTCTAGGTGCAGGATAGGAGACTAGAACCCAGTCAATGCCAAACTCGCTCTTGAGCCGTTGGAAGTCGGACAGCTTGAAGTTGCGCCAGTTCGCTGTTGCAGCAACCTGTTTCGCCCAGGCGGGACCGAGCTCTGGGACCTGGGTTACAACGGCAGTGTCTTTGATAGAGTCTGCAAGTTGGCTGCGCTCGGCGAGAGCGCGAAAGCTATGATAATCCTCATTGGGTGCGGCGAGATATAGCGGATCGAGCGCGAAGTAAGCGTCGGTGGGGGTGTTGATCCGTATCCAGGCGAAGGCCTGCAGCCAGGGATTCGCGGAGCGTCTGCCGGGCAACTCCAGGTGCTCGCTGCTGCTGAACAGCGCGCGTTGCGCAGCGAACATGCCGGCGTTGATGGCGACGAGAAAGACAGCCCATCGCCATACTGAGGTTTTGACCAGGTACTTGCCGAATAATCCGCCCGCAACCAGCGCCATGAAGACATAGATCAGATGCAGATAGCGCATGGGCTGCATGGGCGTGAGGCGGACCAGCGAAGGCGAGCCGAGGATGACCAGCGCGGTCACCTGCTGAAAGACGCCGTAGACAAAAACGGCGAGCGCGAAACGGGCCATCGGCACATCGCTCCGCTTTTGCGCAAACCGCAACAGTATCCAAAACAGCACCAGCGGCCCGATCGCGCCGAGCCACTCATACCAGGTCCAGCGATAGAGAAAGAGGTAGGAGCGGGTTGCCAGAGCCTTGCGCCACAGCTGGGTCGGTGGCTCGAAGATCCAGCCCAGCGGAACCGCGGCGGCGAGCGAATTGCGCAGCGAGCGTAACCATACGTGGACAGGCTCCCGCTGTGCCACAGTAAGGAAGATGGCAAACGAAATGCCGAGCACACCCATGATGGGATGCAGCACGAAACTCAAGAGCAACAGAGGCACGGCCTGCCAGATGCGTTGCAACTGGATGCGAGAAATCGCGATGAGGATGAGCGCCGTGGCGATATTGCGGGGATGGAGATGCTGGTCCGCAAGGTAGAGAGCCGTTCCAGCGACCGGAAGCGTGAGCATGGCGCCGACCATAGCCACGGCGGCCCACTGCGCTCGGGCCTCCTCAAACAGGGTGCGCGCAATGCACCAGCAGCCTGCAAGCATCAGAACGATGGACCCGACCTGCCATAGCAGTTCCGTCGCGGCGATGGGAATGTGCGTAATCTCGATGAAGCCGGCAACCCACTTGTCGAACATGGTGGCCTGCAACTGCACCTGAAAGAACTCCGCGTCGTGATGATAAAGCGCGGGATTGAGGTCGCATTTGATAGCGGAAAGGTAAACACCGTCGTCCTCGATGCCTGGGTGATAGCCCATGACCAGAAAGCCGAGCAGCGAGAAGGCGAAGAGCAGAGCGAGGTTGCGTTTGCGAAATATCTGCACGTAGTTTCAGTCCCTACCAAAAATTTCAAAGGTGCCAGGCGGTTGAGTCTGCAAGCCGCTTGCGGCGGGGTGAGGACGGGACAGGAGAGCAGGCCCCTCGCGCACAGTGGAGGCAGCCGGCATGAACACAACAGGGTACCTGCGGGCTTTTGTGGCCCTTTTGGCGCCCATGCAAGGTGCTGTCAGCAAACTATAATTCGTTACTATTGTAGAGGATGGCCGAGGCGTCGTCTGCATCATATTTTGATGAGGAAGCTGCACGGCTGTGATGCCGGCGTGAATCGAAGAGCAGTGCATATCGTAGTTAGACGTAAGTATCCGCAATTGCGGGACAGGGGAAGGACGAAATGAAGCTGCGCACCATGCGGGCTGTGGATTATTGGATCGGCGTGCCCTTGTGCTTCCTTGGGACGCTGCTGATGCGCCTGCTGGGCACGCCCAAAGGCCCGGACAAGCCGCGGCGCGTGTTGTTTATCGAGCTTTCGGAGATGGGCAGCACCATCATCGCCAACCCCGCGCTTGAAAAAGCCAAAAGCGCGCTGGGCGCGGAGATATTCTTCCTCATCTTCGAGCGCAACGCGGACTCCATACGCCTGATGCCGACCGTGCCGGAGGCGAATATCGTCACCATCCGCGAGACCAGCCTGGGTGCGCTCGCCGCGGACTCGCTGCGCTTCCTGCGCTGGGTGCGCAAGGCCAAGATCGACACGGTGATCGACCTGGAACTATTCTCGCGCTACTCCGGGCTGCTGACGGGCTTGTCCGGCGCGCGGCGGCGCGTGGGCTTTCACAAATTTCACGCCGAGGGACTGTACCGCGGCGAGATGCTGACCCACCGCGTCAATTACAACGGCCACATTCAGATGGCCAAGAATTTTGTCTGCATGGTAAATGCGCTGCTGGCGCCGCATCCCGAGGTGCCGTACTCCAAGACGTTTGTGTCGGATGAGGAAATTCGCGTGCCCATTCAGCCGGTGAGCGAGCAGCAGCGCGAGCAGATGCGCGGGCTCGTCCGGCAGGTGTATCCCGAGTACCGGCCCGGCTATCACCGCATCGTGCTCATCAATCCGAACAGCTCGGAACTGCTGCCGCAGCGCCGCTGGGAGCGCGACAATTTTTGCGCGTTGGCGAAGATGGTGGCCGAGGAGTTCGAGGACGCGCTGGTGCTCATCACCGGCTCGCCCGCCGAGCGCGAAGAGGCGCTCAGAATGCAGGAGAAGGTCAACCATCCGCGCTTCAAGAGCTTTGCCGGCATGCACAAGCTGATGGCCATCAAGGCCCTCTATGGCATCTCGGCCGTGCTGGTGACCAACGACAGCGGGCCGGCACACTTTTCCGCCATCACGCCCATCCGCTCGATTGTGTTGTTTGGGCCGGAGACGCCGCGGCTCTACGGCAGCCTCGGCAACACCGAAGCAATCTGGGCGGCGCTGGCCTGCTCGCCCTGCGTGACCGCGGCCAACCAGAAGAACTCGGCGTGCAACGACGCGGTGTGCATGAGGCTGATTACGCCGGAGCGGGTGATGCGCTCGATTCGCGCCGTGCTCGACGGCACCGATGCCGCGCCCCGCTACTTAGAGGCTTCCATCACGCAGGCGTAGCCGCGTAGCAACTAGCGGTTTCCGCCACGCAGATGGTCATTGAAGTGTCTTGAAAGGGCACGGCTGTACCTCCCTCACCGGGAATGCACTTTTCCGCAGCCTGTTCAGCCGTGCCGCAGGCGCCTCAATCCCGGTGCATCTCCGATCCCACCAAGCGTGCCCCCGGTCCCTCGTCCGCCGCGGCGGACGATGAACGCGCAGGTGGGTGGCCAGGCCCGCAAGTTGACCAACGAGCCAAACCGGATGCCTCAAGCCGAGTGGATGAGGATCATGACGAACCGGACCTGGCACCGGCTCGTCACACACAATCATGGATAATCGACCATTCCAGACCATTCGAGGACCATTCTAAAGACCAGGGCGATCTGCCAGAAAAATGCGGCCCTTGTACACTGACAACGCAACCCGGAGACCAGAAAAGCCATGCCCAAAACCCCCGCGCCCAAGCTAACCCTTCCCGCGCTGCTCACCCAGGTCAGGGCCTGCCGCCTGTGCGAGCCCCACTTGCCCCTGGGCGCGGCGCCGCTTCTGCAGGCCGGCGCCCAGGCCCGCATTCTCATCGTCGGCCAGGCGCCGGGCAGGCGCGCGCACGAAAGCGGCGTGCCATTCAGCGATCCCAGCGGCGATCGCCTCCGCGACTGGTTGGGCGTCGACTCCGAGACCTTCTACGATCCGCAAAAAATCGCGCTCCTGCCCATGGGCTTCTGTTTCCCCGGCAGCGGCCCCACCGGCGACGCGCCTCCGCGCCCCGAGTGCGCCCCCGCCTGGCGCAAGCAACTGCTGGCCCAGCTTCCCCACATCGAGCTCACCGTGGTCATCGGCCGTTATGCCGCCGATTGGCATATCCCCGGCGCCGCCGGAAAGCCCATGGCCGATGTCGTCGCCGACTGGGAGCGCCATTGGCCCAAATTGTTGCCGGCGCCCCACCCCAGCCCCCGCAACCAGCGCTGGCTGCGCAACAATCCCTGGTTCGCCGAGCGCCTGCTGCCCCTCCTGCGCAAGCGCGTGAAAGAACTGCTAGGCTGATGCGCCAATTTTTCGTCTCTCGGAGCTAACGCGCGGAGCTATTCCGGGAACTGTGCCCCATTCATCGCAGCTTTATCGCGATGAGTGGGTCGCGTAAACTCGCCGTCCATTCAGACTCAATTTCAACCACCCCGCGCATACCCGTGGCATAGTGACCGTAGCTGCTCCAGCGGTATTGGTCCGGCGAGGTTACAAGGCCGCGCTTGACGGGGTTGCGGTGGATATACCCAATCACGT
>DASQSP010000057.1:0-5140 GCA_035642355.1 Occallatibacter sp.
CAATGTTTCAGCGCTCGCCAGCTATCTTGAGGGACTCCTGGTGGGTCAATTGTCAGAAACGGCATGAAGCAAACGATCCGCTCGTAGATTCCCATTCAGAACGAATCTACAGAAATCGATAAACGCGCCTCAGAACGCCTGTCCGCACGAGGAGCAGAAGCGCGCTCCGGGCGGGTTGGTGGACTGGCAGCGCGAGCAGGCAGCCAGGGTTCCGGGCTGCGTAACGTGCGCTGCCTGGGCCTGCGGCATGTTCGGCGCCGGCGGCATATTTACGGTCACGTTGACCGGCCAGCCGATGGGCGGCGCGGCCATGCCGAGCGTGGCGGCGATCCCCGCAGCCTGGATCAGGTTGAACTCGCGCACCCGGCCGGGCATAAAGAAGCACTCGATGAAGCCGAGGAACGCCGTGATTCCCGTCCAGAAAAAGCAGCAATAGAGAATGCCCAGCCCGGTGCGCCGCAGATAGAAGTGATGCACGCCAAAGGTGCCCAGAAACAGCGCCAGCAGAATGCCGACCACTTCGTCGCGCCGAACCGCCTCATACTGCTGATAGAAGATCGCCTGTGCATTCGCGTTGGTGTACGCTGTTGCGCTCATGGCCGTTGCTCCTCGCGTGCCTGCATTCAACCATACGCCGCCGCGCGCCCGGTAGTTCCCAGTTCCCGCCGTTTCCAGCCGTTTATCTCCTAGTACCGTGACCGTGAAGATTCGTGGTTTCCCAGGTCTCAAAAGCGAGACCTGGGGCACCCAGATTCATCGGCGCGATTGCAAGATCATCTGGTCGCGGCACTAGATGCGCACCAGCTCGTACTGGATTTTGCCCGTGACCCAGGCTTTGCCCGGTGTGGCCATCATGTCGATCTCGCTGCGCACGCCGAACTCGGGCAGATAGATGCCGGGCTCGACGGAGAAGCAGGTGTTGGGCAGCAGCAGGCGCTCGTCGTGGGTTTCGAGGTTGTCGAGGTGCGCGCCGGGGCCGTGAATCTCATGCGCGATGTTGTGGCCGGTGCGGTGGGTGAAGAACTCGCCGAAGCCGGCGCCGCGAATCACGGCGCGGGCCGCGTCGTCGGCCTCATAGCCGCACATGAGTCTTCCTGCCGCAAAGGCCGCTTCGACGGCGGCGATGGCCGCGTCGCGCGCGTCGCGCACCGTGGAGAAGATCAGTTCCTCGCGCTCCGTGGGCTCGCGGCCCACCACGCCGGTCCAGGTGATGTCGTAGTAGACGCTCGTGGCTTCGTCGGTGCGGCCCCAGATGTCAACGAGCAGAAAATCGCCTTCTTTGATCGGCGAGCAATGCTCGGCCGTGGGGTTGTAGTGCGAGTCGGAGGTGTTGGCGTTCACGCTCACGTCGGGCCCGTTCTCCCACACCAGGCCGGCGCGGCGCATGGCCTCGCTGAGCCACTGCTGGTGGTCGAACTCGGTATACGTGCCGGGCTTTTTACCTTTGGCGGGGCGCAGGCGGCGGCCAATCTCCTTCCAGCCCTCGGCCAGCAGCTCGTCGATGGCTTTCTGCGCGACGGAGTGGCTCGCAATCTGCCCGGCGGTGAGCACCGCCTCGAAGACGCTGACCAGATCGGCGGAGCTGACGATCTGCTTGCCCAGCCCGCGCAGAAATTCAACCGTGCCGGCGTCGGTCATCGAGACATACATGATGGCGTTGTTGGGCGAGTACTGCATGGCGATGCGGCGCACGGGGCGCAGCATGGCTTCAAGTCCGGCGGACAGCTCCTGCCAGCTTGAGTAGAGGCCCTTGGAGCCGGGCAGCGTGTCCAGCCGGCCCTGCTCGATGCGGTGTACCAGCTTGCGCGGCTCGCCCGCGGCGGGGATGAAGTAGTACCAGCGCCGCGTGATGTGCGCTTTCGGGTCGAGGCCGAGAATGCGCTCGCCGATGGGGTCGCGGTGATGATGGTCGTAGAAGAGCCAGCCGTCGTGGCCGGCCTCGCGCAGGGCTGCCTGGATCGCGTCGAGATTCATAGGGGAATTTTACCCGGTGGCGCAGGCGGCGCGAATGACGTTGCGACGCATGAATGAGTGACTCGGCGATCTGGCGTGAATTCAGACTTCTTCCGAGGTAGAAACAACGTCATCGAGAGTCTCCGCATGGAAGACGGGAAGTCCCGGATGATTTGAGCGGTTCTTCAATTGCTCCACGGCGAAAGCAGGATGTTGAGTGACACTTTCCCCAAGAAAAAAGCCGCCCCGCACATCGATCAACAGGGCACATGAATGGAAGAACCGCTCTGCGGATGGCTGCGAATTATTCCGCCCCGCCGCTCGCGCAGGCAGTGCGGCAGGTAAGATGCGGCGGAGTCTGGCGGAAGCCTTTGGCGCAGGACGGGCGTCCCGCGCCGAATCTTTTTTAGAGCGCGGCCATCGCTTCGTTCTGGCTGGGGAAGAGGCCGGCGTACTTGGTGATGCCCACCATGGTGAAGACCTTGGTGAAGTGGGGCGAAAGGCCGTAGGCGTAGACCTTCTGGCCCGAGTTCGAAGCCTCGATGAGCATCTGGATCACGAGCGCGATGCCGCTCGAATTGATGTAGTCCACTTTGGTGAAGTCCAGCAGAACCACCTTGGTGCTGGACTTGGGCAGCGACTGGTAAGTGCCCAGCACGGCGTCCTTCGACGTGCTGGCAATGTCACCTTCATAGCGGAGGACGGTTACCGAATGTCCGGCCGGGGAAGTTAGCTGGTCGACGCGCGCTTTGGTTTCAGTCTGCACGATCTTTTGTCTCCGTTCTCGATTGTACTTAGTCTGCGTCTTTGTCCAGGCGAATTACGAGCCGGACGTAGCTGCTGTGGCCGTTGGCGCCTTTGACCCACTCGGCTTCGTCCACCAGCGCCTGGATGAGGAACATGCCCATGCCGCGGGGGTCTTCCTCGCCATGAATCTTGCGGTCTATATCGGGTTTCGGCGGCAGTTTCTTCAGGCCCTTGCCGTCGTCGATCACCTTCACCTCGAGGGTGTCGTCGACCGAAGACAGAACCACGCCCACCGAGAGACCTTCATTCAGCAGATTACCGTGCTCGATGGCGTTGATGCAGGCCTCGGCCACGGCGGTTTTCAGGTCCTCGACGCGTTCTTCCTTAAAGCCCATCAGCTTGGCCACTGCGGCCGCGGTGCTCATGGCTACTTTCTCGTAGCCCATCCGCGAAGGCAACCGTACTTCCACGCTGGTGGTTTTCACCTCTGTCATGCGTTCGTCTCCGTCGCGCACTCTGCTTCTCTTTTTCTGCAAAGCGCCAGGGCCGTCATATCGTCACCCTGCGGGGTGCCCTGAGAAAACTCCCCGATAGCTGTCCACAATGCACCGAGAATATCATCCGCATTCCCGGATCGGCACGCGGAAAAGACATCCATCAGCCGTTCCGGGCCAAATTCTTCCTCTCCGCAGAAGGCTTCCGTCAATCCATCGGTATAGAACAGCAGCTGCGTACCCGGCGTGAATGCGCATTTCTGGCAGGTGTAGCGCATGCCGGGCAGCAGCCCCAGCGGCGTGCCGGTCGACTCGAGTTCCACCGCCCTGCTGCCCGGCTGGAGCAGGAATCCGGGATTGTGCCCGGCGTTCACCACCTCAAGCTCGCCCTTTTCCGGGTAAAGCCGCAGGAAAATCGCAGTCACATAGCGGCGGCGGGCTTCTTCGCCCTCCGTCCAGTGGTGCTGATTCATGCGCTCGGCCAGTTCGTCCAGCGGCAGGCCGGTGAGCGCGATGGCGCGAAAGGCGGAACGGAAGCTGGTGGCCATGATGGCTGAAGCCATGCCCTTGCCGGCCACATCGGCCACCAGCATCAGCAGGCTGCCATCGGGCTGCTCCACGATATCCAGATAGTCGCCGCCCACCTCGTAGCAGGTGACGGAGTTGAAGCCCACCGAGTAGCCGGGAATATTGGGCAGCGTCTGCGGCAGCAGCGAGCGCTGAATGTTGCGCGCGGCGTCCAGATCCTGCTGCATGCGCGCCCACTGCAGGTTGCGCTCGTGGTTGCGGGCGTTTTCAAGCGCCACGGCAGTCTGCAGAGTGAGGCCTTCAAGAAAGTCGGCCTCATAGATGGTCAGATCGCGGCCGTCCGGCGGCGCCACCACCAGCTCCGCCATGCGGTTGCCTTCGCGGTCCTGCAACAGGTAGATGGGCATGGCCGAGCCGCCGCCGTCGCACAGATTCAGATCCTTGACGTTGCCGTAGGCCAGGCCCACGTCCGGAAAGGCAGCTCCCGCCATCTCCAGCTCGCGGACCACGATGCGGAGGGTCTGCTCCAACACCTCATTCTCATGAATGGTGGAGTGGACCTGGCGCGAGGCCTCGAGCAGCGCCTGCAAACGCGCTACCTGCTGCTGCAGTTCGATCGTTTCGCCGCTGCCCGGTAGCTGAATGCCTGCCGCCATCCCCAGCCCCCTCGTGGAATCTCACTGTACCATGCGGGGGAGTTATTGGTCTGCCGCCGGGCCGGAGGCGGCCTTGCGGATGTCTTTTCAGTCGCGCTACCGTGGCTAAAGCCGCCACGGAAATCCATGCGGAATGCGGTAAAGTCAGCCTCCGTCGTCCCGTTTGACGAAACGCCGGAACAGAAGAAGCAGGCATTGAAGCCGCCGAGCGCCAAAGATGAGAATCCTCATACCCACAGTAACCAACTCCGGTAACTTGTAGTGATCTTTGTCGGAAGAGGGTTATCCACTTAGCTCCGGCGCTGCACCTTCATCAAGTTCGAACGGCCTTGTAACAGGGCACGGCTTCAGCCGTGCCGCAAAATAGCCATAGAAACCCTGGGCTTCAGCCCCTGCATGATTATCTCCCATCCAAAAAGCGCCCCTCAGGGGCTAAAGCCCAGCATCCAAAGCGACGGTTGGCGGCACGGCTGAAGCCGTGCCCTGTTGCACCCCCCCTCGATAGAGCTGTCAAGTCTTTGTCTGAGCGAGATCGATAATCATCTAAGCGGATATATACTGCTCCGATCAGTAACTTGGATAGGTAATGCCTCGTAATTAACACCGAAGTAGGATTGGGAGAGTAAGTCAACGGCCCGACAATCAGCTTGTTAGCACTTGCTTGAGAGGACGCCGTGAAGCCAAAGAGTAAACGCTGGCCGTTCCAGAAGAAACAGGGAGATTCGCCCGAGAATTCTGTGCTGAAGCTGCTGCGCGATGAAA
>DASQSP010000058.1:0-2741 GCA_035642355.1 Occallatibacter sp.
GCCCCAGTCGTTGGCGATCAGGTGCAGGTCGCTGTGGCAGATGCCGCAGTGAGAGATGCCGATCTCCACCTGCTGCGCGTCCAGCGTTCCGGGGTCGTACTTAAACGGCAGCAGCTCTGCTCCCGCCGCGTGTGCTGCAAGTCCTTGAATCACACTCATGCGTTCCGCAGTCCTTGCCGCGGTAAATTACAGGTGAACAAAACGGATCGTTACTGCAAGCCTACCGGGACGTCAGTTCACGCCAACGCCGGAGACAGCCCCCTGATTCAGAACAAGCGCGTAGAGTTAGCCAGTATTCCCCTGAGTTAGCCAACCCGTTTCCCCCGCTGCTTGTCTGGACCGGCTCTAGTGTAACCCGCCGCCGTCGTCGATGTGCAGGTCCAGAATCGCAAACCCGCTCAACACTCCTCCGGCCGGCGCCTCGCCCGCCACCGTTGCCGATTCGCCGTTCAGGGCCACATCCTTGCCCGCCCGCAGCGTCTCCAGCGTATTGGCCATCGAGAGCGGCAGCCCGGTCAGCGTCCGCCCCTCCAGCTCCGCCTGCGTCTCCGGCGTCAGCAGGCTTACATACACCTTGTCCGCCGGGTGCAGCCGCCGCGCCTGCGCCAGGCTCGTCTCCAGGTCAGCCGGCCGCGCGGAGTTCCTCGGCTGGTCCAGCGCCTGGTTCAGCGCCCGGTCCAGCGTTCCCGCGTCAGACACCAGCACCCGCAGCGTCCCCGGCTGCAGCCGCGCCGGCAGCGTAATCGGAATCCGCACGTTGCGCGCCGGTTGCTGCCACGGCCGCAGTGTGGCCTCAATCACCACCCGGTCGCCCGCATGCACAAGGTCGCCGGAGACAATCCGCGCGTCCTCCAGCGCCACCTGCAGGTTGCGCGGAATCGATTCCACCGCGATGTTGATCGAGCGCACCGCGCCCTGCCGCGTGTTGTTCGAGTAGAGCTTCAAGAAACTCTGGCCCGTCAAAACCGCCGCGGTCAGTTGCGCCGGCACCCCATCGCCGCCAGCCACCCACAGGTCCACGGGCGACGGCGGATAGCCCTCCAGCGCAATATCGCCCGTGACGTGATAGCTGGTGTCCGCCGTGCTGTCGTTGTTTTCGAGCAGCGCGTCATAGAGCGCCACCGTCACCGCCTGCGGCGTCAGCGAGGGCATGTCCACCACGTCAAAATTCAGCGTCCGTGTCTTCTCCGCCTCGTGTACGGCCACATGCACCGGAATCATGTGCGCCGCCACCCCAATCTCGCCCCGGATGGCCGCGTCGCGGTCCTGCGTAAACGCCCCGATCGTGTCGCCCGTGTTGATGATCTTGAAGGCATTCAGCGGCGAGGCCAGCGTCGTCAGCACCTCGGCCTTGGTCATCGGCATTGAAACCGGCCCGGCCTGCATAATCGGGTGCCCGCAGGCCAGCAGTTGTTTGGGATCGATATATGTAACCGTGCACGTCGCCGAAATATCCAGATCGCCGCGCACCAGTTGCGCGCTCACCGCCGACCCCGGCACCACATCCGCCGCGCTGGTCATCTTCGTTTCAGAGCCCAGCCCTGAGCCTTCGAGCCCAGCCCCGCCGCCAACCCCGCCCGCCGCCACCAGCTCCAGCCCAGTCCCCGCCATCTCTTTCTGCCAAAACGCAATCGCCTCCGGACGAAAACCGCTCATCACCAGCGGCGTATCCATGGCCTGAAACTCCATGCCGTCGGCATGCACGCTCGCATCGCTGTTCGCCGCGGTAAGCGTCGTGTGCGCCGCCTCCACCGGCAGGTCGCGCACCTCCAGCATCTGCTCAATCGGCGTAATCCCCGCAATCGGATCCTTGCTGAACTGTCCAATGCGGAACGACAGCGACCCCACCAGCTTGTCGCCGATATACACCGGGCTGCCGCTCATCCCCGCCACCACCCCGGTGTACTCCGGCTTCGCCCCATGCAGTTGCGCCAGAATCATGTCGTGTCCCGGCCCGCGCGCCCCGCGCATCACGCCCAGAATCTCTACCTGCATCGGCTCCGGCCTGGTGCCCGTAAACACCGTCCAGGCCGTTGCCATCTGCCCGCGGTGCACGTCCTTCAGCGGATAAAACCCGCCCGTCGAAGGCGGCGGAGTCGTATCCGGCGCGCTCAGGCCCAACACGCTCTGTCCCGAAACAGTCTGTCCCGAGACGGCAAACGGCGTCGCTGCCAGCAGCGCCGCCACTACTCCAGCGAGCGCTGCCGCCGGCACAACCTTGCGCGGCACGATTTCCTTATGGCTCGGATTCACGTCTATAAGAGTACAACCGGCGGCGTGAGGAAGCTCTCTCGCTCTGGCGGCGGCACGCAGCCTTCCGGCTTCACCCTGCCTCCGGCTCCGCACTGCTTCGGGCTTCATCCTGTATGGACGCGCTCAACAACCCTTTGGGCGCATCCCCTGCAGCCGCTGCCGGTCATCTCGTATGCTGTCTCAAGGCACAGAGGTTGCCATGTCCATGATGTGCGTGTCTGTTTCGGCTAGTCGCCGCCTTTTCTCAGCGCTCCTGCTCGTCGCGCTCGCCGCCACACCGCTGGTGCGCGCCCAGCAGACCCCGCCGCCTGCGCCACCGCCTGCCGCGCCCCCCGCACAAGACCAGACTGCACCCGACGCCGGAGGCCCCGGCGGCGACACCGGCGTCATCGCCCTGCCCAGGAAAAAGGAAGCCGAAGACGCGCCGCCGCCCGCTCCCGCCAAGCCAAAGATCGTCAACCCTCCGGGTCTCGATAATTACTCTCTCC
>DASQSP010000059.1:0-52112 GCA_035642355.1 Occallatibacter sp.
ATGGCAACCGCGCGCCTCGGCCTGAAGGGGAGGCTGGCGAAGAGCCGGCCGAGACCTTTGCAGCCGAGTCCGCGTCGCACCCGGTTGCAGCGCCGCGCGTGGACGAAGTGCTTGTAGAAGAAGAGGAGCGGCCCCGCGAAGAGCTGCTGCCTGAAGGCGCGACCGAATCGAATCTCGCCGAGATGGAAGAGTCTGAGACGGAAGAGATGGTTCTCGATGCCGGCGACGAGCCCCAGCTTGAGCCCGAGGACGACGCCAGCGCCTCGCACCACGTCGATCCGTTGCCGCCGAGCACCTTCCGGCTGTTTGGCATGGGCGGCGGCAAGAAGAAGAAAGAGAAAGACGAGCAGCCGGACGAGCAGCCCGAAGTTGCGGCGCCCAGGCCGGCGGCAACGGCCGCGGTCTCGTCCTTCTCGCCGGGCAACGGCTTTGTTGAGGAAGAGGTCATCGAGGGTGAGGAGTCGGACGTTCCCCTGCACCGCCATACGCACAAGCACGACGAGGGCGATCTCGACGAGTACGAAGAGGAGACGCTGCAGACGCAGATTCGCTCAGGAGCGCTGGGCGAGATGCTGCAGGAAGCGCACCTGGATCATCGCATCCAGCTCGACTTCGACGACAAGAATGGCGAGGAGGACGACGAGGGCGAGGAAGAAGATGCCGCGGCCGAAGGCAAGCCCGCGGGCGAAGGCCAGACGCAGCAGCGCCGCGAGCGGGGCGGCCGCGGACGGCGTGGACGTGGCGGGGAGCGCAGCGGCGGCGAACGCGGCGCTGTGCAAACCGATCATACTAGTGAACGCAGCGGCGGACGGCCCGACGCACGGCGGCCCTCACGGCGCTCGGCGCAGACCTCGAACCTGCCGATCATCTCCGACCTGCTGAAGCCGGGCCAGGAGATTCTGGTCCAGATTGCGAAGGAGCCCATCGCCAAGAAGGGCGCGCGCATCACCAGCCACATTGCGCTGCCGGGGCGGTTCCTGGTGTTTATGCCGACGGTGACGCATGTGGGCGTGAGCCGCAAGATTGCCTCCGATGAAGAGCGGCAGCGGCTGAAGCGCATTCTGGTGCATGAGCGCGGCGAGGCCACGGGCGGATTCATCGTGCGCACGGCAGCGGAGGGCGCATCGGAAGATGAGTTGCGCGCCGACCTGCGCTTCCTGATCCATCTCTGGACTGAGATCAAGCAGCGCTCCGATGACTCGAAGTCGCCGGCGCTGATCTATCACGACCTTTCGCTGATCGAGCGCATTCTACGCGATCAGGTGAGCGCGAACTTCTCGTCGATCTGGGTGGACTCGCAGGAAGACTACGAGCGCATCGTGCGCTTCCTGAATCGCTTCTCGCCCACGCTGGTGCGGCGCGTCAAGCTCTACACCAAGGAGACGCCGCTGTTCGAGCACTTCGGCATTCAGGATGAAATTTCGAAGGCGCTGCGGTCGAAGGTGTGGCTCAAGTCCGGCGGATCGATCGTGATCAACCAGACGGAGGCGCTGGTGGCGATCGACATCAACACAGGCAAGTATGTGGGCAAGTCGGCGCGGCTGGAAGACACGATCGTGAAGACCAACCTGGACGCGGTGCCGGAGATCGTGCGGCAGATTCGCCTGCGCGACCTGGGCGGCATCATCATCATCGACTTCATCGACATGGACGAGCGCAAGAATCGCTACAAGGTGATGGCCGCGCTTGAAGAGGCTCTCAAGAACGACCGCGCGCCGACCAAGGTCTTGCAGTTTAACGACTTTGGCCTGGTGGCGATCACGCGCAAGCGCGTGAAGCAGTCGCTCGAGCGCACCTTGAGCGTACCCTGCCCCGTGTGCCAGGCAACCGGCATGGTGAAGAGCTCTGCCACCGTGTGCAACGAGATCTTTATCGAGCTGCGCAAGATGCGGAAGCACTTTGAAAATCCCGATGTGCTGGTGCGTGTGAACCCGGAGACGGTGAAAACGCTCAAAGCCAACAATGCGCGCTGGCTCGTCGATTTCGAAGAGCTGACGGGCAAGAACATCCTGGTGAAGAGCGACGCCACGCTGCACCCGGAGCAGTTCGACATTCAGGGCTAACGCAAGACGCAAGTAGAAACGCAAAGGCCGTTCGCGCGAGCGATCGGCCTTTGCGTTTTTCTGCTTAGCGAATGACGTGAATGCGGATGTCGAGCTTGAGCTTCTTCCAGATGCGCTCCGTGGTGTAGACCTCGGCCTTGCGGGCGATGGCCAGCGCGAGGCAGGCGCGGTCGCCGAGCGAGAGGCCGTAGGCCTGGGTCTTGGCGATAAGACCGCCCGCAATCTGCGCCTGCTCTTCGGTAAAAGTCTCGGCACTCGCTGCAACGGAAGTAGCGTGATCCCACGCTTCGTCCTGATTCAACCCTTTCAGCACCAGCTTGCTTTGCACCTCGGCAAGATTCACAACACTTGCCAGGGAATCGGCAAGCAAGGAATCCGTGAGCTTTTCGCCGCCCGGCTCTTCCTGCAGAAGAGCGAGAATGGCCGATGCGTCGAGCACCGCCTCACTCATGCTTCGCGGCCTCGCGGCGTTCGGCGCTCAACTCTTCCGAGAGCAGCACGCCTTCCGGAATGTACTGACGAACGCGCGCCTGCGCGCGGCGAATGCGGGCGCGGCGGGTGGAGATGCGCAGCTCGTGATCCTGAACGCGCAGTTCGATCTGGTCGCCGGGCTTTATGCCGAGAGCCTCACGCATGGCCGCGGGGATCACCAGCCTGCCCTTTTCGCCGAGTTGTATACGCGCCTGCATGTCCATGGTGTCCCCTTTCGCACTGTGTGACACAAGCATAACAAAGTGTCACCTCTTAAAGTAAGCGCCACCTGAATCCGCCTGGCCGTGCATCCGCGCTGCCCCGGCGGCCAAGCAACTTCTGCGGGGAAATTGTGTCTAACGAGATTGTGGGAGGCAAGGCACGACTTCCTGCGCACCAGGCACGCGCATCAGGCACGAAAAAACAATTCCGAGGTACGGACATGTCTACTCCCCTTTCGATGCCGCTGCTGCGGCATGTGTCGATCCTTGTGGCCGCCGCTTCATTCGCGGCCGGCGTGGCGGGCGCGCAGGCCGCGCAGTTTTCCGATTCCCCCAATGGGGATGCGCCTGCCGCGAGCGAGTCCAGTTCGAGCGCTGGCGCGCTGCCGACGGACGGGGCTTCGCTGGCCGCATTGCCCGCGGCTCCGGCGGCGCAGGACGATCGCGGCGGCGGCTACCACAGCCACAGTGTCTGGAGCCACCTGACGTATGAGGCAGGCGGCGGAGCCACTCCACCGACCGGCTATTCCTCGCCATACATCACCTGGGGCGGCAACTTTACGGTGGGCGCGGGCTACAAGTTCGATTCGCGCTTCAGCGTGCTCGCTGAATATCAGTTCATCGACAGCAAACTGCCCGGCGCATTTATTGCGGAGACAGGCTCGCAGGGCGGCCATGCGCATATCTGGTCTTTCACGCTGGCGCCGGTGGTGGACCTGCTGCCGAAGCGCACCAACGATGTGTATGTGACGGGCGGCGGCGGGTTCTATCGCAAGGTAACCAGCTTTACCGATATTGAGCCGGCCGAGTTCTGCTCCTTCTTCGGCTGCGTAGTTGGCGAGCAGTCGCAGGTGGTGGGCCACTTCTCGTCGAACCAGGGCGGCTGGAATGTGGGCGCGGGCTTTACGCATCGGCTGGGCGGCGTTTACGGCGACGGTACGCTGAAGCTGTTTGCCGAAGCGCGCTACCTGGATGTGTTGACGCCGGCGCTGACGACCTCCGCCAACGGTTTGCCTGTAACCACTGTGGGCGCGGATACAAAGATCGTTCCTATAACTCTGGGCGTGCGCTGGTAGCTCGCGGTTCTTAGTTCACAGTGCGAAGTTCGAAGTTCATAAGTTCATAAGTTCACAGTTGCACAAGCCACATTGGCGCTCCGCGAGAACAGCGCGGATTACGACCATGAATTGCGCTCTCGCGGCTGAAGATCGCGCGGCTTCGACTCCGGTTCGGTGGGCGTACCGACCTCTTCGCGCTCGATGCGGGCGAGAAACTGCCGCGCCAGGCGAGGCTCGCCGGGATGGCTCTCGCCGTGCATGGTACACAGATCGAGGAACTCATCGCAGAGCGCGTTACGCTCACTGTCCTGACTGAGAATGGCCTGGAGCGCGAAGGCTAGTTCGCGCAGTTGCGCAGCCTCGGGCCAGGCACGCTCGTTCTCGTCGTCACCCGTAATGGCAAGATCGGAGAAGAGACCGCGGCGGCCGCGCGCGCACTCTTCGAGGCAGGCAATGAGCTGGTCAGAGAAGACGCGGCCCAGGGATTCGAGCTGGTCGGACTCGATCTGATCAGGGGCCAGTGAGTCGTCGGGGTCCATTGCAGCCTCGTTCACCGCGCACGCCACGCGGCGACTTCATGTCGCTATTGTCGTCTGTCGCGGCCCGCTGCGCAAAAACCGACGCGCAAAATGGCCGCGCACGGGCCGGCGGGCAGCTGTGCCGGGAGCAGGCAGGCGGGCCGCATTGAATTTTCGGGCGTTTAGCCGTATCCTAGAGATGCAACGAGTTTGTTCGCCAGGTTTGCCGTGGGTGTACCGGCTGGCGGAGAGATGAGTGGGCTTACAGCCCACTTTTTCTTTGGGGCAAACTGTTGATAGTGAATGACTTTTGCGGACCCTGCCGAGCATTTGCCGGCCGGGGCAAGTGCGGCGACAGGGATTGATGGCGGCCAAGCTCGAAGAAATCCGATCGGCGGCCCAGCGAGTGGCCGCAAGCCACGGGCTGGACGTGGTTGACGTGGAGCTGACGGGTCGCGCCTCGGAGCGCGTTTTGCGCGTGTCGCTCGAAAAGAATGCCGAGGGGCGGGCGAAGCTGAAGGCAGAGATTGAGGCCGGAATCGCGGCGGGCTCTGAAGAACTGCCGGAGCGACTGGCCGAGGGTCGGATGAGCATTGAGCAGCTTTCCGGCATCACGCATGAGAACTGCGCGAATTTCAGCCGGGACTTTGGCGTTCTGTTGGACGTGGAAGACCTGGTTCCGGGCGCGGAGTACACGCTGGAGGCCAGCTCTCCGGGGTTGGACCGCAAGCTGACCCGGCAGGAGGATTTTGCGCGATTTGCGGGGAGCCTGGTGAAGGTGCAGACTTTCGGGCCGGTCCGCAACAACCGGCATTGGCAGGGCAGATTGATGGCTGGAGAGGGCGAAGCGATTACGCTGGACCTCTCCGCCGTGAAGCAGAACAGCAAGAGCCGGAAGGCCGGCGTGGACACGGTGGAGATTGCGCTCGGGAACATTGAAAAGGCGCAACTGATTCCAGAGATTTAGGCAGGAGATTTAGAGCGATTTCAGCATAGGTGTAACCAGCTTCCATCCCCGGCACCCAAAAGCGAGGGACCGGGGGCACCCAGGATGGTTGTATCCATGGTGAAATCGCTGTAAGCCGGAGATTGAAGCACGCCCGTCGGGGCGAAGGGCCGGGGAGAGACCGAAAAAGCCCCCCGGCGCGACAATTTTAACCCGCGCGACACAGCGAACCGAGCTGAGCGCGCAGTACCCAGAAGGCACCTGAGAACTATGGCAAGCGCTTTGTACCAGAGCATCGAACTCCTCAGCCGCGAAAAGGGCATTGAGCCCGCGATCGTTGTCGGCGCCGTGGAAGAGGCCATTGCCCTCGCCACGCGCAAGTTCTACAAGACGCAGGAAAACATGCGCGGCGAGCTGAACAAGGAGACCGGCGCGATCACGGCTTATGTCTATAAGACGGTGGTGGCCGACGAGGATCAGGTCGAAGACCCGGTGAACGAGATCACGCTGGCCGAGGCCAGTGCCATGGCGCCGGAAGTCGAAGTGGGCAGCGAGATTCGCATGTACCGCGACACCAGCCCGCTGGGCCGCATCGCCGCGCAACTGGCCAAGCAGGTGATCTTCCAGAAGGTACGCGAGGCGGAGCGCGACACCGTGTTTCAGGAATACGCGCACCGCGAAAAGGAAGTGCTGAACGCGACGGTGAAGCGCATCGAAGGCCAGGATGTGATCTTCGACCTGGGCAAGGCCGAGGCCCGCTGCCCCAAGCGCGAGCAGTCGCGTCTGGAGCAGTTCACGGTGGGCGAGCGCCTGCGTGTGGTGTTGCTCAAGGTGGACCGCGCGGCCAAGGGGCCGCAGGTGGTGGTTTCGCGCGCTGCGCCGGAGCTGGTGTCGAACCTGTTTCAGTCGGAAGTGCCGGAGATCTACGACAGCACGGTGGTGATTCGCGCCATTGCGCGCGAGGCCGGCGAGCGCACCAAGATCGCGGTGCAGTCGCGCGACAAGGATGTGGACCCGGTGGGCGCCTGCGTGGGCATGAAGGGCATGCGCGTGCAGTCCATTATCCGCGAACTGCGCGGCGAAAAGATCGACATCATCGAGTTCTCCGAGGAGATCACGACCTTTGCCGAAAAGGCGCTGCAGCCGGCCAAGGTGAGCCGGGTTTCCATCACCGACCTGAGCGACAAGCAGCTCGAAGTGATCGTGGACGACACGCAGCTATCGCTGGCCATCGGCAAAAAGGGCCAGAACGTGCGCCTGGCCGCCAAGCTGCTGGGCTGGAAGATCGACATCAAGAGCGAGGAAGAGAAGCGCCAGGAAGTGGAGCAGCAGATGCAGGCGCTCACTGGCGGTCCGTCCACGCCGATTGAGCAGGTTACCGAACTGGGTGAGGGCATTATCCAGAAGCTTGTGGCGGCGGGCATCACCACGGTGGAGTCGCTGGCGGATATGACGCCGGAGGAGCTCGAAGAGATTCCGGGCATCGGCGAAAAGACGCTGGAGAAGATCGGCGTGGCGGTGCGGCACTACTTCGGCCACTTTGAAGAGGGCGAAGAGGGCGCGCCGGCCGCGGCAACGGAAGAGCCGGTGGAAGGCGAAGCGGCCGAGAGCGCGACCGCGACAGGGCCCGAAGGCGAAGCGGAGATTGCGACGGCAGACGCGGTTGTCGACACGGCCGATGCGGAGCTCGAGAACGCCCAGGAGACGCTGGAAGAGGCCGAGATGACGAGCGGCGCGGAAGCCGAGGAAGGGCTGAACCGCGAAAACCTCGAAGCCGATGCGGACGGCGCAAGCGAGGGCGAGACCCTGGCTGAGCTGGCGATTGAGAACGTGGAACCGGCCGACGCCGAAGAGGCGGTCGAGCTGGAACGGGAAGAGAACGAAGGGGGCGGCGCGTAAGATGCGCTGCTTTCTGCAAGCAAAATCGGGCGATAATGGAAGTCCCACATACCAATGCGCTGAGGTAGCTATGAGCAACTAAGGGCTTTGGGTAACACAGATTGAAAAGAGGCGGATGAGCAAGGTTCGAATCAACGATCTCGCACGCGAGTTGGAAGTCAAGAGCCGCCAGGTTCTGGACGTATTGGGAGAG
Source organism: Occallatibacter sp. (assembly GCA_035642355.1). GTDB lineage: Bacteria > Acidobacteriota > Terriglobia > Terriglobales > Acidobacteriaceae > Telmatobacter. Next base: position 7,370 of record DASQSP010000059.1, read on the forward strand.
CTTGGCCTGAGCGAGGGCAAGACTCACTCCAGCTCTCTCGAAGAGTACGAAGCCGAAAAGGTACGCGGCCAGTTCAACCGTGGCTCGCGTCCTTCAGGGGCCGGCGCTGGGTCTTCGCGCGGCAGCCAGGCCATTGCGCCCAAAATCGACCTGTCGAATGTCTCCAAGCCGGGCGACGTGCTGAAGGCGATTCTGGCTCGGAAGCAGGAGAACGGCGCCGAGACGGCGAAGCCCGCCGCTGCGGCCGCAGCGCCCGTAAAGACAGTCGCAGTGGTGGCCGCACCGGCATCTGCGGCTCCCGTGATGACTGCTGCGCCGCCTGCAGCGCCCGCCAAGCCCGAGCCGCGTCGGATTATGCCGCAGACCACGCGGCCCGCGCCGAACATTGTGGCTCCCCCGCCCGCGCGCGCCATCGCCAGCAAGCCGCCGACGGGCCCGGTTGTGGCCAAGGCTCCGGTAACGGTTGCGCCTGCGCGGCCCGCCGTGGCTGCGGCCCCGCCCGCGGTCGCCGTGGTGGTGAGGCCGCCCCTGGCTCCGCCTGCTCCGAAAGAAGCGCACCCCGCAGCCGAAGCGCCCGCGGTGATCAAGACTGTCGTACCTCATCCGCCCGTGGCTCCGCAGGCGCCTGCCGCCGTCACGATGGAAGCAGCGGCTTCCGCCGAAGCACCGGCAGCTCCCGTGGCGGAAGCACCTGCCGCTACGCCCGTGGCTCCAGTCGCTGAGGCCGCCGCCGCGCCGGTGCGCCGCGTGGTGATGCCGCAGACCGGCCCGCGCCCCGTCTACAAGGCGCCGCCTCCGCCGCCTCCCGGCACAGCTCCGGCTGCTGCGCAGGGGTCCGGCCTGCAGCGCGGACGGCCCATCTTCGACCGCAGGCCTGCCGGCGGACCTGGTAGTTTTGGTGCACCCGGCGCTGGATTTACTCCGCGGCCGGGCGGCCCTCCGGGGCAGTTCCCCGCAGGCGGCCCGCGGCCCAAGCACCCCACGCGCACCACACCGGGCGGATTCACTCCCGGCGGCCCTGCAGGTCCCGGCGGACGCCCCGGATTTGGCGCGAGGCCGGGATTTGGCGCGCCCCGCCCCGGCTTTGGCGCACGGCCCGGCTTTGGAGCCGGCGGCGCACCGCCCACGGGTGAGGCGCCGCGCCCGCAACGCGCCCCTTCACGAGGACGCGGCGGACGCCCGCAGTATCCCAAGACCAAAGAAGGCCCGATGAAGGGCTTTGTGCCGCCGCCGCGTTTTGGCGGAGCCACCAGCTTCTCCACCGATCCGTTGCCCATCACGCGTGAGATCACCGTGACCGAGGGCATCAGCGTGAAGGACCTGGCCGAGAAGCTGGAGATTCGCGCCAAGGATTTGATTGCGATTCTGCTGATGCGCGGCGTGTTTGTGACCGTGAACCAGTCGCTCGACGCCGAGATGGTGAAGGACGTGGCGGCCAAGTTCGGCGCCGGCGCCACCGTCATCAGCTACGAAGAAGAGATCGCTAATCAGGCCATCGAAGAAGTACTCGAAGCCGAGAACACGGGCGAGCTGGAAGTGCCGCGGTCACCGGTTGTCACCGTCATGGGTCACGTCGATCACGGCAAAACGTCACTCCTTGACGCGATCCGCGAGACCGACGTAGCCGCGGGCGAGGCCGGCGGCATCACGCAGCATATCGGCGCCTACAAGGTGCGCTTCAGCAAGGAAGGTTCCCCGGCCTCCGGCCGCGAGATCGTCTTCCTCGATACGCCGGGTCACGAGGCCTTTACGCGCATGCGCGCCCGCGGCGCCAAGGTGACGGATATCGTCGTCATCGTGGTGGCTGCCGACGACGGCGTGATGCCGCAGACCCTCGAAGCCGTGGACCACGCCAGGGCCGCCAACGTGCCGATCATTGTGGCCGTGAACAAGATCGACAAGCCGGAAGCCAACCCCGACCGCGTGAAGAAGCAGCTCGCGGATCGCGGCCTGATTCCCGAAGAGTGGGCGGGCAGCGGCGAGGGCGGCACGGTGTTTGTCGAGGTCTCGGCCAAGAAGCGGCTCAATCTCGATCTGTTGCTCGAGATGATCTGCCTGGTGTCGGACATCAAGGCTCCCAAGGCCACGCCGGGACGCAAGGCGGTCGGCTCGGTGATCGAAGCCAAGCTGGATCGCGGCCGCGGCGCAGTGGCGACGGTGCTTGTGCAGGACGGCACGCTGCACCTGAACGACAGCTACATTGTGGGCAACACTTTCGGCAAGGTCCGCGCCATGTTCGACGATCGTGGACGCGCCATTGAGGAAGCGGGGCCATCGACGCCGGTTGAAGTCCTCGGCCTCGAAGCCATGCCCGACTCCGGCGACACCTTTCTGGTGGTGGCGGATCGCGACAAGGCCAAGGGCATTGCGCAGTACCGCAAGATGAAGGAGCGCGAGGCGCAGTTGGCCAAGAGCTCCCGCGTATCGCTCGAAGGACTGGCGGAGCAGATTCGCCAGGCCGGCGTGAAGGACCTGCCGCTCATCATCAAGGGCGACGTGACCGGCTCGGTCGAAGTGCTGGCCGACTCGCTGGTCCGCATGTCCACCGAGAAGGTGCGCGTCAAGGTCATCCACTCGGGCGTCGGCTCCATCACGGAGAGCGACGTGCTGCTGGCGACCGCCTCGAACGCCATCGTTATCGGCTTCAACGTGCGGCCGGAGCGCAAGGCGGGCGAACTGGCGCAGCAGGAAGGCGTGGAGATTCGCTTGCACTCGATCATCTATGAGTTGCAGGATGAGATGCGCCTGGCCATGATGGGCCTGCTCGAACCCACGTTCAAGGAAAACTACGTGGGCCGCGCGGAGGTTCTCAACGTGTTCCGCATTCCCAAGGTGGGCACCATCGCCGGCTGCCGCGTGCAGGATGGCGTGATCCGCCGCGACGCGGAAGTGAAGGTGATGCGCGGGACCGAGCAGATCTACAAGGGCAAACTCGGATCGCTCAAGCGCTTCAAGGACGACGCGCGCGAAGTGACCAACGGCATGGAGTGCGGCATCGGTCTGGGCGGATTCAGTGACCTGAAGGAAGGCGACCTGATCGAAGCCTTCACCACGGAGAAGCTGGCCGCCGACCTGGGCCAGTTGACCTCAGCCAAAGCCTGATACTGCAACAAACACAACATAGGCCCGCTCCTCTCGCTGAGGGGCGGGCCTTTTTGCGTGCGCGCGAAAAAGATTTGAACACCGGGGCTTCCTCCACCGTCTTAGCGAGTAGAAACAGACGTGGACCTCCGTTGGAGGTATCCGGCCATCTCAAGGGGAGTCCGCGAGTCTTGACCAACGATACAGACGCGGAGTTTACGGCGCTGGTTCAGCGCCAGTCGCGTTTTGTCTTTCAGGTTGCTTACGCGGTCCTGCTCAATGCGCACGACGCGGAAGACGCGGTACAGGAGACGTTCTTGAAGCTCTATCGCAACCACGGATGGCGAGAGGCGCAAAATGAACGCGCATTCCTGGCCCGCGCCGCTTGGCGGGTTGCCGTTGATTTACGCCCGCGGATTGCGCGGTCGGCGACTTCGCCGGTGCGGTCCGAATCTGCGGAGCGGCCCGAATCGCAAGACTGGTCCGATTCTGAGGATGCTGCGCCGTCGCTGGAGCCGGGGCCGGAACAGGTTCTCGTTGCCGCGGATCAGCATGCGCTGGTTCACTCCTTGATGGACACATTGCCGGAGGAACTGCGCCTGCCTCTCCTGCTTTCCTCGTTTGAAGAGCTGAACTCCCGCGAGATCGCCGCCGTTCTGGGCATTCCCGAAGGCACGGTGCGCACGCGGCTGCAACGCGCGCGCCAGTTGCTGCGCGAAAAACTCGCGAAGCTGCGTGTGCGTAATCAGGAGGCCCGGCATGCCTGAGCTTGACGATCTGGAACTCATGCTCGATGCGGCGCTGGCTGGTTATGGCGACCCGGGACCTGACTCCGGGCTGGAACAACGCATCCTCGCACGTCTGGAGACGAAACGCCTGTCCGTGCGCCGCCGCCGGCGTCTGCTTTGTGCAGCCGCGATACCGGCGATGGCTGCCCTTCTGCTGCTGTTGATCTCACCCGCGGTGTGGCGCGATGCGCCGAAGCATTCTCGTCCGCGCATCGATGCTCCGGTGCAGCAGCCATTGACCGCCAGTGCCGCGCTGCCAGAGGTTCCGGCACTGATTGAGCGGACAGCGACCCCGGCGAAGCGAGAAACAGGCCGGCACGCGACTCATCCCTTGGCAGCGCCCAAGCTCGATGTCTTTCCCGCTCCTGCTCCGCTCAGCAGCGAGGAGCAACTGCTGGTCAGTTTCGTATCGGAAACATCCGCAGCGCAACGCAAAGAGTTGCTGGAGGCGCAGAAACAGCCCGATGCGCCGCTTCGCATTGCCGCCATCTCCATTCCACCCATCGAACTGCCTGCTGAGGGCAAGGAGTAAGCAAAACCCATGCGCAAAATCACACTGATGTGCAGTCTCGTTCTACTTTCCCTCGCCCTGACGCAGGCAAGCCGCGCGCAGGATACCGCCAAGACGGACCAGGCCGCAACCGCCCCCGAACCAGCGCCCGACTTCTACCATCTCGTGCTTGTGGTGCAGGAGTTGGACGCGGATAACAAACCAGTGAACAGCCGCACGTATACAACGACAGTCAGCACAGATAGTCGCTACATTGGATCGATTCGTACCGGGTCGCACATTCCGGTTGTCACAGAATCGCGCACAGGCCCGGTTCCCGCCCTGCCCTCGACTACCTTCCAATACAACGAAGCAAAGGTTAACTTCGACTTTTCAAGAGTCAAGGAATTCCATCGCCAGCTCTCTCTTGACTTGTCCGCAGATGTCATAAGCCTGGCGGATGGGCATGATACGAATCTGCATCAGCCTATTATTCGTGAAAACCAGTGGCACACATCAATCCTGATTCCCATCGGCAAGGCCACGACCATCTTCACCTCAGACTTGCTCGACAATAAGGGCAGCATGCAGGTCGTGGTGACGGCCACGCCGCTGCAATAGCCGCTGTGCACTGAGCCGCGAAGGAACGCCTTACAGCGGATACTTTTCCGCGGCGATGGCGCGCTGTGCTACCAGGCGGCTCGCGGCGACCGCGTCCGCGGGTGTGAAGCGCGCGAGGCGGCGCAGGATGGCGAGCTGAGTGCGCAGCTCATCGCCTGCGCTGCAGGCGGCGAGAATGCGGCGCGCGGCCTGTTCGGCCAGGCCCATCGCTTCGTCGGCAAGCAGCGTGGTCATGGCGGCGGCGATCTCGGCTGTGTTCTTGCGCGCGGCGGCGAGTTTTTGCGCGCGCAGCAGCGCGGACTCGAGCGCAAACACGTGGCTCACGATGTCGGCGAGGTCGGCCATGATCTCCTGCTGCTGCTCGAGCGCGGCCATGTAGCGCTGCGTGGCCACGCCGGCGGCGAAGAGGGCGATTTTGCGCGCGGCGGCCAGCAGCGCGGCCTCGCGGGCGAGGGGCGCGCTGTCGTCGCCGGCGGAGTCGAACGACGGCGGCTGCATCACTTCATCGAGCAGCGCCTTGATGGACGCCATCAGCGGCAGCTTGCCGGTTTGCGCGCGCTTCATCAGCCAGCCGGTGATGATGAGCCGGTTGATCTCGTTGGTGCCTTCAAAGATGCGATTGATGCGCGCGTCGCGGTAGAAGCGCGCGGCCGGGTACTCCTCGACGAAGCCGTAGCCGCCCATGGTGGAGACCAGTTCGTCGGCGACCAGCGAGAGCATCTCAGAGCCGTAGACCTTGAGGATGGAGCACTCGACGGCGTACTCCTCGATGCGGCGCTGAATTTCGCGCGGGTCGTGGCGCTGGTCGCCGAGCGAGTCGAGGCTGGCGTCGAGCATGCCGGCGAGGCGATAGGCCATGCTCTCGGTGGCGTAGAGGGCGGTGACGCTCGAAGAGATTTTGCGCTGGATGAGGCCGAACTCGGCGATGGGTTTGGCGAAGGCGCGGCGCTCCTTGGCGTAGCGGATCATGTGCGCCAGGCCGTGGCGCGCGCCGCCCACGCAGGCCACGCCCAGCTTGAAGCGGCCCACGTTGAGCACGTTGAAGGCGATGTGGTGGCCCTTGCCCGGCTCGCCCAGCAGATTGGCGGCGGGAACGGCGCAGTTGTCAAGAACCAGCGGGCAGGTGGACGAGCCGCGAATGCCCATCTTGTGTTCTTCCGCGCCCACGGTGAGGCCCGGCGTGTTGCGTTCGATGAGAAAGGCGGAGAACTTGTCGCCGTCGATTTTGGCGAAGACAGTGTAGAGGCCGGCGATGCCGCCGTTGGTGATCCACATCTTTTCGCCGGAGAGGATGTAGGTTTGGCCATCGGGCGCGAGCGTGGCGCGGGCGTGGATGTTCATGGCGTCGGAGCCGGAGCTGGCCTCGGAAAGACCATAGGCCCCGACGATCTCCGCCGTGGCCAGGCGGGGCAGAAAGCGCTGCTTCTGTTCTGGGCTGCCATACCAGACCAGCGGCAGCGTGCCGATGCCCACATGCGCGCCGAAGGCCGTGGAGAAGGTGGCGAGCGCGGAGAGGTGATCGGTGACGAGCGTGGAACTGACCTTGTCCAGGCCCATGCCGCCGTACTCTTCAGGGACTTCGATGGCGGTGAAGCCAAGTTCGCCGGCCTTGCGCAACAGAGCGGTGAGCACGCCGGGCACCTTGTCTTCGATGTCGGCGGTGAGTGGCACGATTTCGTCGCGGGCAAACTCGGTCGCCGTGGCGGCCATCTGCCGCTGCTCTTCCGTGATGTCTTCCGGCGTGAAGACGTCGGCGGGCTTGCGCGTCTCGATCAGAAAACTGCCGCCCGCGGCGGCGGCGATGCAAGAAGGCATGGAGTGACCCCACCTGCCCGCCAGCTTAGCGTGCTCACGCGGGTTGAGGCAATTCGGCTCGATGTTTCGGTCGGGAGCAATTGGAGAACCGCTATAGTGTTGTAACTGGGTCCCCGCTCGCATTTCTGGAGGTCAAGCTGTGGCGCGTACGATTGGCCGATTCCTTCCTGGCTTCCCTTTTTGGGGCTTTACGGCCTTGAGCCTTACAGCTTTGTGCTTTCCGATCTTGTGCTTTCCGGCATTGTTTGCCGCCGTTGTGCCTGCGCAAACCGCAGCCGCGCCGCGCACGGATGCGGTGGATGTCACGCTGGGCCAGGCCGCCGTGCCGCTTTACGGGCCGTGGAAGTTCACCGTCGGCGATTCGCCTCTCGATCCCGCGACCGGCCAGCCGCTGTGGGCCGAGCCCGGCTTCGATGATTCGCACTGGGAGACCGTGGACCTGACGCCCAAGGAAGGAGCGGTCGATCCAATCGGCGGGCTTTCCGGCTACGTGCCGGGCTGGACGGCGCGCGGCCACGCCGGCTACTCGGGCTACGCCTGGTACCGCATCCGGGTGCGCTGCCAGGGCGCAGGGAGCAGTCCGCTGGCGCTTGCCGGACCGGCCGATGTGGACGACGCCTACCAGGCCTTTGCCGATGGCAAGCTGCTGGGCAGCTTCGGGAACTTCTCCGGCAAGCAGCCGATCACCTACTACACCCAGCCCTTCCAGTTCCGTCTTCCGGGGAGCTGCCGGGAAACCGATGCAGCGCAGGTTTTCGCCTTCCGGTTCTGGATGGAACCCTCGACACTGCTGAACATTCCGGATGCGGGAGGGACGCACGACGCGCCCTTGCTGGGCGAAGCGGCAGTGATAGGCCTGCACTACCAGGCGCAGTGGCTGGAGCTGATCCGCAGCTACCTATTGGGCCTTGTGGTTGCTGCGGTCTTTGCCTTGCTGGCAGTGGTGGCCTTCAGTCTCATCCTCTTCGACCGCGCCGACCGCGTCTATCTCTGGATCGGCCTGCTCTTCTTGGCTACCGCCGGATTGAGCGGCTGGAATGAAGCCGTTGGCTGGACCCAGTGGATTTCCCTTCGGCTCGATAGTGTGGTAGCTGGCACCCTGATAGCGGTCCTCTATGCGCTGTGGGTTATGGTGTGGTGGGTGTGGTTTGGCCGCGAGGGCTTCCGCTGGCTACCCGGCATATTATCGGGGCTCGCCGTTCTGGGCGCGGCCTCGCGCGTCCTTGGATTGGAGGCTTTCCCAGGGCTCGTCTCCCATCCGGCGGCACTGCGCCTCTACGCCTTAAACCAGGGCCTGCGTTTCGTCTTTTTCGGACTGATGGCGTGGGTGGTGATCGACGGCATCCGCCGCAAGGGGCTCGACGGCTGGCTGGTGCTGCCTGTGGTTCTGCTGCGCGGCGTTGCCATGTTCAGTGGCGATCTGCTCCGGCTGGAACTGCTCCATCTCTGGCTCCCCTTCGGCGTGCAGGTCGGTCCGGGCGACATCGCGATCTTCCTCAACGCGGCGATGATCGCGCTGTTGCTGCTGCGCCGCCTGTTGCAATCAATGAAGCGCCAGCGGCAGATGGCGCTGGACGTGAAGCAGGCGCAGGAGGTGCAACAGGTGATCCTGCCTGAGCGCCGCATCGCACTGCCGGGGCTGATGATCGAGAGCGAGTACCGGCCAGCGCGCGAAGTGGGCGGCGATTTCTTCCAGATCATCCCGCACAAAACCGACGGGAGCGTACTCATCGTGGCCGGAGACGTAACCGGCAAGGGATTGCAGGCGGGGATGCTGGTGGCGCTGCTGGTGGGGGCGGTGCGAAGCACAACGGATTGGAGCTGTGATCCGCTGATGGTGTTGCAGGCGCTGAACAAACGGCTGATGGGACGCAGCGAGGCGCAGGCGACTTGCCTCGCCTTGCGCATTGAGGCCGATGGAAGCGCGACGCTGGCGAACGCCGGACACATGGCTCCGTATCTGAACGGCGAACCGGTGGCGATGGAAGGCGCGCTGCCACTGGGCATGATCGAAAGCGCGGAGTTCAGTGTCATGCGCTTCCAACTCAACCGGCACGACAAGCTGATGCTCATGTCGGATGGGATTGCGGAAGCCACCGACGCCAACGGCAAGCTCTTCGGCTTCGACCGGGTGCATGCGTTGTTGCGCAGCCAACCCTCCGCATCCCGGATCGCCGATGCCGCGCAAGCATTCGGCCAGGAGGACGACATCAGCGTCATCTCCGTGACCAGGGAGCCGGTGGCCGCGCCGACGTTCGCGTGACGCGGCGGCTTCACGGAATGGGACCGTGTAGCCGCCGACCACTCCATACTGAACGATCTGGTGATCGAGGATGGTGTCAATCGTATCTTCTCTGATATTCTGAATATCGGAGATCCTGACATGAAGACCGTTGTGATGGGCAAACGAGGTACGTTGGTCGTACCCGCCAAGCTGCGCGAGCGGTACAAACTGGGCGAGGGCAGCCCCATGCTGGTGGAGGAGCGACCGGATGGCATTCTGCTGCGGCCCGCAACCACCACTCCGGTGGATGTGGAGATCTACACACCGGAGCGGCTGGCGGAGTTCTTTTTGAACAACGCGATGACTAAAGAGGGCTACCTTGAGGCCCGCGAGGATGTGAAGGAGATGGGCATCGACCCTGACTCGATCGATCACATCCAATGGCCCGCATGACGGAGCCGGAGAGCCGAACGGCAACGCTCTTCCTGGATGCCAATGTTCTGATCTCCGCAGCCTGGAAGGACGGCGCGGAGATCGCGCTTCTGTGGCGCATGGAGAATGTCGAGCTCGTCACCTCACTCTATGTGATGGAAGAAGTGCAGCGGAATCTGCCGCGCATCGATCAGGCGGAACGACTGCGCGTGCTCATGCGTGCAGTCCGCGTTTTGACTCTTGGAACGTTGCCGGAGATCGACGAGTCGCTTGGTCTTCCGCCCAAGGACAAGCCGGTGCTGGCGGGCGCGATCGCCGCCGGTGCGGACCAACTGGTGAGCGGCGATAAGAAACATTTTGGCCCACTCTACGGCAGGCAGATTCAAGGCGTGCGCATCACTTCTCCACCGGAGCTGCTGGCGTTGCTGCGCCGGGGCTAGTCGTCGCATCGCTTACAATGAGCAGTGATTCGCTCCCCGGAGGCAATGCCCTGTTTGCCGCGCTCGTTGACTGCCTGAACTCGTCCGCCGCACTTGCCAGCGGACTCGCGCGGCACGCGCCTGACCTGCTGGGCATGCTTTCGCAGAACGGGCTGCGCCACTACCTGAAGATGCAATACGCGGACCAGACCTTTCAGGGGCTCTATCACTGGAACTGGTTCGACCTGACGCTGTTGATTCCCTACTTTGCAGTGATGATCGTGCTGGCCGTCTACGGCGTGCATCGCTACACGCTCTGCTACATCTACTACAAGTTCCGCAAGAACTACGACCCCAATCCGCCCCAGCATTTTGCCGAGCTGCCGCGGGTCACGGTGCAGTTGCCCATCTTCAACGAGCAGTTCGTCATCGACCGGCTCATCGAGGCCGTGTGCGCGATGGACTATCCGCACGAGAAGCTCGAGATTCAGGTTCTGGATGACTCGACCGATGAGACGGTTGAAGTAGCCTCAGGCATTGTCGAGCGCTACGCCGCGCTGGGCCATCCCATCGTCTACATCCACCGTACCAATCGCCACGGCTATAAGGCGGGCGCGCTGGACGCGGGGCTGAAAGTGTCCAAAGGCGAGTTTGTGGCCATCTTCGACGCGGACTTTGTGCCGCCGACCGATTGGCTGATGAAGGTGATCCACCACTTTGCCGAGCCCGGCGTGGGCATGGTGCAGACCCGCTGGACGCATCTGAACCGCGACTACAGCATGCTGACACAGATTGAGGCCATTCTGCTGGACGCCCACTTTGTGCTTGAGCACGGCGCGCGCGTCCGCTCCGGCGACTTCTTCAACTTCAACGGCACGGCCGGCATGTGGCGGCGGCAGGCCATTGCCGACGGCGGCGGCTGGCAGCACGACACGCTGACCGAGGACACCGACCTGAGCTATCGCTCGCAGATGGCCGGCTGGCGCTTCAAATATCTGCCCGAGGTCGAGTGCCCCTCCGAGCTGCCCATTGAGATGACGGCCTTCAAGACGCAGCAGGCGCGCTGGGCCAAGGGGCTCATCCAGACCAGCATCAAAGTGCTGCCCATGATCTTCCGCTCCAGCGTTCCGCGGCGCATCAAGATCGAATCGGTCTATCACCTGACCGCGAACCTGAGCTATCCGCTGATGGTCATCATGTCGGCGCTGCTGATTCCGGCCATGATTGTGCGCTTTTATCAGGGCTGGTTCCAGATGCTGCTGATCGATGTGCCGCTGTTCACCGCGTCCACGTTGTCCATCGCCGTGTTCTATCTCGCCAGCCAGCGCATTCTCTACCCCAAGACGTGGAAGCGGACGTTCTTCTATCTTCCCTTTCTGATGGCGCTGGGCATCGGGCTCACGGTGACCAACACCAAGGCGGTGATGGAAGCGCTCTTCGGCATCAAGAGCGCGTTTGTGCGCACGCCCAAGTTCCGCGTGACCAGGAAGGGCGAAAAGTCACAGGCCGCCAAGTATCGCAAGCGGCTGGTGCTGGCGCCGTGGATCGAATTGCTCTTCGGCGCGTACTTCTTTGTCGCGATTCTCTACACCTTCTCGAACCACAACTACTTCACCGCGCCGTTCCTGGTGCTGTTCGTCGTCGGCTACTGGTACACCGGGCTGATGAGCCTGCTGCAGGGCCGCTTCGAGCGCTGGCGCTCCGGCGCAGCCGATGCGGAAGAATCCAGCCCAAGGCCGTTCCCGGTTGGTGTGTGAGGGTATCTTGGAACAGCCCTTTCAAGAGCAGACGGTTCGGTGGGACCCTCGCAAGGCAGCGTCAAGTCTTCGCAAACACAAGGTCTCCTTCGAAGAAGCAGAAACCGTGTTTGATGATGCGCTATGAGTAACCAGGCCAGACCCTGACCACTCGTTCAACGAGAGCAGGTTTCTCACACTTGGGCTATCATGCAATCATCGGTTGATACTGGTGGCGCACACCGACGACCCCGGCGAGATCAGGGTGATCAGTGCGAGGCCACCCACGCCGGCTGAACGAAATGTCTATGAAAATGAGTGACGCCGCAAAGTTCCAAGACACGATGCGCCCCGAATACGATATGCGCGGCGGCGTGCGCGGAAAGTACGCCGGACGCATGAAGCGCGACGCGGTCATGGTTACGCTCGATCCCGATGTTGCCGCCGCCTTCCCCGATGCGGCATCCGTAAACGAGGCTCTGCGGGTGTTGTTGAAAGCTGCAAAAAAAGCTGCGTCTGCGGCCTAGTCAGCTGGAACTCGACAGGGATACGTGATGGAAAGCAACGCCAATCTGCCAATCTACTTCGCCATTGTCTTTCCGGTTCTGTTCGTCCTCGTTTGGATCGGCAGCTGCATGATGGTCTCGCTGATCAGCGGCTGGCATTTGCTGGCGATGCGTTTTGCATCGGACGCAAAACCCTATGGCGATGTGCGCACGGCGGGACCGCTGTTCTACACCGTGTATACGCGCTATTGGACACACTATGGCAGCGTGATCCGAATGCAGGCCGCTCAGGACGCTCTCTATCTCTCGGTCTTCGCGCTATTCCGCGCCGGGCATCCGCCGCTGCGCATCCCCTGGCAGGACATTCGCATTGTGCCCATCAACCGCGGGCTGCGCAGGCTGATTGCTCTCTCCCTGGGAAACAAGGAGTGCGTTTCCTTCCGCGTGGGGCAGCGCATGGCGCGCAAGCTGGGTCTCGATGAGCGCATGATGGCGGATACGCCGAGTTCGCAGCCGCCGACATGAGGTAGTGGACCTTTTGCAGGACCCTCCCTCAGGGGCTAAAGCCCCCATTCCTGTTGCGATGCTTACGGCACGACTAAAGTCGTGCCCTTTCAAAGCCCTTTCAAACTGACCCACTATACGGCCTGAGATGCCCTCGCCTGCTCCGCTACAATAGAAATACGCGCCTGCCTACCCGGGACTCGAATCCACGGGCCGCCAGGCGCATCTACGCATCATGTTTGAAAAAAATCTGCCGGAAGCCCTCACCTTTGACGATGTTCTGCTGGTGCCCGCGTATAGCGACGTGGTACCGGCCAGTGTCAACACGCAGACGCAGCTCACCCGCGACATCACGCTGAACACGCCGCTGCTCTCCTCCGCGATGGATACGGTAACGGAGTCGCGGCTGGCGATAGCGATGGCGCAGTTGGGCGGCATCGGCATTGTGCACCGCAATCTTTCGATTGCCGCGCAGGCGGGCGAGATCGACAAGGTGAAGCGCTCGGAGAGCGGCATGATCGTCGATCCGGTGACTGTTGCCCCGGATCAGCTGATCGGCGATGCGCTCGACGTGATGCGGCGCTACAAGATCTCCGGCGTGCCAGTGACGCGCGGCCAGCGGCTGGTCGGCATCCTCACCAATCGCGACCTGCGCTTTGAGACGCGCACCGACGTGCCCGTGGGCGACGTGATGACCAGCGAAAATCTGATCACCGTGCCCGTTGGCACCACGCTCGAAGAGGCCGAGCTGATCCTGCACAAGCACCGCGTGGAGAAGCTGCTGGTGGTCAACGACCAGTACGAACTCAAGGGCCTGATCACGGTCAAGGACATCCAGAAGAAGCTGAAGTATCCCAGCGCCAGCAAGGACGAAAAGGGCCGGCTGCGCGTGGGCGGCGCCATTGGCGCGACAGGCGACTTTATGGAGCGGGCGGCCGAACTGGTGCGCGCGCGCGCCGATGTGCTTGCCATCGATTCGGCGCACGGCCACTCCTCGCGCGTGCTGGAAGCAGTGACCGCCGTCAAGAAAGCCTTCCCCCATGTGGGGCTGCTGGCCGGCAACGTGGCGACCTATGACGGCGCGATGGCGCTGATCGACGCCGGCGCGGACGCCGTCAAGGTGGGCATTGGGCCGGGCTCGATTTGCACCACGCGCATGGTCACCGGCGCGGGCATGCCGCAGATCACGGCCATTGCCGAGGCCGCACGCGCTGCGCACGAACGCGGCATCCCGGTGATTGCCGATGGCGGTATCAAGTACTCCGGCGAAGTGACCAAGGCCATTGCGGCCGGCGCGAGTTCGGTGATGATTGGCTCGCTGTTTGCGGGCGTGGATGAAAGCCCCGGCGAGACGATTCTCTATCAGGGACGCAGCTTCAAGAGCTATCGCGGCATGGGCTCGCTGACCGCGATGAGCCAGGGCTCCGGCGAGCGCTACTTTCAAAGCACCGAAGATATGGCGAGCTCCGAGCTCGGCACCGAAGGCGTGGTGCAGCGCGAGCGAGCCAGCCAGAACCGCCTGGCCAAGTTTGTGCCCGAGGGCATTGAGGGCCGCGTGCCGTATCGCGGACCGCTCGAGTCCATGATCTACCAGCTTGTGGGCGGATTGCGCAGCGGCATGGGCTACGTGGGATGCAGCTCAATCGCCGAGTTGCAGCAGAAGGCGCAGTTTGTGCGCATCTCCGGCGCGGGCTTGCGCGAAAGCCATGTGCATGACGTGATCATTACCCGCGAAGCGCCGAACTACCACGTGGAATAGAGGCGTGTGCAAACCACTGCGTACGCCGGCCGAGGAGAGGCTGCCTGATTGGATAGTTTGTCTGCAAACCGAAGAAGCGCCGGCTACTGGGTACGCGCCTGGCTCCCAGTGCTGCTCGCCATTCTGGTGATCGTCACCGAATCCACGGCGTACTTTGGCGCCGATCGTACCTCGGCTCCGCTGCGCTGGATCTTCGAGCACCTCCTTGGTCCGGTGAGCGACGCGCGCTGGGAATTGATTCACCACTACATCCGCAAGAGCGGCCATTTCCTCGGCTACGGCCTCATCGGCATCACCTGGCTGCGCGCCTGGTGGATGACTTTCCCCGCCTGGAGCTTTCTGCACAGCTCGCTGCTGGCGGTTGCCGGAACCGCGCTGATCGCCAGCGCCGATGAATTCCACCAAACTTTCCTGCCCAACCGCACCGGACTGTTCCGCGACGTGGTGCTCGATACCTGCGGCGCAATCGTGCTGCAGCTCATTGCCTATCTCATGCTGAGGCTCTTCCGCCCGCGGCAGCTCATGCACGCAGCCTAGAGCGCGCTACGCAAGACTCTCCGCAAGACTGCGCCGATAGCGAACCGACTGCAAGGATATGCCCCACATCTCCTCCGACTTTTCCGTGCCGTCGCAGGTCCATGCGTCGCGCTCATAGAAGCGCATCGCGCGCACATTGCCGGCAAGAACCCACACAACCGCATGCTCGAATCCGCCCGCGATCATCTTCGCTCGCGCCGCGGCGACGAGCGCGACACCGATGCCGCAGCCCCAATCATTCGGGTCGACATAGAGCGCAACAAGTTCGCCGAAGCTCACGAGATATGTGTCCCTCGCAGGCATCGTGGTTGCGAAGCCGCAAATGCGCGAATCTTCAACCGCCACAATCGTGTGCGGCTTCGCCGGATCATCCGTCGCAAAATCGTAGTGCGGCGCGCGGTCTTCCGGACGAAGCTGCCCGAGATACTCGTCCGGCAGAAGGCCGCGATAACCCGCCTGCCATGAGCGCACATGCACCCGCGCCACGTCCAGTGCATCATCGGGTTCGGCGGCACGCAGCAGCATGCCTGAGCATAGCGCACTGCGCAAGGAAAACGGGCATCCGCCGCGGCGAATGCCCGTAATGTATTGCGATCAAGCGGGTGCAAAACGAACAAAGAGATATTGCTTACGCGGCCTCTTCGCCGCCTTCTTCCTTCTTGCTCTCTTCCATCTGTTTTTCGAGTTCGGCGCGCTTCTTGGCCTTCACATCGGCGCGCTTCTGGCGCTTCTCATCGAGCTGCTGCTCGGCGCCGAGCAGTTCGATGAACGCCTTCTCGCCGCCGTCTCCCTTGCGGAAGCCGGTGCGCACGATGCGCAGATAGCCGCCCTGGCGGTCGCCGTAGCGGGGCGCCACGGTCTCAAAGAGGCGCGTGACGGCGTTGTCGGTCATGAGGAAGCTGAGTGCCTGGCGGCGCGAATGAACGTCGCCTTTCTTGCCCAGGGTAATCATCTTCTCAACGTGCGGACGGACAGCCTTGGCCTTGGCCACTGTGGTCTCCACACGATCTTCCACAATCACGGACGTGACCAGGTTGCGCAGCAGCGCGCGACGGTGGCTGGTGTTGCGTCCGAGCTTGAATCCTGCATTGCGATGGCGCATGGGTATTACTCTCTTTCAGTCTTTTGGCTACTAGCTCCTAGCTTTCAGCTTCTAGCTCCATCGCGCTAAAGCCAGCAAGGCGGGCTCTACGAGGATGAAGCTAGAAGCTTAAGGCTGCAATTAAAAGTTCTCAGTCTCGGTCTCGGTGGGCAACTGGAGGTCGACTGAATCCAGTGGCTCGTCCTCGTCGTCGAAGTGGCTGTAGCTGGCGGCCAGCGCGGCGGCGGGCGAAATGCTGGTCGGCCCCGGAACCGCGTTGCCGTTCTCGTCGATCTTCATGCCCAGCGACAGGCCCATCTGCGCGAGAATTTCCTTGATCTCGTTCAGGCTCTTGCGGCCAAAGTTCTTGGTCTTGAGCATCTCGGCTTCGGTCTTCTGCACCAGCTCGCCGATGGTTTGAATGTTGGCGTTCTTCAGGCAGTTGTAGCTGCGGACCGACAGCTCGAGCTCTTCGACCGAGCGGTTCAGGTTGTCGTTGCGCAGCAGCACACGGCCCTCTTCGCCACGGGACTCGGTTTCGATTTCTTCCTCGAAGTTGATGAAGATGTTCATGTGATCCTTCAGCAGCTTCGCGGCCAGGCCCACGGCATCGGCGGGCAGCACGGCGCCGTTGGTCCACACTTCAATGGTCAGCTTGTCGTAGTCGGTGATCTGGCCCAGTCGCGCGGCTTCAACCACGTAGTTGACGCGGCGCACCGGCGAGTGAACCGAGTCGACCGGAATAAAGCCCAGGCCGAGATCGGCGTCGAAGTTCTTGTCGGCGGAGATATATCCGCGACCGCGCTTGAGGCGCATCTCCATGTCGAGGCGGCCGCCTTCGGAGACGGTGGCGATGTAGACGTTCTTGTCCAGGATCTCCACGTCGCCGTCGGCTTCGATCATGCCGCTGGTCACAACGCCCGGGTGGTCGGCGCGCAGGTAGAGCGCCTTGGGGCCGTCGCCGGAGAGCTTGAAAGGAACCTGCTTGAGGTTCAGGATGATGTCGGTCGCGTCTTCGACGACTCCAGCGATGGACTGGAACTCGTGGAGTACATCCTCGATGCGGATGGCGGTGACGGCGGCGCCTTCAATCGAGCTGAGCAGGGTGCGGCGCAGCGCGTTGCCGATGGTGGTGCCAAAGCCGCGCTCAAAGGGCTGGGCGCTGAACTTGCCAAAGGTGTCGGTGAGCGTCTCGGCATCGACTGCCAGACGCTTCGGTTTCTGAAAACCTCTCCAAAGCATATAGGTCTCTCGTTTCCCGCGCGGCGTGTACGTCGCGATGCATTTTGCGGCGGCCGCGCAAGTTCTCCTTCGGTTGAAATGCAGCTTCTAGCTTTCAGCTACTAGCTTCTAGCTCATCATGCAGGACGAAACTACTTCGCCTTGCACCATGAAGCCAGAAGCTAACGGCCAGGAGCTAGTAGCTGTTACTTGCTGTACAGTTCGACGATGAGCTGCTCGTTGACGGGCAACGCAACGTCCTTGCGCTTGGGCAGCGAAAGCACGCGGCCCGAGAGGGTCTCGAAGTTCATTTCGAGCCATGCCGGCATCGGGTTGGAGGCGGCATACTGCGTGGCCTGCTCCACGATCACGAACTTCTTCGCGGGGTCGCGCAGCACGATCTCGTCGCCGACGCTCACCTGGAACGAAGGGATATTTACCTTGCGGCCGTTGACTACGATGTGGCCGTGGCGCACAATCTGGCGAGCCTGGCGGCGCGAGATGGCGAAGCCGAGGCGATAGGCCACGTTGTCGAGGCGGCGCTCAAGCTGCTGAATGAGCAGATCGCCGGTGACGCCCTGCGCGCGGTTGGCCTTCTCGTAGTACTGGCGGAACTGGCCTTCCAGCGTGAAGTAGATGCGCTTGGCCTTCTGCTTCTCATGCAGTTGCAGGCCGTAGCCCACGATCTTGGCCTTGCGGTCCTTGCCGTGCTGGCCGGGGGCGAAGTTACGCTTCTCGATCGGGCAGCGATCGGACATGCATTTGGTGCCCTTCAAAAAGAGCTTGGTGCCTTCGCGACGGCAAAGGCGGCAGACTGCTCCGGTATAACGTGCCATTTCTTCTCCTGCTTCGGATGACGATCGCTTTACACGCCCACTTGGCGCTTCGTCGCGATCCAGTTATCGCTTTCAGCTATCAGCCGTCAGCTTTCAGCAACTCCTGCACCATCTGAATTTCACTGCATCTTGCAGCGCGATGGATCTGATGGCTGAAAGCTGACAGCCGATGGCTAGACCCTGCGGCGCTTGGGCGGGCGGCAGCCGTTGTGCGGCACCGGCGTCACGTCGCGGATGGAGCGGACCTCGATGCCGGCGGCAGCGAGAGCGCGGATGGCCGACTCGCGGCCCGAACCTGGACCGGCGACCCGAACATCCACCGCGCGCATGCCGTGATCGCGGGCCATGCCGGCGGCGTTGGACGCTGCCTGCTGCGCAGCGAAGGGCGTGCCCTTGCGCGAACCGCGGAATCCGAGCGAGCCCGAGCTCTTCCAACTGAGCGTGTTGCCCACCTGGTCCGTGATGGTGACGATGGTGTTGTTGAACGAGGCCTGAATGTGCGCAATGCCAAATGGCACATTCTTGCGCTCGCGCTTCTTGAATTTCTTGTTCTTGCCGGCCTTGCCCGCTCCGGCTTTCTGCTCTGGCTTCGCCATTTAGGTTTTACCCGTCGCTTTCTTTTTGCCGGCCACGGTGCCCTTGCGCGGGCCCTTGCGGGTGCGGGCGTTGGTGTGGGTGCGCTGTCCGCGCACCGGCAGCGACCGGCGATGACGGTTGCCGCGATAGCTCTGAATGTCGATGAGACGCTTGATGTGCATCTGGACGTCCTTGCGCAGGTCGCCTTCGACTCCACCCTCGTCCTCGATCACCTGACGGATGCGATTG
The DNA here is from genome assembly GCA_035642355.1 of Occallatibacter sp. Taxonomy (GTDB): domain Bacteria; phylum Acidobacteriota; class Terriglobia; order Terriglobales; family Acidobacteriaceae; genus Telmatobacter. The sequence goes on from DASQSP010000059.1 coordinate 26,245, forward strand.
ACCTCATCCTCGCCCAGATCCTGGATCTTCTTGAAGGCATCCACATTCGCCTTCTCCAGAATTTTCCTGGCGCGGGGATCACCGATCCCAAAGATGTATGTAAGCGCGATGCGTGCCTGTTTGTTGCGGGGCAGATCGACGCCAGCAATACGTGCCATTCCGGTTCCTTTGCTACTTCGGTTATGTGCCTCCGGCATAGCGCCGGTTCGCACGGGTTGTTGCGGAGTCTCCGGGGTTCATCGCAAGCCTTGACTCAAGCTAACTCGCCCCTGATGCGTGGAGTTTCCGCCTATGCCAGTCTCGTCTTAGCCCTGGCGCTGCTTGTGCTTTGCGTTCTCGCAGATCACACGGACCACCCCGCGGCGGTTGATGACCTTGCACTTCACGCAAATCTTTTTTACCGATGCACGAACCTTCATTGCTTTGCTGCCCTTCCTTGAAGCCAGCTTCTAGCTGCTAGCTTCTAGCTTTCAGATCAATCCACCGCGCGACCGGCTCGTTCGCCAATGAAATGGCTAGAAGCTAGTAGCTAGCGGCTAGAAGCTTATTTGTAGCGGTACACAATTCGTCCGCGATTCAGGTCGTAGGGACTCAGCTCGACGGCCACGCGGTCGCCGGGAAGAATGCGGATGAAGTTCTTGCGCATCCGGCCCGAAACGTGTGCCAGCACCTGGTGATTGGTCTCGAGCTTCACCTTGAACATGGCGTTGGGCAAGGTCTCGACGACCGTTGCCATCACCTCAATCGCGTCTTCCTTCGACAAACTGTATCCGCCTCCGGCGCTCGCGCACCGCACTCCTGTTGGACCGAACTAATCGGTCAAAATCCTTGCGCCGGTGTCAGTCACCGCCACCGTGTGCTCAAAGTGAGCACTCATGCTGCCATCGCCGGTCACTGCCGTCCAGCCGTCCTTGAGCACGCGCACATCCGGCTTGCCGACGTTGACCATGGGCTCGATGGCAATCACCATGCCGGTCTTCAACTTCATGCCATGCCCGGCCTCGCCATAGTTCGGCACCTGCGGATCCTCGTGCATTTTGCTGCCGATGCCGTGCCCCACAAAATCCCGTACTACCGAAAAACCTTCCGCCTCAACCACGCTCTGCACGGCGAAACCAATGTCGCCCAGCGTGGCGCCCGGCTTGACCGCGGCAATGCCCGCGTGGAGCGATTGCTCGGTGACGCGCAGCAGCCGCTCGGCGTCCGGCGCAATCTTCTCGCCCACCGGAATGGTGATGGCCGCATCGCCAAAGTAGCCGTCGATCACCGCGCCGCAGTCCACCGAAACAATATCGCCTTCCTTGAGCACCCGCTTCTTCGACGGGATGCCATGCACCACCTCGCTGTTGACCGAAGTGCATAGCACGCACGGAAACCCGTGATAGCCCTTGAAGGCAGCCTTCGCGCCCAGTTCCTTGATGCGCGCCTCGGCAACCTTTTCGAGATCGAGCGTGGTGGCGCCCGGCTTCACATGGCTGCGCACCAGCTCCAGCACCTCGCGAACCACCCGGCCCGCGCGGCGCATCTTCTCGATTTCGTCCTGCGACTTCAACACCACGGGCACTTCAGCACTCAGCCCTTCTCAACCCTGCTCTTCTAAACTCTTCTGCGCCCCGGCCCATCGGGCTCCGGACACGCATAATCCGCCGTCGACTGCGCCAGCTTTGCCCCAAGGCCGCTAGCTGCGCAGCCGCTCGACGGCGGCGGCAATTCCAGCCGCAATTGCGGCGATCGGCCCATCTCCCGCCACTTCGGCAAAGCGACCCAGGGCGCGATAGTGCTCGATCACGGGTTCAGTCTGTGTCCCATACGCACGCATGCGCTCGGCAAAGACTTCTTCCGTATCATCGGCTCGCTGGATCAGCGGGGCGCCTTCGACATCACAGAAACCAGCCCGCTGGGGTGGGTTCGAGTAGATGTTATAGATGGTCTGACAGACGGGACAGATTCTTCGTCCCGTAATACGGCGCAATAACTGATTATAGTCGACTTTCAGGCTGACGGCAACCACCGGCAGACCCGTGGATTTGGACGCCAGCCGCCCGTCCAGCCAGTTGGCCTGGGGCAGAGTGCGCGGGAACCCGTCCAGAATGTAGCCCTGGAGCGTATCCGGCTCCAGGAGCCGGCTAGAAACCATCTCGTTGACCACCGAATCGGGCACCAGTTCGCCGCGCTGGATGGTTTCCCGTGCGACCTTGCCAACCGGCGTGCCCACGGCCACGTTGGCCCGGAGCAGGTCGCCGGTCGAAATTTGCGGAATGCCCCAGAGCTTGACCAGTTCCTTGGCCTGCGTGCCCTTGCCTACGCCCGGAGCACCCAGCAAAAGGATTGGTCCGGGATCGATCATCGATGCTGTATCTCGGTCACTTTCCAAAACGGTTGCCGCGGACGGCATTACCAGGTTTTCCTTCCGCGAATGCGGCCGGAGCGGGGCGAGAAACCGTCATAGTGGCGCATGATGAGCTGCGACTCGACCTGGTTGATCGTATCCATGGCCACGCCGACCACGATGAGCAGCGAAGTGCCGCCAAAGTAGAAGTTCACGTTGAGGCCGTGAATCGCCCAGGCCGGCAGGCTCTCAAAGAGCCGGCCGATGAGCCAGATTTTGTCGAAGCGGATGCCCGAGATGAGGAAGGTCGGCACCAGCGAGATCACGATCAGGTAGAGCGCGCCCACCAGCGTGATGCGGGTGAGGATGTCGTTGATGAAGTCCGAGGTGCGCTTGCCGGGCCGGATACCGGGGATGAACGATCCCGACTTGCGGAAGTTGTCGGCGATGTCGTCCGGCTTCATCACGATCGAAACGTAAAAATATGCGAAGAAGACGATGCCCAGCATATACAGCGTCTCGTACCAGGGATAGCCCGGCGTGATGTTCTGCAGGATGGGCTGGAAGAAGCGGCTGTTCTGCGCCCACTCGGACTGGCCGAGCATCAGCGGCACGGAAAGGATGGAGCTGGCGAAGATGACCGGCATTACGCCGCCGGTGTTCACCTTGAGAGGCAGGTGGCTGGAACTGCCGCCCATCATGCGGCGGCCCACGATGCGGCGCGCGCTCTGGATGGGAATGCGGCGCTCGGAGCGCTCGACATAAACGATGAACGCCACCAGCGCGATCATGCCCACCAGCAGCAGCAGGATGGCAAAGATGGTCAGCGAGCCCCAGGCGTTGGTCTGCACCTTCTGCGCGAGGTCGATGATGCCGCGGGGCAGGCCCGCAACGATGCCGGCGAAGATCAGCAGGCTCATGCCGTTGCCGATGCCGCGGTCGGTGATCTGCTCGCCCAGCCACATGATGAAGGCGGTCCCGGCGGTCAGCGTGGTCACGGTCATCAGGTCAAAGCCGATGCCGGGGTTGAGCACCAGACCCGGAGTGCGGGTGAGGATGAAAGCAATGCCGACCGATTGCAGCGCGCCGAGCAGGACCGTGACGTAGCGGGTCCACTGCGTGATTTTGCGGCGGCCCAGTTCGCCTTCCTTCTGGATGCGGGCCAGCGGCTCATAGACCACGGTGAGCAACTGGAAGATGATCGACGCCGTGATGTAAGGCATGATGCCGAGGGCGAAGATCGTCATGCGGCGCAGGGTGCCGCCGGTGAACAGGTCCATGAGGCCCAGCGCCGTCCCGCTCTGGCCGCCGAACAGCAGCTCGAGCTGATGGGCGTTCACGCCGGGCGTGGGAATCCACGCGCCCAGACGATAGATGGCGAGGATGCCGAGGGTAAACAGCACCCGCTTGCGGAGGTCGGGGATACGGAAGATATTGAGAAACTTCTCAATCATGTCTGCTCATCCGGTTCAGGCGTTGCCGCCCTTTTGAAGATTGCGAAATTGCCGTGAAGACCATTGTAGGCGGGAACAGACGGCTCCGTCAGCCTGGAACTTGCCACAAACGGAGCGCCGATGCGCCCTGCTTAAGCCGCTGCCGGAGCGCCCGCGACCAGAGCCTTGCCGCCGGCCTTTTCGATCTTATCGGTGGCGGACTTGGAGAACTTGTGCGCGGTGATGGTGAGTGCCTTGGTCAGCTCGCCCGAGCCTAGAATCTTGATCAGCGCCTTCTTGCTCGAAGACAGACCCAGCTTCTTGTAGTCATCCAGGCCAATCTCCTGCACATCGAGCTCGGCCAGCCGTTCCAGGTTGACCACCGTGTACTCGGTGCGGAAGATGTTGGTGAAGCCGCGCTTGGGCAGGCGGCGGTGCAGCGGCATCTGGCCACCTTCAAAACCGCGCATCATGCTGGAGCCGGTGCGCGACCGCTGGCCCTTGTGGCCGCGGGTCGAGGTCTTGCCCATGCCTGAGCCCATGCCGCGGCCCACGCGCTTGCGCCCGGTGTTGGCTTTCTTGGGGGCGCGCAGATTGGAAAGATTCTTTGCCATTGTGTCCTCGCTATAGCGCCGGTGGAGTTGAGCTCCGCCGACTCGCGTTGTTTGGTACAGCTTTCAGCTTTCAGCTATCAGCCTTGCAGTGGCTTGCGATCAATTCCAACCTAAACAGGCATTCTGAGAGCTGATAGCGACGGCTGAAAGCTGACTTACTAGCTCTCAAGAATCCGAACCAGATGCGGTATGGTCTTGACCATGCCGCGGATCGACTCGTTGTCCACCCGCTCCACGATCTGGTTCAGCCGCGTAAAGCCCAGGCCCTTGACCACCAGCTTGTGCTTCACCGGGGTGTTGTTCTTGGAGCGGAAGTATTGAATGCGAATCATCTTGGTTTCGGCCATGATTAAAGCTCCTCTACCTGTTTGCCGCGCATGGTCGCGACCTCTGCCCGATCGCGCAACTGGATCAGCGCGTCAAACGTGGCCTTGATCACGTTGTGCGGGTTGGCCGTGCCCAGGCTCTTGGTCAGCACGTTCTGCACCCCGGCCGAGGTCATCACCGCGCGCACCGCGCCGCCGGCAATCACGCCCGTGCCTTCCGGCGCCGGTTTGAGCAGCACATGGCCCGAGCCGAAGCGGCCCAGCACCTGGTGCGGAATCGTGGTCTCGGTCAGGTTGATGCGAACCAGGTTCTTCTTGGCCGACTCAATGCCCTTGCGGATGGCCTGGGGAACTTCCTTGGCCTTGCCCGAGCCGTAGCCCACCACGCCCGAAGCGGCGTCGCCCACCACCACCAGCGCGGCGAAGGACATGTTCTTGCCGCCCTTGACCACCTTGGTGACACGATTGATGGCCACCACCTGATCCTTCAGGTTGTACTGGTTGGCATCGAGTTTCTTCTTCTGTAGTGTCGTCATTGCTCTTGTCTGTCCTTCCGGGCCGCTTGCGCGATGCCCTGGAAAACCGTTCTTAGCTGCTAGCTGTTAGCTCATCTCGCTTTAGCCACCGCGTTCATCTCACCAGAGGCCAAGCTAGAAGCTAGAGGCTAGAAGCTGAAAGCTAGAATTCGAGACCCGCCTCGCGCGCTGCGTCGGCCAGCGCCTTGATGCGGCCGTGATAGAGGAAGCCGCCGCGGTCGAAGACCACCTTCTTGATGCCCTTGGCTGTGGCCTGCTCGGCAACAGCTTTGCCAATCTCCTTGGCCGCCGCCACGTTGCCGCCGGTGGCGAGCTTGATTGAGGAGGCCGAGACCAGCGTCTCGCCCTTCACGTCGTCAATCACCTGCGCGTAGATGTGGTTCAGCGAGCGGAACACATTGAGCCGCGGCCGCTCGGTGGTGCCGGAGAGCTTGCGGCGAATGCGGTCGTGAATGCGCTGCCGGATTTCGTTTCTCTTGATCATCGGTCTCTCTTCCTATCGGCGGAGCCGCCCTGCGGCCCCGTTCGGTTTTGAATTCAGCTACTAGCTTCTAGCTTTCAGCCTCTAGCTAAGAGCTAGAAGCTAGCGGCTAAAAGCTGTCTTACTTGGCGCCCGTCTTGCCGGCCTTCTTCTTGAGCTTCTCGTCGGAGTAGCGCACGCCCTTGTTCTTGTAGGGGTCAGGCTTGCGCAGCGAGCGCATGTCGGCGGCCACCTGGCCCACCTTCTGGCGGTCGATGCCGCTCACCGTCAGGTGCGTCTGCTTAGGGTCGATTGCAACTTCGATGCCCGTGGGCAGCGGAAACTCAATGGGGTGCGAGTAGCCCAGTGTAAACACCACCATGCTCTTGCCCTTCAACTCAGCGCGGTAACCGATGCCGACAATGTCCAGCTCGCGGGTCCAGCCCTTGGTCACGCCTTCAACGGCGTTGAACACCAGTGCGCGCGTCAGGCCGTGCACCGCGGCGAACTTGTCGCTCTCGCGATTCACATGCAGAATGCCGTCCTTGGTCTCAAGGTGAATGCCCTGCGCAACGAGCGCGGAGACTTTGCCCTTGGGGCCCTCGACCAGAACCGTGTTGCCCTCGACCTTGTACTTCACGCCCGCCGGCAGCGGGATCAGCTTCTTACCAATACGCGACATCGAATCAATCCTTCATGTGGCTTGCGAGTCCCGAATGAGCCTTCGCTCCTTCGTTCCACTGCAGCCGGAAAACAGCTTTCAGCTTTCAGCCCCCAGCTTTCAGCGGTTTTTCATCCTACGCCAACCGCCGACTAGCGGCATAGAGCAGGCTGAGAGCTGAGGGCTGAAAGCCGATGGCTGCCTTACCAGACTTCGCAGAGCACTTCGCCGCCAACACCCTCGCGGCGCGCCTGGCGGCCCGTCATCACACCCTTGGGGGTGGTCATGATGGAGATGCCGAGGCCTCCCTGCACGCGCTTGATCTCGTCGCGGCCGATGTAAACACGGCAGCCGGGACGGGAGATGCGCGCCAGGTCGCGGATGGCTGCTTCACTGCCGCCGTACTTCAGGTACACGCGGAGCACAAGCTTGCCTTCCTCTTCCTGGGTCTTGTAGTTCGAGATGTAGCCCTCTTCCTTGAGGATGCGGGCAATCTCGGCCTTCAACTTTGAAGCCGGTACATCCAGCTTCTGATGGCGCGCCCGGATGGCATTCCGGATGCGTGCCAGAAAATCTGCTACTGGGTCGGTCAAACTCATTCCTTCTCCTTCATTCCCCGTTCGTCCGCCGCGGCGGAAACCTGCGGGAATGTCTAAAAACTAGCTCTCAGCCCTTAGCTTTCAGCTATCAGCCCATCCTTTGCCAGCGATCACTTAGTCGTCCGGAAAGCTGAGGGCCGAGAACTGTTTCTTTACCAGCTCGACTTGACGACGCCGGGAATCTCGCCCTTGAGCGCCAGGCTGCGGAAGCACAGACGGCACAGGCCGAACTTCCGCAGGAAGGCCCGCGGACGGCCGCAGAGCTGGCACCGGTTGTGCTTGCGGCAGCTGAACTTCGGCTTCCGCGCGTCTTTCACTCGTTTTGCAGTGGTTGCCATATTTCCTCTTCAACCCCAGCTACTAGCTTTTAGCTACTAGCTTCCAGCTCTTCTCTTCCCGCGAAGCATCTATCGTCCACGGGACATAGCCAATCCTGTTTGCTCCCACCGCTCGTTCCACCTCGATCAAGCTAGAGGCTAGAAGCTAGCGGCTGAAAGCTGCCTTACGCGCCCTGGCGGAACGGCATGCCAAAAGCCTTCAACAGTGCCCGCGCCGAGTTGTCGTCTTCGGCCGTGGTCACAATCGTGATATTCATGCCCTTCAGCTTCTCCACCTTGGAGTAATCGATCTCCGGGAAGAGCAACTGGTCGCGCAGGCCGAGCGTGTAGTTGCCACGCCCGTCAAAACTCTTGGTGGACACGCCGCGGAAATCTCGCACGCGGGGCAGCGCCGTCGAAATCAGGCGGTCCAAAAACTCGTAGGCCTTGTCGCTGCGCAGCGTGACCATGGCGCCAATCGCCATGCCTTCGCGCACCTTGAAGGCCGCGATGGACTTTTTGGCCTTGGTCGTCACCGGCTTCTGGCCGGTGATGGCGGCCAGATCGGCTACCAGGGGGTCGAGCAGCTTGTTGTTCTGCGTCGCTTCTCCCAGGCCCATGTTGACCACGATCTTCTCGAGCTCGGGCACGGCCATCGAGTTCTCGAGACCCAGTTCCTTCTGGAGCGTCTGCTTGAGTTCCTTGTGGTACTTCTCTTTCAGTCGTGCTGCCATTGCGTTTCACTCTCTTTCTTCCGGTACCCGGAGTAGTCGCCGCGGCGACCGTATACCGTTGCGGAAGGTGCTCAATTCAGCTTTTAGCTGTCAGCCCTCAGCCTGCTCCAATTTCTGCCATAGGCTCAGCATGAATACGCTGAAAGCTGATGGCTGAGAGCTGCTCCGCTACTTCTTCGTCGGCAGCTCGCTGCCGCACTTCTTGCAGATCCGCGTCTTGCTCGTGCCCTCGACCTTGAAGCCCACGCGGGCCACGCCGCAGTTGGGGCACACCAGCGCCACATTCGAAATGTTGATCGGCGACTCCTGCTCCGCGATGCCGCCCTTGGTGCGCTGACCCTGCTTGGACGAAACCGTCTTCTTGACGACGCGCACATGCTCCACCAGCACCGTCCCCTTGTCGGGAATGGCGCGCAGCACGCGGCCCGTCTTGCCACGGTCGGCGCCCGTGAGCATCTTGACCGTATCGTTGCGATGAATACTCAAACTCGGCATCTTGTTCTCCAAGCCTTCAGCCGTCAGCTTTCAGCTTTCAGCTCGTTTATCTCTCACTGCTCAATCTGCCCCCACCAGCTGTTAGCTGAAAGCTGATGGCTGAAAGCTGCCTTATACGACTTCAGGAGCCAGCGAAACGATCTTCAAAAACTTCTTCTCGCGCAGTTCGCGGGCCACGGGCCCGAAGACGCGGGTGCCCACCGGCTCATGCGCGTCGTCAATCACCACCGCCGCATTCTCGTCGAAGCGGATGTATGTGCCGTCGCGGCGGCGATATTCCTTGCGGGTGCGCACGATCACGGCCTTCACGACCTTGCCCTTTTTCACGGTGCCGTCGGGCGAGGCTTCCTTGACCGCGGCGGTCACAATGTCGCCGAGGCCGGCCTTCTTGCCCAGTCCGCCGCCCAGCGGCAGAATCACCTGAAGCTTGCGGGCGCCGGAGTTATCGGCCACCGCGAGCATGGTTCTCATCTGTACTGCCATGGTTCTTCTCCTTACCCGCCGGGTTTACTTGGCCGCTTCCGCGCCGGTCAGCTTAGCCGTGTCTTCGAGCTGACCGAGCGACGAGCGGCGTACGATCTCTTCAAGGGCCCAGCGCTTGAGCTTGCTGGTGGGGCGCGTCTCGCGGATGCGCACCACATCGCCCACGCGCGCCGAGTTCTGTTCGTCGTGCGCGTAGAACTTCTTCGAGCTCTTCATGATCTTCTTGTACTTGGGGTGCGCCTTGCGCATCTCGACCTCGACCACGATGGTCTTCTGCATCTTGGTCGAAACCACGTTCCCCACCTTCTCGTTGCGCCGCGTTGTGGCGGGCGCCTGTGCCGTCTCTGCTACCGCCATCATTTGCTGGCTCCCTTCCCGGCCTTGGCCGGGGCGTCTTCGTGCATGGCGCCGCGGATACCGAGCTCGCGCTCGCGGGCCACGGTCTTGATCTGGGCGATCTCCTTGCGCAGTTCGCGGAGCTTCTTCACTCCGTCGTTCTGCCCCAGCGAGACCTGGAAGCGCAGCCGGAAAAGCTGCTCGCCCGCCGTCTTCACCTGATGCGCCAGCTCGGCGTCGCTCAAATTGCGAATCTTTTCGAGTTCCATTTCTCTACAGCTCCTAGCTTCTAGCTTCTAGCCTCTAGCTCATCCCGCACCCGTGGAGCTTAACGAATCGAATCGAAAAGCTAGGAGCTAGGGGCTAGCAGCTAAAAGCTGCTTGATTCACTTGGCCGCGGCCACAACCTTCTCCACGCCGGGCCGCTGCACAAACTTGACCTTGAGCGGCAGCTTGTTGGACGCCAGGCGCATCGCCTCCTGCGCGACTTCGGGCGCAACGCCCTCCATCTCGAAGAGGATCTTGCCCGGCCGCACCACGGCCACCCAATGATCGAGCGCGCCCTTGCCCGAGCCCATTCGAACTTCGGCCGGCTTCTTGGTGATCGGCTTGTCCGGAAACAGACGCAGCCAGATCTTGCCGCCACGCTTGATGCAGCGGGTCATGGCGATACGGCTGGCTTCGATCTGCCGGTCGGTAATGTAGCCGCACTCCAGCACCTTCAAACCGTACTCGCCAAAAGCCAGCGAGGAGCCGCGCCACGCCTTGCCCCGGCGCTTGCCCTTCTGCTGCTTGCGAAACTTCACCTTCTTCGGCATCAACATAACGAAACCCTCAAAAGGCAGGGACTAGGGAACAGGGACTAGGGACTTTTATGTCCCGCCGCTATTCGCTTCCCGACCCGATTCCTGCATACCTCTGCAGTCAACCCTTGATACTCCGCCAGCAACTAGTCCCTAGTCCCTGGCCCCTAGTCCCTGCTTCTAGAACACCGACGTGCCAACCGCGGGAGCCTGGCGGCGCTTCTGCTCATAGATGTCGCCGCGATATATCCACGTCTTCACGCCGATCACGCCGTAGGTGGTCTGCGCCTCGGCAAAACCGTAGTCGATGTCCGCGCGCAGTGTGTGCAGCGGCAGACGACCCTGCAGATACCACTCCGAGCGGGCGATCTCGTTGCCGTTCAAGCGGCCCGAGACGCGCACCTTGATGCCCTTGCAGCCGAAGCGCAGCGCAGAATCGACGCTCTTGCGCATGGCGCGGCGGAAGCTGACGCGCTTCTCGAGCTGCAGCGCGATGTTCTCAGCTACCAACTGCGCATCCAGCTCCGGCTTGTTCACCTCGATGATGTCGATGAACACGTCGCGGCTGGTGCGCTTGCCGAGCTCGGTCTTGAGCTTCTCGATCTCCGCGCCCTTGCGGCCGATCACGATGCCCGGACGCGCGGTGCGGATGAGGAAGCGCAGCTTGTTGCCCGGGCGCTCGATCTCGACCGAGCTCACGCCCGCGGCCTTCAGCTTGTCGCGCAGCTCCGCCTTCAGCTTCACGTCCTCGACCAGGAGCTTGCTGTAGTCGCGCTCGGAGAACCAGCGCGAACGCCACGGCTTGTTCACTCCCAGCCGGAATCCGTAAGGATGGACTTTCTGTCCCATAGTTCTTCCCTCAAACCCTTCTTAGGCCTTGCTGCCGGCCTTCGTCTTCGGCGCTGCCTTCTTGGCCGCGGTCTTCTTTGCCGGCTTCACTGCCGCTGCCGGCTCCTCAATCCTGGTGGCCATCGCGTCATTGCCGCGCTCGGCCACCGACACCACGATGTGCGCCAGCCTGCGCTGGTAACGATACGCGCGGCCCATCGGGGCGGGGCGGATGCGCTTCATGCGCGGCCCGTCGTTGGCCAGGGCCGACTTCACGTAGAGACTGTCCACGTCGAGGTCGAGGCCCTTTTCGCCGGCCACATACTTGGCGTTGTCAACCGCCGAAACCAGCAGCTTGTGAATCACTGGCGCAATGCGCTTCTTGGTGAAGGCCGCCGTCTCCAGCGCCTTCTGCACTCCCAGGCCCTTGATCAGGTCGAGCACCAGCCGCGCCTTCTGCGGCGACACGCGCTGAAACTTGGCCTCGGCCCGGTATTCCTTTGTCTCGACTGCCATTGGTCTGTCCTCAAATCGGCTACTGGCTTTTAGCTACCAGCTTCTAGCTTGTCCCGTACCCCAACAGGCTTTCTCGCCGGCACCATCTAGCTGAAAGCTAGTAGCTGAGAGCTGAAAGCTGCCTCTACTTACCGCGGCTTGGCGGATGACTCGGCCTTGCCGCTGGCCGTGTGCCCCTTGAAGGTGCGCGTCGGCGCAAACTCACCCAGCTTGTGTCCCACCATGTTCTCGGTCACGTAGACGGGCACGAACTTCTTGCCGTTGTGCACGGCGATGGTGTGTCCCACAAACTCCGGGAAGATGGTCGAACGGCGCGACCAGGTCTTCACGACCTTCTTGTCGTTCGCCTTGTTCAGCACCTCGATCTTCACGGTCAGGTGCAAATCCACAAACGGGCCCTTCTTTGTCGAACGTGCCATGTAACTCAGCTCCTAGCTCTCAGCCTTCAGCTCGTTCCCCCGAGCGCCTGCTGTTGCCTCAATCTTCTCGTTGCCGCTTCAAGCTAAAAGCTGATGGCTGATAGCTGAAGGCTGCTTTTTTACTTCGCCCGGCGGCTGACGATAAACGTGTCCGTCCGCTTGTTGTTGCGTGTCTTGTAGCCGCGCGTGGGCTGGCCCCACGGGGTTACTGGATGACGGCCGCCCGAGGTCTTGCCCTCGCCGCCGCCGTGCGGGTGGTCCACCGGGTTCATGGACACGCCGCGGTTGGTCGGGCGAATGCCCTTCCAGCGGTTGCGGCCAGCCTTGCCGATGGATACGTTCTCGTGATCGGTGTTGCCCACCTGGCCCACCGTCGCCATGCAGTCCACCAGCACCTTGCGGGTCTCGCCGGAGGGCAGCTTCAGCAGTGCATAATCGTCTTCCTTGGCGACCAACTGGGCCTGCGTGCCGGCCGAACGGGCCATCTGCGCGCCCTTGCCGGGCCGCAGCTCAATCGCATGCACCGTGGTGCCGGCGGGAATGTTCTTGAGCGGCAGCGCGTTGCCGATCAGAATGTCGGCCTCGGGGCCGGACGAGATGGTCGCGCCCACCTTCAACCCTACAGGCTGCAGGATGTAGCGCTTCTCGCCGTCCGCGTAGTGGATAAGCGCGATGCGGGCCGAGCGATTGGGATCGTACTCGATCGTCGCCACCTTGCCGGGCACGCCGTACTTGTCGCGCTTGAAGTCGATGAGGCGCAGCTTCTGCTTGTGCCCGCCGCCGTGGTGGCGGATGGTCAGGTCGCCTGAGTTGCGGCGGCCGCCGGTGCGCTTGCGGGTAGTCAGCAGCGGCTTATGCGGCTTATCCGTCGTCAGGTCGTCGTTCACCAGCGCGGTCTTGAAGCGCAGCGTCGGTGTAACCGGTCTAAATGTCTTGATCGCCATCGTCTTTGTCCTTGATGAACCAGCTATTAGCTTCTAGCCGCTAGCTTCTAGTCCATCCTTCTTAACAAACTTTCTTACTCAACCCCAAGGCCCGCTTCCCAACTATCGAGCTAGAGGCTAGCAGCTAATAGCTGAATTACAGGTTGCTCGCGTACTCGGGCATCTTCTCGCCGGCCTTCAGCTTCACGTAGGCCTTCTTCCAGTCCGGCTTGTAGCCCGCGAACTTGCCGCGGCGGCGTTCCTTGCCCACCACGTTGGCGGTGCGGACCGCGGCGACCTTCACCTTGAAGAGGGTCTCGACGGCCTGCTTGACTTCAGTCTTGGAGGCGTCGGGTGACACGTCGAACACCAGTGTCCCTTCGGTCTCCTTCACGCTCAGACCCTTCTCGGTAATCAGGGGGCGGCGAATCACGGTATAGAGAGTCGGCATTACGCGGCCTCCGTCTGCGCCAGTTTGCGCTTGGACACGGTCCTGGCCAGAGCCTCGCCGAGCTGCTCGATGGCGGCCTTGGAAAAAATGGCCCGCTCATAGCGCAGCAGATCGTAAGGATGAACCTCATTGTTGAGCACCAGTTCCACGCCCTTCAGGTTGCGCGCGCCCAGCACCAGGCCCTGCGAGAGGGTCTTGCCGTTCTCGACCAGCAGAGCCGTGCGGGTCACGTTCAGCTTGTCCAGCGCGGCGCGGTAAAGCTTGGTCTTCGCTTCCTTGATCTCGAGGGTGTCGACCACCGTCAGCTTGCCGTCGGCGAGCTTTGAGGCCAGAGCCGCGCGCAATGCGCCCAGCAGCTTCTTGCGTGGGAACGCGTATTCATAGCTGCGCGGCTGCGGTCCGTGGACCGTGTAGCCATGCCGCCATAGCGGCGAGCGCACCGAACCGATACGAGCGCGGCCCGTGCCTTTTTGCTTCCACAGCTTCTTGCCGGAGCCGGAGACCTCGGTACGGCTCTTGGTCTTGTGCGTGCCCTGGCGCAGCGAAGCGCGGTAGTGCTTCACCGCCTCCCACAGCAGAGCCTCGTTCACCTGGTCGGGCGCAAACACCACGTCCGCCAGCTCGACCGAGCCAACCGTCTCACCATTCAGATTTACAACATCAACCTTTGCCATCGTCTTCTTCTTCCGCCGGCGTCTCTTTCCCCGGCTCTCAATGTCCTGCGCCCGCAGGGCGCGTCTGCCGCACCGCAGGTGCTATTTGCGCTTCGCGGTCGCCTTCTTCGAAGCCTTCAACGGATCGACCGTGCCGGAGCCGGCAAATCCACGGCGCTCGCGCGGCGGAGCCGCGGCCTTGCGGATCATCACATAACCGTCGCGGGGGCCGGGCACTGCGCCCTCGACCATGATCAGATTCTCTTCAAGATCGATGCCGCGAATGCGCAGGTTGCGCACCGTCACCCGATCCACGCCCATGTGGCCGGGCATGCGCTGGCCGGGAAACACGCGCGAGGGAAAGCTGGAGGCGCCGATCGAACCCTGCACCTGGAACATGTGACCGTGCGACTTGGGGCCGCCGCCGAAGCCGTGACGGCGCACCACGCCCGCGAACCCGCGGCCCTTCGAGGTGCCGATCACGTCGACGAACTTCGACTCGGAGAAGATGTCGACCAGCACGCGGTCGCCCGCCCTGGTCTCGGTCTCGCCCTCGGGCGCAGCCTCGACATCGACTTCGCGAATCACCTTCACCGGCGGCGCTTCGGTTTTGGCCAGGTGGCCGGCCTGCGGCCTGGTTAGCGCCGAGACCTTCACGAACTCCACCAGCCCGATCTGCGCGGCGTCGTAGCCGTCCTTTGCGGCGGTCTTGAGCTGCGTAATCACGCAGGGACCGGCCTGCAGCACCGTAATGGGGTGCACGTCGCCCTTTTCGTCGAAGACCTGCGTCATGCCGATCTTTTTACCCAGAATTCCCGTGACTGCCATCTCGTCCTCACCTCATCATGCGAGCCTTTGAGCATCGCACTGCCGGAATTAATGGAGCTTCTAGCCGCTAGCTACCAGCTTCTAGTCTCTCCCTGCCGCACCTTGCGGCGGTACTTCCACTCTGCTCCCCTGCTTCTCGCATCCCCACCGTAGAGCTAGGAGCTAGAAGCTGAAAGCTAGCAGCTTGAGAAGTAGCAGAGCTACTTCTCAAACGCCTTGATCTCGACGTCGACACCGGCAGGCAGGTCGAGCTTCATCAGCGCGTCCACCGTCTGCTGGGTCGGCTCGAGGATGTCGATCAGACGCTTGTGCGTACGGATCTCAAAAGCCTCGCGCGACTTCTTGTCCACGTGCGGCGAACGCAGCACGCAGTACTTGTTCTTGATCGTCGGCAGCGGAATCGGGCCGGCCACCGTTGCTCCGGTGCGCTTGGCCGTCTCCACAATCTCGCCGGTCGAGGTGTCCAGCACGCGATAGTCGTATGCCTTCAACCGGATGCGAATTCTCTGTCCTACCATGGCTCTTCTTCCTTAGTTCCCAGCTTTCAGCCATCAGCCCTCAGCAGTTGCCTGCTGAAAGCTGAGAGCTGATGGCTGACGGCTTACTTGACAATCTCCGAGATGGTACCCGCGCCGACGGTGCGTCCGCCCTCGCGAATCGCGAAGCGCAGGCCCTTCTCCATCGCCACCGGCGTGTGCAGATCGACAACCAACTGCACGTTGTCGCCCGGCATCACCATCTCCACGCCTTCAGGCAGCTCCGCCGTTCCCGTCACGTCCGTGGTGCGGAAGTAGAACTGAGGACGGTAGCCCTTGAAGAACGGCGTGTGACGGCCGCCCTCTTCCTTCGACAGAACGTAAACCTCGCCCTTGAAGCGCGTGTGCGGCGTGATCGATCCCGGCTTGGCCAGCACCATGCCGCGCTCCACGTCTTCCTTGGGAATGCCGCGCAGAAGAAGTCCGGCATTGTCGCCCGCCAGACCTTCGTCCAACTGCTTCTTGAACATCTCGACGCCGGTCACGACCGTCTTGCGCGTCTCGCGGAAGCCCACGATCTCCGACTCTTCGCCCACCTTCACCTTGCCGCGCTCGATGCGTCCGGTGACCACCGTTCCACGCCCGGAGATCGAGAAGATATCCTCGATCGGCATCAGGAAGGGCAGATCAATCGCGCGGTCAGGCTGGGGAACGTTCTTGTCCACCGCATCCATCAACGCGTCGATCTGGTCTTCCCACTGCTTCTCGCCGTTCAATGCGCCCAGCGCCGAACCACGCACCACCGGCACATCGTCGCCGGGGAACTGGTACTTCGACAGCAGCTCGCGCACTTCCATCTCGACCAGGTCGATCAGCTCGGCATCTTCGACCGCGTCGCACTTGTTGAGGAAGACAACGATGTAAGGCACGCCCACCTGGCGGGCCAGCAGCACATGCTCCTTGGTCTGCGGCATGGGGCCGTCGGTCGCGGCGACGACGAGAATCCCGCCGTCCATCTGCGCCGCGCCGGTGATCATGTTCTTGATGTAGTCGGCGTGGCCGGGGCAATCCACGTGCGCGTAGTGACGGTTGGCCGTCTCGTACTCCACGTGCGCGGTCGCGATGGTGATGCCGCGCTCCCGCTCTTCCGGCGCGTTGTCGATCGAGTCGAACGAACGGAACGCGATCTTCGGGTTGTGCTTCGAAAGCACCTTCGTGATCGCCGCCGTCAGCGTCGTCTTGCCGTGATCGATGTGTCCGATCGTTCCCACGTTCACGTGCGGCTTCGATCGGTCAAACTTTTCCTTCGCCATCTCGCATTTCCCTTTCGTCGCTGCTACTGCACGTTATTGCCAAGGGCGCCCGCCGCTGCGGACTCCAGCCCCAAAATCAGCTTTCAGCTTCTAGCCTCTAGCTCCTAGCTTTTTTCGCCGGAGACTGAAGCCTTCCACTTAACCGAGACATAGCTATCAGCTAGAAGCTAGTAGCTAAAGGCTCGTCTTACTTGCCCTGCGCGCGGCCGATGATCTCGTCGGCAATCATGCGCGGCGCCTCTTCATAGCGCGCGAACTGCATCGAGTACGACGCGCGGCCTTGCGTGGACGAGCGAATGTCGTTCACGTAGCCGAACATTTCCTTGAGCGGCACGATCGCCTTGATCACCTGCGAACCGGCGGCGTGCTCCATGCCTTCGATTCGCCCGCGGCGCGAATTGATGTCGCCGATAATGGTACCCATGTGCTCTTCCGGCACCGTCACTTCGACCGCCATCACCGGCTCGAGCAATACCGGAGAAGCTTTGCGCGCGGCTTCCTTGAATGCGATGGAACCGGCAAACTTGAAGGCCATTTCGTTCGAATCGACATCGTGATAGCTGCCGTCAAATAGAGTCACTTTGACGTCCACGATGGGGTAGCCGGCCAGGATGCCCAGCTCGAGCGCGCCCTGCACGCCCTGATCGATGGGCTTGATGTATTCCTTGGGCACCGAGCCGCCCTTGATTCCGTTGACGAACTCGTAGCCCTTGCCGGGCTCGTTCGGTTCGATCTTGAGCCAGCAGTGGCCGTAGTTGCCCGAGCCGCCGGTCTGGCGAATGTACTTGCCCTCAGCCTCGGCGGTCTTGCGGATGGTCTCGCGGAAGGCCACCTTGGGCTCGCCCACATTGGCCTCGACCTTGTGCTCGCGCTTCATGCGGTCGACCAGAATCTCGAGATGCAGCTCGCCCATGCCGGAGATGATGGTCTGGCCCGAGTCCTCGTCGGTGCGGACCTTGAACGTGGGGTCCTCGTCGGCCAGGCGGGAGAGCGCGATGCCCATCTTCTCCTGGTCGGCCTTGGTCTTGGGCTCGATGGCGACCGAGATCACAGGCTCCGGGAAGACGATGGCGCCGAGCGCGATCGGATGCTGCGGGGAAGAGAGCGTGTCGCCCGTCTTCAGATCCTTGAGGCCCACGCAGGCGCAGATGTCGCCGGCAAAGATCTCGGTGATGTCCTCGCGCTTGTTGGCGTGCATCTTCACCAGGCGGCCCACGCGCTCGGTCTTGCCGGTGCGCGGGTTCACAATGGTGTCGCCGGTCTTGAGGCCGCCCGAATAGAGGCGAATGAACGAGAGCTTGCCGAAGGGATCGTTGATCAGCTTGAAGACCAGCGCCGAAAGCGGCTCCGCGTCGTCGGCCTTGCGAATCAGAATTTCGCTGTGGTTCGCGGGGTTGATGCCCTCGACCGACGGCTTGTCGAGCGGGCTGGGCAGGTAGTCCACCACCGCGTCGAGCAGCGTCTGCACGCCCTTGTTCTTGAACGCCGAACCGGCAATCACCGGGAAGACCTTGAGTTCGATGGTCGCCTTGCGGATGCCGGCCTTGAGCTCGGCAATGCTGGGCACATCGCCCTCGAGAAACTTCTCGAGCAGCACATCGTCGGTCTCGGCGATGGTCTCGATCAACTGGGTGCGGAAGGCCTCGGCCTTCTTGCGCAGGTTCTCGGGAATCTCTTCAACGTCATACTGCGCGCCCATGGTCTCGTCGTGCCACAGGATGGCCTTCATCTCGATCAGATCGATGACGCCCTTGAAATTGGCTTCCGCTCCGATGGGAATCTGCAGCGCAACCGGACGCGCGCCGAGCCGCTTGCGGATGGTATCGATCACATGCTCGAAGTCCGCGCCGTTCTTGTCCATCTTGTTGACGAAACAGATGCGCGGAACCTTGTACTTGTCGCCCTGACGCCACACCGTCTCAGTCTGCGGCTGCACGCCACTGACTGAGTCGAACACCGCAACCGCGCCGTCGAGCACGCGCAGGCTGCGCTCCACCTCGGCCGTAAAGTCAACGTGGCCGGGGGTGTCGATGATGTTGATGCGGATGTCCTTCCACATGCAGGTGGTGGCGGCGGAGGTGATGGTGATGCCGCGCTCCTGCTCCTGCTCCATGTAGTCCATGGTCGCCGTGCCTTCATGCACTTCGCCGATACGGTGCGTGATGCCCGTATAGAACAGGATGCGCTCCGTCGCCGTCGTTTTACCGGCGTCGATGTGCGCCATGATTCCGATGTTCCGGCAACGGTTTAGAGGGATGGTGCGAGCCACGGCATTTCTTCCTTGCGGACCTTCCGGTCCGCGGTTGCAACTAGCTGCTAGCTTCTAGCCTCTAGCTCTTTAACTCCGGGACCGCCTTATGCGATCCCGATTCCTACTCAGATCCCGGAAGCTAAAAGCTGGAAGCTGGAAGCTAGTAGCTAGCGGCTGAGTTACTTACCAGCGATAGTGAGCGAAGGCCTTGTTGGCCTCGGCCATGCGGTGCACGTCTTCCTTCTTCTTCATCGCCGCGCCACGGCCGTTGGCCGCGTCCAGCAGCTCGTTCGAGAGCTTCTCGACCATGCCCTTTTCACCGCGGGCGCGCCCGTAGGTGATGAGCCAGCGGATGGCGAGCGAGGTGCGCCGGTCGGCATTCACTTCGATCGGCACCTGATAGTTGGCGCCGCCCACGCGGCGGGTCTTGACCTCGAGCAGCGGCTTGCAGTTCTCGACAGCCTTCTTGAAGAGCTTGAGGGCCTCTTCGCCGCCGCCGCGCGACTCAACATTTTGCATCGCCTCGTAGAAGATGCCCTGCGCGGTCGACTTCTTGCCGCCCCACATCATGGAGTTCACAAACTTGGTCACCAGCGTCGATCCGTAGACCGGATCGGCTGGCACTTCCCGCTTCGCAATGTGCCCTTTTCTCGGCATAAAACCTCAAATCAGCTGCTAGCCTCTAGCTGCTAGCTTCTAGCCTCCCCACACGAGAGGCGATAATCTTCGCTCCACACAGAAACAAGCTAGAAGCTAGGAGCTAGCAGCTAGAAGCTCGATTCCTGCTTACTTTTTCTTCGCCGGCGCCGCCGCGCCACCCTTGGCGCGCTTGGCTCCGTACTTCGAGCGGCTCTGCTTGCGGTTGGCCACGCCGACCGAGTCAAGCGTGCCGCGCACCACGTGATAGCGCACGCCCGGCAGATCCTTCACACGGCCGCCGCGGATGAGCACGATCGAGTGCTCCTGCAGGTTGTGGCCTATGCCGGGGATGTAGGTGGTGACCTCGATACCATTGGTCAACCGCACGCGGGCCACCTTACGCAAAGCCGAGTTCGGCTTCTTGGGCGTCTGGGTGTACACGCGGGTGCACACACCGCGCCGCTGCGGCGAAGCCTGCAATGCAGGGGAAGCCGTCTTGTACCGCGGGGCCGTGCGCCCCTTGCGAACCAGCTGATTGAAAGTAGGCAAACCAAAACTCCTTACCGCAAAACCCTGAACTACCGCCACAAACCAAGACGCGCGCAGAACTCTTCGGGCTGTTTTGGCCCCTGACCGCACAACTTCGCCGTCAGGCGCACAAAAGCCCTCGTGTCACTGCTTCGCGTCTGCCTTCGTTCCCCTACCAGACGAGAACCGAGACGGTGGCCGGTCGCTCACCTAATTACAGATAAGGCCGACTCCGTTTCGCCGGTTCCGGCTCGCATAGCCCTCCAAGGTGGAGAAACGCGCGAGCACCGATGCGATGTACCCCTGCCCCTCGCAAGAAAGGAGCTACTTCAGGGTTTGGGGCTCGAAAGAACTGCCACCCCTGGGACCGAACCCGCGCCTCGGATACCGCCCGGCCGGGCCGCCCTTACGCTTTCCTCCCCGTGCAGCCGTTGGGCGCACGGATGGGAGCGTTCTTGCGGAACCTTTCAACAATAACAAGAAATTGAGGCGGGGTCAACGACTGCGCCCCCGCCCTGGGTCTTTTTCGCGATTATTTTGCTGGATCTACTGAATGCCTTGCAACGTCCACGCCCCGTTCACCAGCGCAAAGTCGGCATGGCGCTTGATGCCCAGCTGGTTGCCGGGGTTGTGGGCAATGTCGGCCAGCGGGGCGGGCACGCCGGTCAGGTCCACGCCCTCGAAGAAGTCGGTCCCCTTGGCGCTCGCTTCGCCCGGCAGCGTCTCATCCTGCGGAACGCCTACATCCCTTGCTTTCAGGTGTCTGGCCGAGACCGTCGTCATCATGACCGAGTAGGTTGTATCGCTGGCGCTATCCGGCCGCCACTGGACGGTGTCGCTGCCGTCGCTCAGCTTAACGAGCTTCTTGCCCGCGTCGGTCAGTTTGAAGTCCGCCCATATCTTGTTGGGATAAACCTTGGTCCGGTCCCAGTACTTGTCCGTCGCGCCCTCGCGCATCCCAAGGTCGTTCACCATGATGGCCGCGCCCGCCGGCGCTGTCTGGTCATACCTGGCCTGAATCAGCGCCTGGGCCTGATCCGTGGTCAGCTCCGGGGCCGATTTGCACCCTGACCCCATCATTCCCGCGCCCAGAAGGGCCACACCACCCAAAGTCCTCCACCGCAAGCTGTTCTTCACAGTTCCTCCTCACTCCACGGCTGGCTGTTTAAGACCCCCGGCAGCGGCTCAATGTCCATCGCCCGCCATTTTTCTACTCCCTGCCTCCGGTGTCAATGAAGATGGGAGCGGAAAGGGGCGGTGCCGGGTCTATGGCTGGGGCTGGGGCTGGGGCTGGGCGTCGCCGGTGAGGCGGCTCGTCAACAGGTCCAGAAACCCCGGTTCATCCGAGCGTAGGCACACCTGCGCGTTGGGCTCGCCCGGAACCCGCCGTGAAAACCCCTTGTCGTCCACAGCGATGCGCATCGGCACGGCCGGGCAGAGATCGGGACGGAAGCTGTAGGTCACTGCCACCGGATCATATAAGGTCGGCGCGGGCAGCGTCGGCGCGGGCGAGTGATTCTCGTTCCCCGCCGCCCGCTGGCGCCAGGCCCACTGGTGATAGAGGAGCGTGAGCTGGTCGGTCAGCGGAGAGCCATACGCAAAGATTCTTTCCTCGTTTTGGACCGGCAGTTTCACCTGAGTGGAATCGAGCGGCATGATGAACACCGGCACGCCCGAGGCCAGCAGAGCCTGCGCCCCCGCCGGATCGCACTGAAAGTTCCACTCCGCATCCGGGCCGCCCCGTTCTCCCACTCCGTTCACGTCCGGAGCGCCATCATACCCGCGGTCGATGCTCCCGCCCATCAGCACCACGCGCTTGAGCTTCTTGAATGTCTCCGGGTCGCGCGCGATGGCGGCCTGCACATTCGTCAGCGGCCCAATGGCGATCAGCGTAATCTCCCCTGGATGCCGGCGAATCTGCTCCAGCAGAAAATCGACGCCATCGGCATGCTGCCCTTGCGGCCCGCGCTCAGCATAGGCCTTCTGCGTAAACACAGTCCTGGCCGGCGTCTCCGGCCCCGCCGCCACCGGAATGTCGCCGCGGCCCACCGCCGCCAGATAGCGGTCGACCAGCCGCGCGCGCAGCTCCGTATCGCCAAAGGTGGTGGTCACGCCCAGCAACTTCAATTCGGGACTCTGCAACACCAGCGCCAGCGCAAACGCATCGTCAATGTCGTCGCCGATGTCGGTATCGAGAATGACCAGTTGCGGGGCCGGCGCAACCGACTGAGCCGTGAACTGGCCGCTCGCCGCCGGCGCCGCCGCGCACAAGGCCACTCCCAGAACCAACAGCATCTTTCTCGCGGCGTCACTTTGAATCACGCTTTTCATGCCAGCAATACTATCGCCCGCTGCCGCTGGGCATTGTGGCGCAAATCCAGTATGACTCCGCTGCTTTTGCGCTCGATCCCGGCGACCGGCTGACCTTCTTCTCCGACGGCGTCGTCGAAGCCCACATTCGCGCCGGCGAGATGTTCGGCTTCGACCGCACCCGCGACCTCAGCCGCGAGCCGGCTCATGCCATTGGGCAAGCGGCACAGGCCTTCGGCCAGGACGACGACATCACCGTCGTGGCCGTCGACTTTGCAGGCGCGGCTGTGCCCGCGGCGTAGACGCCGCTTGCGGAGCAGACTTGCGGATCAGCTAAAGCCCAGCACCGGATGCGGCGTGTAGGGATCTTCGAGCCGCGCGATCTCTTCCGGCGTCAACTTCACATCGAGCGCCTGCGCCGCGTCCTCGAGATGATGGGGCTTGGTTGCGCCCACAATGGGCGCGGTGACCGCAGGCCTGCCGAGCAGCCACGCCAGCGCCACCTGCGCGCGCGGCACACCGCGCTTCTCCGCCACCTCGCCCAGCCGATCAATGACCGCGTGGTCGGCATCCGCGGTCCGCGCGTACATCGACCTGCCGAAGCCGTCCGTCTCCAGGCGCTTGGTGCTCTCCGCCTCCCACGCCCGCGCCAGCCGGCCCCGCGCCAGCGGGCTCCAGGGAATCACGCCGATGCCCTGGTCCTGGCACAGCCCGATCATCTCCCGCTCTTCCTCGCGGTAGAGCAGGTTGTAGTGGTTCTGCATAGAGACAAACCGCGCCCATCCATGCCGGTCGGCGAGATAAAGCGCCTTGGCAAACTGCCACGCATGCATCGACGAAGCGCCGATGTAGCGTACCTTGCCGGCCTTCACCACGTCGTTGAGCGCCTCCAGCGTCTCCTCGATCGGCGTCTCCGGATCCCAGCGGTGAATCTGGTAGAGGTCCACGTAGTCGGTCTTCAACCGCCGCAGGCTCTCGTCCAGCTCAAACAGAATTGCCTTGCGCGAGAGGCCGCGCCCATTGGGCTCATCGCGCATCAGCCCATGCACCTTGGTCGCGATCGCCACGGCCTCGCGGCGCACGTTGGCATGGAGAAAGTTGCCCAGGATGATCTCGCTGTCGCCGCTCGAGTACACATTGGCGGTGTCGAAGAAGTTGATGCCGAGGTCGAGCGCCTGCTTCAAATGCGGCTGGCTCTCCGCCTCGTTCAACGTCCACGCATGGCGTCCGGGCTTTGGCACACCCGTCGCCGGAGTTCCATAGCTCATGCAGCCGAGACAAATGCGCGAAACCTTCAGCCCGGTCCTGCCCAGATTCATGTATTCCATTGCTGCTCCTGTCCTGTTGTCCGTGCGAATCGTTGCGTGCCGCGAGGGTCGGCGGTCCGCGCCGTTTACTTCCCATCAAGATAAGACTACCGATGCCTGCGCAATCTACGTCCTCGTTATGGCTTCCGCCGTCCCGGCGCGGTGGCCACCGCCACCAGCGAGTCCGCGCAGCCGTAGTACAGGAACCACTGCTTGTGGAACCACACCAGCCCTTCGGCAAAGGTGGCCCCTGCCTGGTACTGGCCGGTCTTCTCATAGGGCAGCTCGGGCTTGAGCACCGGCGCATCGGTACGCGCGCGCAGCACCACGGGGTCGCTCGCATCGAACAGCGCCTCGCCCGCCGCGTAGGCATGCGGCCCCAAAGCCGGGTCCGGTTTTGGGTCGCCGTCCTCGGCCGCGTTCTTGCCGTTGTAGACCATCACAATGCCGGCCTTGGTCTCGACCGGCGGCGGCCCCGTCTCGGGAAACGTGCTGTCAAAGCGCCCCGCGCGCGGCCGCAGCAACTCAGCCGGCTCGCCGCGTGTGTCTTCGGCGGGCGTCCAGTGAATCAAATCCCGCGACGTGGCCAGATGAATCGCGCCCTCGCCCCAGTACATCCAGTAGAGCCCGTCGATCCGCGCCGCGATCAGCCGCCCCTTCGTTACGCGTGTCACAATCCCCGCCGACTTGTAGTTCAGATGCGCGTACTTGCCGCCCGCGGCCGTCAAGAACGCCGGCCCGAACTTCGTCCAGTGCAGCAGATCGCGCGAGGTTGCAATGCCCACCGAGTAGGTCGCGCGATTCCACTGCGTACAGGTCAGCACATAGGTGCCGTCCGGGCTCTCAACGATGCGCGGGTCCTCCACGCCGCCCGGCCACTCGCGCGCTTTCTGGCCGTCGTCTGCCGGATAAAACACCGGCGCAGCCATCCGCGTGAAGTGAATGCCGTCCTTGCTCTCCGCGAGGCCCAGCCGCGAGGTGTGCCCGCCAATCTCCATCGCGCCCGAGTTATCCTCCGCGCGATAAAGCACGTAGACCTTTCCATTGCGCACGATGGCCGCCGGATTAAATGTGTGCAGCGCCTCCCACTCGACCGGCACATGCAGAATGGGATCGTCGAAGCGCGACTCCGGCCGCGGCGCGATCACCGGGTTGCCCTTGGCAGGCCGCGTAAACGGCCCAATCTCCCAGGCCTGCGTAGGCTGCCACGACTGCGCGCTCTTCGATGGCTGCGGGCGCTCCCAGGGCTGCGGGCGCTGCGCACCAGCCGCATGGCAGGCCGCCGCCGCGATCAAGAAAGTTACAAGTGCCCTCATGCTTCGCCATCCACGCGCCGATAAAAACTCAGCGCCGCATCGCCCTGCTCCAGCAAGCGCGTGCGGGTGAGCGCGCCATACTGCTCGGGGAGCTGCTCCTTGCGCCGATGCTCGGCAATCACCATCGCGCCCGCCTCCAGAAATGGGTGCCCCAGGTCCGCCTCCAGGAATGGGTGCCCCAGGTCTCTCGCACTTGGAGACCTGGGTTGGATGATCGCAGCTCCCAACCATCCCAGCGTCGCCGCATATTCGGCCTCCGCATCATACGGCGGATCAAGAAACACGATCCCGAACCGCTCAGCAGCCCGCTCGAGATACGCCGCCACGCTCATCGCCTGCACGCTCACGGCACCGACAGCGCCCAGCCGCATCAGATTCGCGCGCAGCGCCTTCAGCGCCGGCTGCGCCCGCTCCACACTCACCACGCGCGCCGCGCCGCGGCTCAGCGCCTCCAGGCTCACCGCGCCCGAGCCGGCATACAAATCCAAAAACGCCGCGCCCGCCATCCGCGGGGCCAACACGTTAAACAGCGTCTCCCGCAGCCGGTCGCTGGTGGGCCGCGTGGCCAGCCCCGCCGGAGCCTCCAGCACCCGCGACCGGTACGTTCCCGCAATGATGCGCATCGCTCCACAGAATACCGGAGAGCGCCGTGCCGCCCGACACTCTACAATTCCCCTATGCGAGGTTGGTCAATCCCCCTGGGCCGCTGGTTAGGCGTGGAGATGCGCGTGCACGCCTTCTACCCGCTGCTGGCGCTGGTATGCTTCGCCCTCGCCGGGCCGGCCGGCTGGGAGCGCGGCCTCGGACTCTTTTTCGCGCTCACCGCCGCGGTGGTGTGCCGCGAGGCCGCGCGCCTGATGGCCGCCGCCTGGATGGGCCTGCGCCTGCGTGCCATCCTGGTGCTGCCCATCGGCGGCCTGTTCGCCTACGCCAACCCCGAGAGCCAGGAGAACGCCAACAGCGGCGCCGGGCAGTTTGTGCTGG
>DASQSP010000060.1:0-2657 GCA_035642355.1 Occallatibacter sp.
GCGTTCGGGCTGGGTTTTGTGCTGGGGCCGGCGCTGGGCGGCGTGCTGGGCAACGTGAGCCCGCGGCTTCCCTTCTGGGTGGCGGGCGGGATGAGCCTGCTGAACGCGATGTACGGCCTCTTCGTGCTGCCCGAGTCGCTGAGCAAGGAACATCGCGGCATCTTCTCCTGGAAGCAGGCGAACCCGATTGGCGCGCTGACCCTGCTGCGGCGGCACCGCGAGCTCTTCGGCATGGGCTGCGTGCTGCTGCTGAGCTACCTGACGCAGCAGTCGCTGGTGAACACCTGGGTGCTGTACACCGACTACCGCTACCTGTGGAGCGCGCGCACGGTGGGGTTGTCGCTGGCGCTGGTGGGCGTGGGATCGGTGATCGTCGGAGCGCTGCTGGTGCGGCCGCTGGTGAAGTGGCTGGGCCAGCGCAGCACGTTGCTGTGGGGCCTGGGCATCGGCTGGGTGGGATTTGCCATCTTCGGGCTGGCGCCGAAAGGATGGATCTTTCTGCTGGGGATTCCGTTGATGAACCTGTGGGGGCTGGCCGGGCCGACGGCGCAGGGACTGATGAGCGTGCACGTGACGCCGCAGGAGCAGGGGCAGTTGCAGGGGGCGGTGCAGTGCATCCGCGGGCTGACGGCGCTGATCGGGCCGGGGCTGTTCACCTTCGTGTTTGCCGCGGCGATCAAGCCGGGCCGGATTCACCTGCCGGGGGCGCCATTTCTGCTGGCCGCAGGGATTCTGCTGAGCGCGCTGCCGGTGGCGGCGATGGTGACGCGGCAGCGGGCTGCGGCCTAAAGCCGCGACCGAAGGCCTCCCGATCTCGCCACTGGCCATGTAGCCGCTTCCATGGATTTGACAACTGCTTCTCCAGGAAGCCGCCTTCGATGATGCTGCAACGCACAGAGAGCTGGGGAGGGCTACGCTTCGTTGGCCGACGCGCGGGCCGGCTGTTCTTTTAGCAGCCCGATGCCGAGGGCGAGCCGCAGGGCAACGGCGGCGCTGTTGCCCTGATGGCGCAGACGGTCTACTTCGGCGAAGAGATCATTTTCGGTCGAGGCGAAGAAGGAGACGGATTCGCTTCCTTCTCCGCCGCACGGATGGAGCACGTCGATTGTGACGCGGTAGTCGTGGCGCGAATTTTCTCCGTCGTTCGACGGTGGAGTCGCGGGTGGCGCGGCTTTTCCTGACGGAAAGGCCACGTCAGATGTAGCGGTTCGAGCGGAGTCTCCAGGGAGTTCGCGGTTTGGCGGCATACCTTCATGCCTTCTCGATCTCGCGGGCCGCGTTGTCGATGACCTCGACGATGCGGCTGCGCTGTTCGGGGGTGAGGTTGCCGGCGCGCATGCTGAGCGCCATGCGGAAGTTCTGGATGGCGCGCATGATCTGCGGATCGCGCTCGGTGGGACGGGCGGCGCTGCCGATGGCCGACATGCGCTGCAGAATCTCGTCTACGGCGCCGCGGTTCTCTTTGAGCTCCTTCTTCCCTTCCTCGGTGATGGAGTAGAGCTTGCGCGTGCCCTCGGTGGTGACGGTGGCCAGGCCGGTCTCTTCGAGCAGGGTAAGCATGGGGTAGATGACGCCCGGGCTGGGCGAGTAGACGCCGCCGAACTTCTCTTCGATGGCCTTGATGAGCTCGTAGCCGTGGCTGGGCTTCTCGGCGATCAGTTCGAGGAGGAGGTAGCGGAGGTCGGCAGAGGCGAAGATGCGCCCGGGGCCGCCGCGTCCGCGCCAGAAAGGGCGCTCGCCTTCGCCGAAGTGGGCTGCAAAGGGGCCGCGGCCCCGGAAATGACGTTGCTCATGGCCGCGGTCGCATCCATGGGCTTCTCTGAGGTGTTCTTTGAGTTGTTCGAATGGGTATCTCATATAACGTAGTATCAAGATATATCTTGAACATGTCAAGACCAGTTTAGATTATTTTGCTCGGAGTTCAGAAAGGCAGATCCTCCGCTGCGCCTGGGACGCCCCGACTGCCTGTCGTTCCGCCAGTTGCGAAATCTTGGGGGACAAGGGCGGCGAAAGGACGTGGATCGGTTGGGATTGGGATGGTGAGATCCGGGCCGATCATGCTTCCGATCATGCTTCCGATCATGGTCCCTTCGACAGCACGAAAAAGGGCGCGCATATGGTTGCCGCGACCTCCCTGCCGCGATTGTGATAGTTTCGTGAGTCAACGAAAACGGATGATCGAAGAGAGCCTTTGCCGGCGCGGAGTCGCGGATGGACGGGGCCAGCAACGCAGATTGCAGACTGCGCCTTCCGTATCGATGCACAATTCAAGGAGCGCCATGCAGCCATTTCGGATTGCCGCCATTGTCTTGATGGGTACAGGAATCGCCTGCGCCCAAAGCAACTTCGCCCCCACCCATTTACGCGCGCTGGATGCGCTGGCGGATACCGGTTCCAATGCGCCGGCAGAGCCGAAGGCGCAGAAGATGCTGGATCTGAGCTCCATGGACAGGAGCGCCGATCCGTGCACGGATTTCTACCAATACACCTGCGGCAACTGGGCCAAGAACAACCCGATACCGGCGGATCAGGTGCGCTGGGGCAACTTCAACATGCTGGCGGAGCGCAATCAATGGCTGCTGTACAAGGATCTCGAGGTGGCGGCAAAGCCGAGCCCGAGCCGCACACCGTTGGAGGCGAAGTATGGGGACTTCTAC
>DASQSP010000061.1:0-12417 GCA_035642355.1 Occallatibacter sp.
AACGCCTGATTGAGTTCACCGCCATGCACTTTTCCTGCGAGGAGAGCCTGCTCGAACGGCACGGCTATCCGGAGATCGAGAGCCACCGCGCCGAGCACCGGCGCCTGATGGGCGAGATTCGCGGCGCCCAGGATCTAACGCAGCACGCAGCAGCCAGCGACCTGCAGCCGCTGCTCGACATTCTGCGCGGCTGGTTCATCGACCATGTCGAAAAGCTGGACCGGCGCTACGGCGCATGGCTCAATACCCACGGCATTTACTAGCTAGAACACACCGGCCAGAAATATCTCCGCCGCGCGGCGCGTGCCGCGCTTGGCTCCGCAACCCTCCAGCACCGCCGGCGACAGCGTCATCACCGGGCAGGGCGCATGCGCTAGCACCTTGTAGACAATCCCGTGGCGCGTCAGCGCGGCAAAGGCCGAGGCGCCCTGCGCGCCCAGCACAATCATCCGCGCCGGCTCCATCTGCGCCATCCGCACCACCTGTTCGGCGGGGTCGCCCGGCGTTACAATCGTGCCGACGCTCAGCGTTGCGTGCATGTGCTCCGGCACCAGCGACTGCATCTCGGCCTCGACATCGTCCAGTGTGCGCCCGGCCAGCACCTCGGCGCGCTCCTGCGGCCGGATCACATACAGCAAGATCAGCCGCGCTTTGTGGGCGGCGGCCAGCTCCGCCGCAAACTCCGCCACCGTGGGCGAGGTCTCGTTGAGGCTCACCGCGCACAGAATCGTTTCCTCCGGACGGCTGTTGTAGCGCGCGGCCGGAACCTCCGGCCCCACAATGCACACCGGCACGCAGGCCGCGCGCAGCACCGCCTCGGCCACCGAGCCCACCAGCATCTTGCCCAGCGTTCCAGGAGCATGCGAGCCCATCACAATGCGATCGATATTGCGCTCCGCCAGCAGATGCAGAATCTGGTCCGCGGGCATGCCCGGCCGTGTCACTATCTCGCACTCGATGCCCTGCCGGCGCAGCCGGCGCGCCAGCGGTTCCAGTTGTTGATGCTCGGCGCGCGCGGCCTCGGCATCGTCGTAGTAGCAGATGCCCGATGTCTCGGAAGTGGCGGCGAGCAGCGTGTCGTAGGCATGGAAGAGGATGAGATGCGCGCCGCTCTCCCGGGCCTGCGCCGCGGCAAGATTCAGCGCCCGCTCATTAACGGGGCTTTCGGTGGCGAAGAGGATGGTGGAAGGTCTGCTCCACCCCGGCCTAACGCTAGCGGTCATGGGTACCTCCTGCACTTGCGGTCATACTGTGACGCCACGGCGGAGAGATTTCAGTGCCCTGCGTTTCGTGGGCGGATGACCGTCAATGGACGAAGACGGATAAACCGTGTGTGGGTCGCGTCGCCTGAACCAGTTGCCGTGACCAGACGATCTTGCAATCGCGCCGATGGATATGGGTACCCCAGGTCTCGTCCGCCGCGGTGGAAGACCTGGGAAACCACGAATCTTCACGGTCACGGTACCAGACTGCCGAGCTGCCGGCCCGGTTACTCTTATAAACGCGCCGCAACGCCGATTCGTTCGACGATTACTGCATTTTGCGCCTGTTTCCCCCGAATTGCCAGCAGGAACCCTAAAAATTTGCCATGATTCCGCGCCGGAGCTGGACCGGCGCGCGCAATCGGCCCCGGAAACCTCTTCCGATTCGGGTCCACTGTGGAACTCCGGCCAGCCCTCCGGAACCACGGCTCCGCTCAGGAGACGGCCAATACGATTAAGATGCAGTAGACCCCGCCTGTCCCGATCGCTCGTGGGGCAAGCGGCCCCTGGCGGAGCGGACCATGAAGATCGCAGTCATCGGCGGCGGCATTGCGGGCATGGCAGCCGCCTATGAGTTGCAGAATGCGCGGGCCGGCGGCGTCCCTATCGCGTACACGCTGTTTGAAGCCCGGCCGCGGCTGGGCGGCGTCATCGCCTCGGAGACCATTGACGGCGGCGTGCTCGAGTGCGGCCCCGATTCCTTTCTCAGCGAAAAGCCGGCGGCAGCCGAGCTGTGCCGCGAGCTGGGCCTCGGCGACCAGCTCATTCCCTCCAACGACGCCGGCCGCCAGACGCTGATCGCCGTCCGCAACCGCCTCGTTCCGCTGCCCGACGGGCTCATGTTCCTGGTCCCCACCAGGCTGCTGCCCACGGCGCTCTCGCCGCTCTTCAGCCTCGGCGCCAAACTGCGCATGGCCCGCGAACTCCTGCTCCCGCCCCGGCCCAGCCAGCAGGACGAATCCGTGGCCGCATTCGTGGGGCGGCACTTTGGCCCGGAGCTGGTGGACCGGCTCGCCGGCCCGCTGCTCTCCGGCATCTACGGCGGCGACGCGGCGCAGTTGAGCGCCCGCTCCGTGCTGCCCAAACTGGTCGACATGGAGACCCGCCACGGCTCGCTCAGCCGGGGCATGCTGGCCGCCCACCGCGAGGTGCGCGCCCGTGCCGCGCAAAAGGTGTCTGCCGCGCCGGATCCAGCCCAGCGCCCGCCGCGCGGCGTCTTCACCACCCTCCGCGACGGACTGCAGCAGCTCATCGACGCGCTCGAAGCCTGCCTTGATCCGGCCTGCCTGCGGCGCTCCACCGCGGTGGACGCGCTCGAGAAAACCGCTGCCGGCTGGCGTGTGACTACGAACGGACACACGGAAAATTACGATGCGGTGATTCTGGCCTCGCCCGCCTGGGCGGCCGGCGCCATGCTCGCCCGCGTGGATGCCGGACTCGCCGGCGATCTTGCCGCCATTCCCTACTCGTCCTCGATCACCGTCAATCTGGTCTACGACGAGACCCAGCTCGGCCGCCTGCCCCAGGGCTTCGGCTTCCTGGTGCCCACCAGCGAAGGCCGCGCCATGCTGGCCTGCACCTTTGCCCACCGCAAATTTCTGGGCCGCACGCCCACCGGCAAGGTGGTGCTCCGCGCCTTTCTGGGCGGCGCGCGCAACGCCGCGCTGCTCGACCGGAGCGACGCCGCGCTGGTCGCCGTGGTGCGGCGCGAGCTGAGCGAAATTCTCGGCGAAGCCATCATCGCACCCGATACCGCGCCCGATACCGCGCCCGAACACGCGCGGGTCTCCCGGTGGGGCGACGCCATGGCGCAATATGCCGTGGGCCATCAGGAGCGGATGGTCCGCGTGCAGGACCGCGTGGCCGCGCACCCAGGGCTGCGCCTAGCCGGCAACGCCTACGACGGCATCGGCATCTCCGACTGCATCCGCCTCGGCCGCCAGGCCGCGCGCGAGCTGGTCGCAACGGTCTCCACCGCCCCCGTCGCCACGCCATAAAACGCCGCGCCGTTTCGATTCCTCTTAAAGCTTCGCGCTGCCCAGCAGAATGCCGATGCCGTAAGTGACCGCGCCTTCGACGGCGCCGACCATTGTCATCTCGAATCCCGACGACCACCACGGACGGATGGTGATGAGGCTCTTGGCCGCGCCCACGGCAAAGTGCGCGATGAGCGAGACCACTGCCGCGGCGATCACCGCCGGCACGCCGCTCAGAAAGAAGAACGGAATCACGGGAATGATGGCGCCCACCGCGGTCGAAAGCGCCCCGGAGCTGGCCGAAACCAGCGGGTTCGAGAGCGCTTCCTCGGTGGTTCCCAGCCGCTCCGTCGCCAGCGCGCGCAGCAGTTGCTCCGGGTCGCTCGCAATGTGGTTCACCATGTGGAGAGCGTCGGCCTCGGGCAGTCCCTTCACCTGGTAGTAGAGCGCGAGCAGCTCGCGCGCCTCCGGCCCGTTCATCCTGATCGCTTCCCTCTCGCGCGTAATCTCCGCGTGGTAGATCTCGCGCTGGCTCTTGGCCGCCAGATACGCTCCCGAGCCCATCGAAAGCGCCGAGGCGATCATCCCCGAAAGCCCGGCCAGCAGCACATATTTGCTGTCGCCCGCCGTCGCGCCGGAGACGCCCGATACGATGCCGAAGATCGCGCCCAGTCCATCGTTCACGCCATAGATCGCGTCGCCGATCCACGCGCCCGGCTGCTTGCGGCCAGCATCGCGCTTGGCCAGCATCTCTTCGAGAACCTCCTTCGCGTCCACCTTGAGCGCGCCCGCCGGAGCCGTGTAGTGGCCGCGCAGCAGCGAACCCAGCTCACGGTGATGCTCCTTCTCGTCTTCAATTACATGCTCGAGGATGGCCACCGATGCCTCGTCGTTTAGATCTTTGAACTGCGTGCCATAACTGGCAATGGCGCGGCTCTCCTCAATCTCCAGCCGCCGCAGCGCCATCCTGATACCTCCGGCGCGGTTGGCCAGCGAGTCGGCAACGCCCGCCGGGCCGCCCGTGTAATCCGGCTTGGGACCGCCCAGTTCCTGGATGCGCTGCTCCCACAGCGCCGCATGCTCAAGCTCGGCCTGGGCCAGGTGGCGCAGCACCTGCGCGCGCACCGGATCGGTATCGCGGCCGGCCAGCGCCAGATAGGTATGGTAGCCCTCCATCTCCGCCTGCCAGTTGCCCTTGAGGGCAGCCAACAGCTTCTTTGTCTTTGCGCCGTTCAACACCGCAATCGCCACGCGCTTCTCCTCAAGAGTTGTTCCCTGAGGATACCCGAAGCCCTCTGCGGACATGTAGCCCGCATAGGGTCGCTTGGAGCGCACTTCCCAGGCCACCCGCTTTCCGTATAGTGTTGTCTGAAGCAAAATTGCAGGCGGCCCGGCCTCGGACCGCAGCTTTGCACCCGTCGACGCTATGACGGCGCAGATGCCCTCACCAGGGCAGAACTCTTTTCGAGGAAGCGAGGGAACCACCTCTCATGTCCACACGCTCAACACCAGCGGCGCAAAGCACGCCGAGCTACCTGGGACCGTTTATCGCGGTTGCCGCTCTGTACTTCATCTTCGGGTTTGTTACCAACCTCAATATGGGCCTCGTCCCATATCTGAAGCAGATCTTCGAAATCCAGAAGCTGACAAACTGGCAGGCGATGCTTGCGAATGGAGCATTCTTCACGGCCTATTTCGTTTTCTCGTCGCCTAGTTCGAAGCTGATTGAGGCGATTGGCTACAAGCGAACGATGGTGGTATCGCTTTTCATTCAGGTGATCGGCGCACTGCTATTCGTTCCCGCTGCGCAGCAGGTTTCCTTTCCCCTGTTTCTGCTTGCCATCTTCGTGGTCGGCGCCGGCGTAACGGCGCTGCAGACCGCGGCCAATCCCTATGTCGCCATCCTGGGGCCTGAGAAAAGCGCGCCTGTCCGCCTCAATCTCGCGCAGGCGCTCAACTCTCTGGGCGGCACCATTGCCCCGTGGGTTGCCGGCACCTTCATTCTCACCTCGGCGGTACTCGATCCGGCAGCGGTGGCGTCGCAGTCGCCGGCGGCGCAGCACGCCTACCAGCTTTCGATCGCAGATACCGTGCGCCTGCCCTACATCGTGATCGCCTTCGGGCTGATTGTTCTGGGCGTGGCCATCGCGCTCACGCGCCTGCCCGCGGTCGCCGCAACCCAGCAGTTCCGCCCTGCAAAAGAAGGCGACGCCATCCTGAGCCGCAGCATCTGGAGCTATCGCCACACGGTGCTGGGCGCTTTGGGCATCTTCTTTTATGTCGGCGTGGAAGTCGGCCTGGCTACTATCATGGTTCTCTACTTCAGCGACTCGACCCACGGAGGACTGAACGCGCTCACCGGCCCCGAGGCGCAAAAACTGGTGCTCTTCTACTGGCTTGGCGCGTTGATAGGCCGCCTTCTCGGTTCATGGATAATGACCCGATTCAACGCCGGCAAGCTTCTGGGAATCTTCGGCGTGATCGCCGCGGCGCTGGTCGCAGTTGCGATTCTCACTACCGGTCATGTAGCCATCGGTGCACTGATCCTCGCCGGTTTCTTCAACTCCATCATGTTCCCGACTATCTTTGCGCTGGGCATCGCGGGCCTCGGACCGATGACCAGCAAGGGCTCGGGGCTCATCATGACCGCGGTCTGGGGCGGCGCCCTGATTCCCGTGTTCATTGGCTGGCTCTCGGACAAGTCGACCTATGAACTCGCGCTGGTCGTACCCGTGCTCTGCTACGCATACATTGCCTTCTACGGCTTCGTCGGACACAAGCCTGCAAAAACCCTGACGGCGTAGACAGTTCCGCGTTTTCCCTGAAGGCCCTCCGGCAACCGCCGGAGGGCCTTCGCATGTGCGCCTGCAGCAACCACAATAAAATCAGCGGTTAACAGCCTGTGATGGAAGTCCAGTTTTGAAAGGGCACGGCTTCAGCCGTGCCGATTGGCGCCACACCGGCCCTCCTTCCGATTTCCCTTGACTTCTATCGCAATTAGCAATATAGTTATTGCAATCTGCGATTCAATGTTCCCGTTCGCAAACGCACTACGAAAAGCCATGAAGCTCGGCGAAAAAATCCGGTACCTGCGCGAAGTCGAGGGCAGCCTGCGCGGCCTCGGTCGCGCCATGAACCAGCAGGAGCTGGTGCGCGCCATCGACGCCGAGACCGGCTCGAAGCTGAGCCAGAGCTACCTCTCGCAAATTGAGAGCGGCGCGCGCCCGCACCTGACCAACACGTCCCGGCAGTTGCTGGCCGGCTTCTTCAAGGTGCATCCCGGTTATCTGGTGGACGACCCGGAGGGCTACTCGCCGGAGCTGCAAAGCGAGCTGCGCAACGTGGAAGGCAAGCTCGACCTGTGGCTGGTCGACGGCGCGGAACGCTTTCGCCGCGACCCGGAGCTGAAGCAGGCGCTGCTGGCCGTGGCGCGGCATGAGCACTCGCGGGAATGCCTGCTGCTGCTCGAGTCGATTCTGGAAACGCCGGAACTGTTGCCGCGCCTGATGGATGTGCTGCGGCCCAAGCCCGATGCGCCGCATAACGAAGCGCCGCGCAACGGGGCGCGGCTCAATCGACCACAAAAGCCGCAGACACGAAAACGAGGAGCACAACGATGAACTGGGAGACCTTTTATCTCGTCTGCTTTTTGATCGGCCTCGGCATGAGCGTGATCTCGCTGCTGGGCGGCATGGGCCACTTCGGCGGCCATCTGCATCTGCCGCGCTCGGTGCACATGCCGCATCCGGCCCACGGCAGCGCCACGGTTCCCTGGTGGAACACGTTCTCGCTGATGATTTTTCTCTGCTGGTTCGGCGCGGCGGGCTATCTGCTGGCGCGCTACGGCAGCTTTGCGGCGCTTGCGGTGCTGGTGCTGGCCGCGGTATGCGGTCTGGCCGGCGGCGCGATTGTGTTCCTGTTCCTCACCCGCGTGCTGCTGCCGCATGAGCGCGAGCTCACCGCGGACGAGACCGGCGTAGTGGGCGCGGTGGGCTATATTTCTTCGCCCATTCGCGCTGGAGGAACCGGCGAAATTGTCTACGAACAGTTAGGCGCGCGGCGATCGGCGCCGGCGCGCTCTGAGACAGGCGAGGCGTTCAACAAGCAGGACGAGGTCTACGTCATCGCCTGGGAAAAAGGCATCGCCTATGTGCGGCGATGGGATGAAACGCAAATCAGCCGCTAGCTCTGACCGCTTGTTGTTGTACCAAAATTCGGGTGCCCCAGGTTCGGCGCGCTTTTGTTTTTGCGCCTAACCTGGGATACCACGAACCTCAACCGGTACAAATTCACGCGGTCAGAGACCTGGTAGCTAGCAGCTAGTAGCTAGAAGCCGCCTCACCGGCCGAAGGACCGGCGCACTGCAATGAGCAACTCAACCGTGCTGATTACCGACATGGCCATCCTGGTGGCGATCTTCGCACTGGGCTTGCTGGCCAAGCTGTTCCCCAAAAACGGGCGCAATGCCGGCCGCAACGCCGGCCACAAGCAGTAAAACCATCAACCACTCAAGCTCCCGGAAAAAGGACCGGGAACGCAATGACGAACCAGATCATTCTCTTTGTTGGACTCGGGCTGTTGGCGCTGATCTTTCTCATGGGCATTCTGGCCAGGATGTATCGCAAGGCCGGGCCCAACGAGGCCTTGATCGTCTTTGGATTCCGCGGGCCGCGCGTCATCAAGGGCCACGGCACGGTGATCTTCCCCATGGTGGAGAACTGCCGTGAGCTCTCGCTCGAGCTGATGAGCTTCGATGTGGCTCCGCAGCAGGACCTCTACACCAAGCAGGGCGTCGCCGTAACGGTCGAAGCCGTCGCGCAGATCAAGGTGCGCAGCGATCAGGCGTCGATCCTCACCGCGGCCGAGCAGTTCCTGACCAAGGCGCCGGCGCAGCGCGAAGGGCTCATCCGTCTGGTGATGGAAGGCCACCTGCGCGGCATCATCGGCCAGCTCACCGTGGAGCAGATCGTGAAGGAGCCGGAGATGGTGGGCGAGCGCATGCGCTCAACCTGCGCGGAAGACATGAGCAAGATGGGCCTCGAGGTAATTTCGTTCACCATCAAGGAGGTGCGCGACAAGAACGAGTACATCTCCAACATGGGCCGGCCGGATATTGCCCGCATCAAGCGCGACGCGGAGATGGCGACAGCAGACGCCGAGCGCGACACCGCCATCAAGCGTGCAACCGCGCTGCGCGAGTCCGCGGTAGCCAAGGCGCAGGCCGATCAGGAGCGAGTCATCGCCGAGACCGCCTCGGCCACGCGCCAGGCAGAGGCGCAACGCGACCTCGATATCAAAAAGGCTGAGTATGCGGAGCAGAGCCGCCGCCAGCAGGCATCGGCCAACAAGGCGTACGAGTTGCAGACCAACGTGATGCTGCAGCAGGTCACCGCCGAGCAGGTGAAGGTACAGCAGGTGGAGAAAGAAGGCCAGATCAAGGTGCAGGAAGCGGAAATTCTGCGCCACGAGAAAGAGCTGATCGCGACCGTGCTGAAAGAAGCCGAGATCAATCGCCAGCGCATCGAAACGCTCGCCGCCGCGGAAAAGGCTCGCCTGACCGCCGAAGCGGAAGGCCGCGCGTCGGCGATTCGTACGCAGGGCGAGGCCGAAGCCAGCATCATCTTCCAGAAAGGCGAGGCGGAAGCCAAGGCCATGAACGTGAAGGCCGAGGCCTACCAGCAGTGGAACCAGGCTGCGGTGGTGGACAAGCTGCTGACCAACATGGCCGATGTGGTGCGCGCCATGGCCGAGCCGCTCAGCAAGGTGGACAAGATCACCATAGTGTCCACGGGAGGCGACGACGCAGCCGGCGCGCACAAGATCACCGGCGACATGACCAGGATCGCGGCGCAGGTGCCCGCGCTCTTTGAGGCGCTCAGCGGCATGGACATCAAGCAGTTGATGTCCAACGTGCAGGGCATCAAGCAGAACGAGAAGCCGGAGAACGGCGCGGCCTCATAACGCCCCTACACGGGCCGGTTCCGCGGAAGAGTGCGGAGCCGGCAACTTTTCCGGCGCAACAAAATCGAGAAGGGAGAACATCATGGCATTACTGGAGAGAGTCGGCACGCTGCTTCGCGCCAATCTGAACGATCTGGTCGAGAAGGCGGAGAACCCCGAACGCATGTTGAAGCAGGTGGTGCTCGATATGGAGAATCAACTGTTGCAGGTCAAGACACAGGTGGCCATCGCCATCGCCGATCAGCATCTGCTCGAGAAGAAGCGCGCCGAGCAGGAGACGCAGGCCGCCGAGTGGCGGCGCAAGGCGGAGCTCGCAGTCACCAAGACTCAGGACGACCTGGCCCGCGCCGCGCTGGAGCGCTCGCTGAGCCACGATGCGCTGATGAAGGGCTTTGCCGAACAGGCCGAAGACCAGAAGCATGAGGCCGACAACCTGCGCCAGGCGCTGCGCAAGCTCGAACAGAAATTGACCGAGACGCGCGCGCACTGCGAGATGCTGGTCGCCGAGCATCGCCGCGCCAAGGTTGTGGGCCGCGCCACCCAAGCGCGCCAGGTGGTGGGCAACGGACAGGAGCAGACCCTGGGCCGCATGAAGAGCAAGGTCCACGTCACATCGGCGCAGAACGCCGCGGCCAGCGAAATCCTCGCGCCGGAGTCGCTCGAAGACAAGTTCCGCGCACTCGAGAGCGAAGACACCGTGGAGGTGCTGCTCAACGAGATCAAGAGCCGCCAGACCGTGCAATAACGATCGCCGCGCATCGTCATAATGCGGTTTAGGGGAGTTTTTGCATCCAAAATCGCCGCACGCCGTCTAAACTTAGTGTGAGCACGTCCAGTGGAACTGCGGCAGCGCGACGAGCGTGTCCATTCTCCCACTTGCTCTACGCGGCCATCTTGCTGACCCGTGCGTCGCCGGCAGCCGCACCAACTCCCCTTTTGCTGGTGAATGGATGCGCCTTACCTCGACTGTCTCGCTCGGAGTGTCTACAGCCGCCGTATGGATTTTGTTCGTGCCCTCGCTCTTGCCCGCGCAGCAGCCGTGTGTAAGCGATGCGCCCTGTGCCGTCGCTGCCGCCGATCCGGTGAATCCCGCGGCGCTCCCCGATGCCCCAACCGCGCAAGTGGACGAGCAATCGGGCCAACTGAGCGGAACCGTGACCGATACCAACGGCGATCTCGTTCCCGGCGCAACCGTCGTCCTTGACGATGGCGATGCCGCCGACCGCCAGACCCTCGCCGCCAACGACAACGGTGCTTTCTCCTTCGCTGGAGTGAAACCCGGCCTCCCCTATCGCGTCACCATCACGGCGCCCGGCTTTGAAAGCTGGCAGTCGCCGGTCGTCACGCTCGCGGCGGGCCAGTTTTTCACCCTCACCGGAATTCAAATCAAGCTTTCCGGCACTGTGACTTCGGTCACCGTCTATTCCTCCACCGAACAGATCGCCATAGAGCAGATACGGGTGGCGGAGCAGCAGCGCGTGCTCGGCATCTTCCCCAACTTCTATGTTGTCTACGACGCCCAAAACGCCGTGCCCCTGACCACCAAACTCAAATACCAGTTGGCGCTGCGTGTCACAGTCGATCCCGTCAGCTTTCTCGCCGCAGCCTTTCTGGGCGGCGTGAATCAGGCGGCAGAAACGCCCAACTATCGCCAGGGTGCAGCCGGCTATGGCGAGCGCGTGGGCGCGGTCTATGCCGACGGATTCACCGACACCGTCTTCGGTGGCGCCATTCTTCCTTCGCTCCTTCACCAGGATCCGCGCTACTTCTATCAGGGCACGGGCACCATCCGTTCGCGCGCGCTGCATGCGCTGGCATACCCTTTCATCTGTCACGGCGACAATGGCAAGAATCAGATCAACTACTCCAGCATAGGCGGCGACCTCATCTCCGCCTCGCTGTCCAACATCTACTATCCCGCCTCCAACCGCGGCGCAGGCTTCGTCTTTGAAAACTTCGCCATTAACACCGCCGAGCGCGAAGTGAGCACCGTGGTTCAGGAGTTCATTATCCGCAGACTAACTCCCGGCGCCCGCAAACAGACCCAGTAGCCGGCGCCGCGGCAAGAAGAGCGCGGCATGTAGGGTACGGGCTTCAGCGTGAAGGGTACGGGCTTCAGCCCGTACATTAGGCATAAATGATCAACGCGGCTTTAGCCGCTGAGGGATCGATTTTCGCTTTGTCGGCAGTCTGCGGGGCTTTAGCCCCTGAGGGATGATTCCTTGGAAGCCTTGACAAAATCTTCGCCCCTTCGCCTCGGCATACTGCTCTCCGGCCGCGGCTCCAACTTCCTCGCCATCGCCCGCTCCATCACGGAAGGCCGCCTGCTCGGCGTCGAAATCGCCGTCGTCGTCTCCAACATCGCCGAAGCCCCCGGCCTCGCCGCCGCCCGCGAACTCGGCCTGCCCACCGCCGTCCACATCTCCAAAAGCCGCCCGCGCGCCGAGCACGACGCGGACATGATCGCCTCGCTGCGCGCGCACAATGTCGATCTCATCTGCCTCGCCGGCTACATGCGCCTGCTCTCGCCCGCCTTCATCGCAGCCTTCCCCAGCCGCATCCTCAACATCCACCCATCGCTTCTGCCCGCCTTCCCCGGCCTCGACGCGCAAACCCAGGCCTTCGACTACGGCGTCAAACTCGCCGGCTGCACCGTCCACTTCGTCGACGAGCACCTCGACCACGGCGCCATCGTCCTGCAGCGCGCCATCCCCGTCCTCGACACCGACGACGCGCCATCCCTCGCCCAGCGCATCCTCGCCGAAGAGCACCTCGCCTACACCGAAGCCATCGCCCGCATCGCCACCGGCAACTACGAAATCCAAGGCCGCCGCTTCATCAAGCGCAGCTAGCCTGCCAAAATCTAGTGTCCTGAGTCACCAGTTCGCCTACAAGAAGCAGCGAGGGAGTCGAGGAACTGGTCCGCGGTCTTGTGCCAGATGAAGGGTTTTGGGTCGCGGTTACGATGTGCGATGAAGTCTTCGATGGCCGCCTTCAGTTCTTTGGTGGAGCGGTGGACGGCGCGGCGAAGTTGGCGTTCCGTAAGCAGAGCGAACCATCGTTCCACCAGGTTGAGCCATGAGGCCGAGGCCGGCGTGAAGCGGACATGGAAGCGGGGCCGCTTGGCCAGCCAGTCCTTGATCGGCTTCATTTTGTGAGTCCCGTAGTTGTCCATGATGAGGTGAACGTCCAGTTCTTCGGGTACGTTCATCTCGATG
>DASQSP010000062.1:0-10156 GCA_035642355.1 Occallatibacter sp.
CATTAACTACACCGTGGGCCAGTATGCAAGCTTCGCGACGAGGCTGGCGCATGAGCCGCCGTTTGCGAACGAGCAGACCAATCAGGAAGCCGACGCCGCGGGAACGCCGACCTCAGCGTGCGAGCGCACGGTGCCTGCAACCTGCCTGACGCTGGCGAGCGGATTTGCCGCGGCGAATACCATCGGCAACTATGCGCTCGACCCGCACTATCAACTGCCGTATGTGGAGGCGTGGAATCTCGACGTGCAGAAGAGGCTGCCGTGGGCCATTGTGTTGAACGTGGGCTACAACGGGTCGAAGGGCAATCACCTGGACATTACGAGCGCGCCGCGGGCCACGCCGAGCAGCCCGGGGACGAATCCGGGCAACGTGATTTTTACCTACGATCAGGCGGCGGCGTTTTCAAAGTTTACGGCGGGCACGGTGCGCGTGAACAAGGGCCTGACTCATGGCGTGTCGCTGGGGGCGAACTATCAATACTCGCACCTGATCGACAACGCTGGCTCAGAGGGCGGCACAGCCGGCGTGAGTGTGCAGAACTGGCAGAACCTTAACGGGGAAGAGGGTAACGGCAGCCTGGATGTGCGACACCAGGTGAGCGGTACATATGACTACGAGTTACCGTTTGGGAAGGATAAGTTGTTGTTGACGACGGGCACGGCCGCGCACATTCTGGAAGGCCTGTCGGTCTCGGGGAGCTTTACGTTTGCGACGGGTTTGCCGCTGACGCCGAGCTACTCGGCGGCGGTGTTGAGCGTGGCCTGCGGCACGGCGGGAACGTTCCGTCCAAATCTGACGGGCGTATCGATAAACCAAGGAAGCCGTTCGATCAGGCAGTGGTTCAATCCGGCGGCGTTCGCGGAGCCTGCGGCAACCGCCGCTTCGGCGCAGTATCCATGCGGGGTTTTCGGCAATGCGCCGCGCAACCCGATCACGGGGCCGGGAAAAGTCCAGAACAATATGTCGCTCTCGAAGACGGCGAGCCTGGGCGACACGCGCAGCCTGGAAGTTCGCGCGACGATCAATAACGTATTCAACACGGTGCAGTACGCCGGCGTGGACACGAACGTGGCGTCGCCGACGTTTGGGCAGGTGACCTCTTTGGCCGCGACGCGATCGTTTCAGTTCACGGCGCGGTTTCGGTTTTAGCAAGTCAGCAAGTTAGCACGTCACGAGTTAGCAAGTTAGCGAGTTAGCGGATGATTGGCAGAATGGGCAGAGCGGTTGCGGGGTTGATGGCGGCGGCACTTCTGGCGCCGGGCGGCGTGGGGCTACGCGCGCAGCAGAGTGCGCAGAGCGGCAATGGACAGGACTCGGGCGGGCAGGATCTGGGCTATGTGTTCAAGGCCAACTCCGAGCTGGTGCTGACCAATGTGGTGGCGCGCGATGCGAAGACCGGCGAGTTCGTGCATGGGCTGACGCAGAGCGATTTCAGCATCTACGAGAACGGCAAGAAGCAGCAGATCGCGACCTTCGATTACCAGAGCGTGGAGATGGCGAAGCCGCTGAACGAGGCGACGGTGAGCGGGCTGGCCGCTGGCTCGAGCGGGGGCAAGGCGGTGGTGGCGGCCAAGCCGGAGGAGCTGCGCAATCACCGGCTGATTGTGATGTTCTTCGACCTGACCTCGATGCAGCCCGAGGACCTGGACCGCTGCGTGGAGGCGGCGCAGGCATTTTTGAAGACGAAGATGCAGGCGGCCGATCTGGTGGCGCTGGTTTCGCTGGGCGACACTCTGAAGGTGGACCAGGATTTTACGGCGGACAGGAATGCGCTGATCAACGAAGTGGGCGGATACAACGGCACCGAGGGGCAGGGGTTTGCGTCGGGCGCGACCGCGAACTCGAATCAGGTGGAGGATACGACCGGGTACACGCCGGACGAGAGCGAGTACAACGACCTGAACACCGACCGCGAGCTGTTTGCGCTGCGGGCGATTTCGAAGTCGCTTGAAAAGATCGGGGAGAAGAAGTCGCTGCTGTATTTCTCGGGCGGCATCTCGCGCGACGGCATTGAGAATGCAGCCTCGCTGCGCTCGGCCATCAACGCGGCGGTGCGGGCCGACCTGGCGATTTACAGCGTGGACACGCGGGGATTGCAGGCGATTTCGCCGCTGGGCGATGCCTCGACGGGCAGCCTGCGCGGCTCGGGCGCTTACACGGGCGGCGCGGTGCTGAACAACTTCAACGCCAACTTTGCGTCGCAGGAAGTGCTGACCACGCTCAGCTCGGACACGGGCGGCAAGGCATTTCTCGACTCGAACGATTTTGCTCCGGCGTTTGCGCAGGTGCAGCGCGATACGTCGGCCTATTACGCCATCGGCTTCCACTCGTCGGATCCGGCGCGCGACGGCAAGTATCGGAAGCTGACGATCAAGATCAACCGTCCCGGCATCAAGCTCGAATACCGGCCGGGCTACTATGCGCCGGCAGACTTCAAGCACTCCGGGCGCGAGGACCGCGAGCGCGAGCTTGAAGAGGAACTCGCCAGCGATTTGCCGGCGACGGATATGGCGGTGTATCTGGACGCGATGTACTTCCGGCTGGATGACAACCGCTTCTATGTGCCGGTGTCGCTGATTGTGCCGGGGTCGCAGATTCCGTTTGTGAAGGGCGGCGACAAGGACAAGGCGACGCTGGACATTATCGGCGAGGTGATTGACGAGGTGAAGCGGCCGATCGGCCATGCGCGCGAGACGGTGAAGCTGAACCTCGACCCCAGCCTGCAGGCGCGGCAGCGGAACATTGAATACACGACGAGCTTCAACCTGCCGCCGGGCAAGTATCACCTGAAATTTGTGGTGCGCGAGAATCAGACGGGGAGAACGGGCTCGTTTGAGGCGGACATCACGCTACCGGAGCTGAAGAAGGTTCCGCTGAAGCTGAGTTCGATTGTGCTGGCCTCGCAGCGGCGGCCGAGCAAGCAGACGACGCCGCTGGTGCGCGAGGGCGAGGAGTATGTGCCGAACATCAGTCATGTCTTCCGGCAGGATCAGCACCTGTATCTGCTGTATGAAGTTTACGACCCAACTCGCGAAAAGCTGGCGGAGGATCATGCCAGGGGCGCGAAGCCGGGCATCAGCGTGCTGAGCAGCCTGGAACTGATTCAGGGTTCGACGAAGGTGTATGAGAGTCCAGTGGTGCAGGCCAAGGCGACCAATGTGGCCGGGCGCGATGCGGTGGCGGTGGAGTTGGACGTGCCGCTGAGCGGACTGAAGCCCGGCACCTATGTGTGCCAACTGAATGTGGTGGACGACGCGGGCGGCAGCTTCGCGTTTCCGCGCTTCGCGGTGCTGCTGCGCGAGCCGGTGGCAGCTGCCGTTCCTCCGGCTGTCGCTCCGACGGCGGCGACGCCGGCTTCACGCTGATAGCGAGCCGGGGTCAGGCGTTGTGGTTGCGCGGG
This sequence comes from Occallatibacter sp., assembly GCA_035642355.1. Taxonomy (GTDB): domain Bacteria; phylum Acidobacteriota; class Terriglobia; order Terriglobales; family Acidobacteriaceae; genus Telmatobacter. The sequence goes on from DASQSP010000062.1 coordinate 3,402, forward strand.
TGCGCGACGCATGGAGAGCCATTTTACTCTTGAAAACCCAGGGCTGAGTATCAAAAAGGAGTCCCCGTGTTCTGGTCGCGCCGCGGGCCGCGATTTTTGTGCTTATTCTGGGATGACGAGGCGGCGATGAGCATTTCCGGCGGCAGAGTAGCCGTGATCACGGGCGCGACCAGCAGCATTGGATCAGCAATGGCGCGGGCACTTTCCGCGGCGGGGTATGCGCTGGTGTTGAATGCTCCGTCGCATGAGACGTTGATTGCGCTGCGCGCGCAGCTCAAGGGGCCGTGCCTTACGGTGGCGGGTAGCCTGAGCGTGGAGGGAATGCCGCAGACACTGCTGACCGCGGCGATGGAGACCTTTGGCGGCTGTGACGTGTGCTTTAACAACGGCGGCCTGCTGGAGGCAGGCACCATCGACACCATCGACGTGGAGCGCATCTGCAGCATGGTGCGCGTGAATGTCGAAGGCGCGTTCCGGCTGGCGTATACATTTTTGCAGCATTTTGCGCGGCAGGGCCACGGGCACCTGGTGAACACGTCGAATGTGCTAGCGCAGAAGGTGCGGCCCACGCTGGGCGCGTATGCAGCGACCAAGTACGCGCTGGAAGCGCTGACCGAGGCGCTGCGCATGGAGCTGAGCCGGACCGACATTCACATATCGAGCATTGAGCCGGGGCTGGTGCGCACAGGCCGCGCCGAGGGTTGGGAAGAACCGCCGGCGGGACGGTTGGGCGTGACCGATCCCTTCGACCCTGACCAGATGGCGCGAATGATGCTGTACATCCTGGAGAAGAGCGGGCCGGCTCTGCGTGCGCAGCGCGCGGAGCTTGTGGAAGAGCCTGCGCTGGCTTTCTAGCTGTGCTACTACCAAAAGATTCTGCGCAAGTGAGCGGCGAGGGCGAGATCTGTTCGAATTTGATAGGTTGAGAACATGCCTGAAACCGCCGCACCTTCCGCAATGACTGCTGTCGATCTTGAATCCCTGGCTGCCGATGTGGTGGCGCTGGCCCGGAAGGCGGGCGCGAGCGACGCGGAGGCGGTGGCGGCGGAGGGCGACGAGTTCAGCGTGAGCGTGCGCCTGGGCGAGGTGGAGACGCTGAAGGAGTCGGGATCGCGGGCGCTGGGGCTGCGTGTGTTTCTGGGCCGGCGATCGGCGTCCACGTCAACGAGTGACCTGACCGCGGATGGGATTCGCCAGCTTGTGGACGGAGCGATGGCGCTGGCCCGCGTGACCGAAGAGGACAGCTTTGCGGGGCTGCCGGAGACGGCGGAGTTTGGCCGGATTGACGCCGACCAGCGGCTCTATTTTGAGGACGTGTATTCCCTGCCGGGGCCGGAGCGGATTGAGTGGGCGCGGCGGGCGGAGGCGGCGGCGATGGCGGCCGATCCGCGGATCACCAACTCCGACGGTGGCAGCTTTGACGCGGCCACGGGGCGCAAGGTGCTGGCCAACTCGCGGGGGTTTGTGGGCGGCTATCGCACCAGCTATGCGGGGGTGTCGGCGGCGCCGCTGGCGGTGGACGCCAATGGCACGATGCAGCGCGACGGCTGGTGGAGCGGCGCGCGGAGCTTTGCGCTGCTTGATTCGCCCGAGAGCGTTGGCAAGGAAGCGGCGCGGCGGACTCTGCGCAGGCTGGGGGCGCGGCGCGTGGCCACGCAGCAGGCGCCGATTGTGTTTGCGCCGGAGGTGGCGCGGTCGCTGATAGGGTCGGTGTTTGAGGCGGCCTCGGGCGATGCGATCTGGCGGAGTGCATCGTATCTGGCGGGCAAGCTGGGCGAGGCCATAGCTTCCGAAAACATAACCATCATTGACGACAACGTGATGATGCTGCCCTCGGGCGTGGGCGGCTTTGGGACTTCGCCGTTTGATGGCGAGGGATTGGCTTCGCGGCGCACCGTGGTGGTTGAAGGCGGCGTGCTGCAGACGTATTTGGTGAATACTTATTCCGCGCGCAAGCTGGGGATGCGGTCGACGCACAATGCTTCGCGGGGGCTGGCGGGCGCGCCGGGGATTGGCTGCGGAAACCTTTATCTGGAGCCGGGCACGCTGACGCCTGAGGAGATCATCGCCGCGATTCCGGCGGGGCTTTATGTCACCAGCCTGATGGGGTTCGGAACGAATCTGGTGACCGGCGACTACTCGCGGGGCGCAACGGGGCTGTGGATTGAGAACGGCGCGCTGACCCATGCGGTGGAAGAGGTGACGATTGCCGGCAATCTTGCCGCGATGCTGCGCGAGGTGACGGCGATTGGCAACGACCTGGTGTTTCGCGGGTCGGTGGCGTGCCCCACGCTGCGGATCGATGGTATGACTATCGCGGGCAGTTAGTGATTTGTCGAGTTAGTAGATTAGCGAGTTAGCGGCGCTGCGCGCCTGTCAGCAAGTTAGCTCGTTTGATCCTTTAGCGAGACGAGTGGGGTTGTTGGATGGGTCTGAGCGGCGCGAACGGTTTGGCCATGGCGTCGCTTGCCTTTGATCCGGCGGACGCCAAGGCTGCGCTTACGCAGTTGCCGCAGGCTGCGGCGGTGTTCGCGCTCTACGGAGCCGATGCGCATGCAGAGCCCTACATTGGGCGCACGCCGAATTTGCGCGGGCGGCTGGAGCGGCTGCTGCAGCACTCGGCAAAGCATCCGCGGCGGCTGCAGTTGGCGGGGCGGGTGCGGCGGATTGCGTGGCGGCTCACCGGCTCGGAGTTTGAATCGCTGCTGGCGCAGTTTTCTCTCTTGGAAGAGATTTACGGCGAAAAATCTTTAGAACGGATGCATCTGCGCGCGCCCGCGTTCATTCGCTATCTGGGCGGCAATCGCTATCCGCGCATTGTGGTGACGAACCGGCCCAGCCAGCGCGAGGGCGACTGGGCGTATGGGCCGTTTGCCTCGCGGGCGGCTGCGGAGCGGTTTGCGGAGGAAGCGCTGAAGTTGTTTTTGCTGCGGCGGTGCGTCGAGGATCTCGATCCGAATCCGAGCCATCCGGGGTGCGTGTATTCGGAGATGAAGATGTGCCTCGCGCCCTGCTACCAGGGCTGCACGGACGAGCGCTACGCCGAGGAGGCGGGGACGGTCGAGAGCTTTCTGGCGACGCGCGGGGCGAGCAAGCTGGTGGTCTTGCAGGCGGAGCGGGAAAAGGCTTCAGCGGGCCTCGCGTTCGAGGCGGCTGCGGCGCTGCATGCGCAGGTGCAGAAGGTGGAGAGCGTGCGGGCGCTGGCGCCGGAGCTGGTGCAGCCGATGAGCCGGCTGCGCAATGTGGTTTTACAAGCATCTGTTCAGCCGGATGAGGTGGCTGTGTTTTTGTTTGAGGGCGGACGTCTGCGCGGGCCTGTTGCGTTCTCCACGCTGGGCATGCGGATACAGAATGAGCGGTCGGGGTCGAGCTCGCTGTTTGCGCAGCCGATGGCGGTGGAGGCGATTCCTGAGGCTCTGGGCGCGGAAGCCGTGCCCGTAAAGGTGGCGCGGGATGTGCTGGAGGCGCGGATGGAGGCGGTTTTGGCTGAGTTGATGCAGCCGACGGGGCAGATTGGCCCACCCTCGGCCACGGAGCGGCAGGGGCATCTGGCGCTGCTGAAGCGCTGGTACTACCGGCCGGAGGTGCGGCGGGTGGGCGAGATCTTCCTCCCGGATGCCGATGGACGCTGGCCACTGAGGGCGATGCTGCGCGGGGTGGGACGGATTGCGGCGAAGTCCATGATCGAGTCTGATCGATAATTACCTATGCCAATTTCCATCCCATCAGGGCTCACGGATGACAACGACTTTGTCGTGTTGATTCGCAAGATTTTGCATGCAGTAATCACTGTGCAGGATCCCAATGATGTTTGGATCATTCAGATCGACAATTGGTTCGACCACAAGTGGTTGAATTTTTCGGGTAACGGTGCCGTTGCAAATTGGATGTTTGCAGGTGTTCCGACAACACATGCTCTTTTCGATCGACTGGATAGCGTGAAAAAGGCATTTCATCAATCAAAGGCCACTTTCCCGCCGTTTTCTCCGGGACGATTACTCGGACAATGGTCTTACTTGAAGTCAGGTGAGGATTACACAGAGTTTCCAATTCCCACATTGCCTCATAAGACGAAAAAGATTCAATCAAGAACAAATCTGCAACGACGCATTAAAGACTTCTCCGCGGCGTCATGCTTTTTCTGGTTCAGCGGGAACACACTGAAAAACGGCCGTGGGAGTCTTATGGCTTATGTCGTTGAAGACGGCAAGATTGGAAGTTGGTACGCGGGATTCTCTCGTGATCCTGACTGGACGATCACTCAAACCAAAGGAATCAGCCGCGAGGACTTACTTCGGCTTACGCGCGATGGGCCAATTGCCGCGCGCGGTGCCTGATACACTGGCCGCAGCGGGCTATCCCGCGCAAAGACCTATGGTTGAGCTACTTCCCTCGATACTTTCAGCTGATTTTGCGCGTCTGGCGGACGAAGTGGCCGCGGCGGAGCGGGGCGGCGGCACGGTGATCCACGTGGACGTGATGGACGGGCATTTTGTGCCCAACATCACCCTGGGACCACCTGTCGTGAAGAGCCTGCGCAAGGCGACCAGGCTGCCGCTCGACTGCCACCTGATGATCGAGAATCCGGACGAGTTTATTCCGGCGTTTGCCGATGCGGGGGCGAACTGGGTGAGCGTGCATTACGAGGCTTGCCGGCACCTGCACCGCTCGCTGGAGCTGATTGACCAGCACGGCATGAAGCCGGGAGTGGTGTTGAACCCGGCCACGCAGGTGGATCTGATCGAGGATATTTTGCCCATGGTGCATCATGTGCTGATCATGAGCGTGAATCCGGGGTTTGGCGGGCAGAGCTTTATTCCGTTTTCGCTGGATAAGATCCGGCGGCTGGCCCAGTTGCGGCGGGAAAAGGGGCTGGCATTTAGAATTGAAGTGGACGGCGGCGTGGCTCACGATACGGTGGCCCAGGTCGTCCAAGCTGGTGCGGAGCTGCTGGTTGCCGGGAATGCCGTGTTTGGCGCGGGGCACCCGGAGCGCGACGCCCAGGCGCTGTTGGCGCTGGCCCGCAAGGCGGCAGCGGCTTATTGATCCGGCAAGTAAGATAGTGTTGTGCTATCCCACCCCAGCCGCAAAAAACGCGGCAAGGATGGGGCACCCAAGCCACAGCACTTAATTGCCGTATCTATGGAATTTCTCCCCGGGCGATAGGTTGCACACGAGCGCCGCAGGCACGCGAGCGGCGCATTGATGAGGTGGTATGAACCGGATTTCGATGACCATTGCAGCCGGCACGCTGGCGGCGCTGGTGCTGGCGGCAGGCACGGCGCAGGCAGCCAACAAGCAGCCCAAGAAGAAGAAGAACGAAGACCTGAGCGCCAACCCGCTGGCCAACGTGAAATCGCAGCAGCCGGACAAGATTCTGTTCGACAAGGCGCTGGATTCGATGAAGAAGGGCCGCTTTGACGTGGCTCGACTCACGCTGCAGACCATGTTAAACACCTACCCGGACTCCGAATACCGCATGCGGGCCAAGCTGGCCGTAGGCGACACATGGTTCAAGGAAGGCGGCTCTGCCGCGCTGACCCAGGCCGAGGCTGAGTACAAGGATTTCATCACCTTCTTCCCCAACACGCCGGAAGCTGCCGAGGCGCAAATGAAGGTGGGCGACATCTACTACCAGCAGATGGAGAAGCCAGACCGCGACTTTACCAACGCGCAGCGCGCCGAGGAAGAGTATCGCAACATGATCAACCAGTTTCCGGACTCGACGCTGATTCCGCGGGCCAAGCAGAAGCTGCGCGACGTGCAGGAAGTGATGGCGGAGCGGGAGACGGAGATCGGTCTCTTTTATGAGAGCAAGGAGAACTTTACCGCCGCCATTGCGCGCCTCACCACAGTGGTGGATACCTACCCGCTCTACTCCAAGAGCGACCAGGCGCTGCTGGGCATCGGCGACGCCTATGAGGGTGAGGCACGACGCGTTCAGGCGACACTTGGACTGCCAGGCGCGATCCGCGAGCGCCTGCGAGCGACGTATATGGACCGCGCGGCCCAGGCTTATGCCAAGGTGATTACGCGCTACCCGCTGGCTCCGCATGTGGAGGATGCGCGCGATCGTCTGGTGGCGATGAACCATCCGATTCCCGAGCCCACGCAGGCCGCCATGGCCGAGAGCCAGGCGGAGGAAGAGAGCCGCCAGTCGCTGCGCTTCAGCGATCGCACGCTGGGGCTGATCAAGCACGGCCCCACCATGGTGGAAGCGGTGCATGTGGGCGAGCCGAGCCTGAGCGATCCGCAGCGGACGGTGGCCCCGGACGTGACCAAGCAGAGCGTGGCCCTGTTTACTGAAGCGGTGAATGCCGGCCGGCCGGCGGCAGCGGCCGCTCCGGTAACGCCCACTAGCGCCAATGAGCCGCCGCGCACCGATGTGCCCTCCGATGCGCCGGCCTTGTCGGCTCCGGAAGGCGGCACGGGCGTAGGCGTGTCGGTGGTGAGCGCTCCCGCCGGAGAGGCGGTCGATCCGAATGCGGCTGTGAAGCCTGTGGGTCCGGTGAACACGGCTCTGCCCGCGGCCGAGGGCCCGGCAGCGGCACCCGACCAGGTGAACGACATCAAGCCGGGCGAGACGCAGACCACGGCCGGCAACAGCAAGAAGAATGCTCCGAAGACGGACCTCAAAGACGAGTCCTCAAGCAAGAAGAAGAAGAAGAAGGGGCTGGCCAAGCTGAACCCGTTCTAAGCCGGGCGATCCTCTCAAGAAACAAAGGCCGCACCGGTTCCGGTGCGGCCTTTGCGCG
>DASQSP010000063.1:0-33548 GCA_035642355.1 Occallatibacter sp.
CATGACGAGCTCGCCGGGCAGCACGTCGCGCTCATACTCGGCGCGCAGCAGATCGAAGGCGCACGTCTCGGACGCGAAGACGATGGTGTCGGGACCGTCTGGATTCTTGATGCGGCCCATCGAAAGCGGGCGGAAGCCGCGTGGATCGCGGGCGGCGAAGATGCGGTCGCGCGTCATCATTACGATCGAAAACGCGCCATCGACCTGCGAGAGCGAGTCGGCGATGGCGTCCACCAGCGTGCCGGCCTTGGAGTGCGCGATAAGCTGCACGATGATCTCGGAGTCCGAGGTGGTCTGGAAGTAAGCGCCGTCTCGCTCCAGGCGCGCGCGAATGTTGCCCAGGTTGATCAGGTTGCCGTTGTGGGCGATGGCGATGAGGCCCTTGGTCGAATCCACGCGGATGGGCTGCGCGTTGAGCAGCGCGGAGTCGCCGGTGGTGGAGTAGCGCGTGTGGCCGATGGCCATGTGGCCGGGCAGCTTCTGCAACACGTCGTCGGTAAAAATCTCCGAGACCAGGCCCATGCCCTTGATGTTGGCCAGGTGCTGGCCGTCGGCGCTGGCAATGCCGGCCGACTCCTGCCCGCGATGCTGCAGCGCGTAGAGGCTGAGATAGGCCTGGCGGGCGGCGTCGGGATGGCCGTGAATGGCGGTGACGCCGCATTCTTCGTGCAGCGTGTCGCCTTCGGCGACGCAGGGACTAGGGACTAGGGACTGAGGGACTCGTGACGCCGCGGCGGCTTTGATCTGCTCCGACTCGTCGGCTACGCCCGGCACGCCCTGAAAAAGGAGGCTCATGCGAGCACCTCGTTGTGCAGAGCGGCTTCGAGGGCGTGGGACCAAGAGGAACGGAGTTCCGCCACTTTTACCTGGATGCACGATTGATCGCTCCAGAAGATCGTCAAGTGGTCGGAAGTTGTCGTTCCGATAATGTCTGCCAGAAAGCCAAATTCCTTCTCGGCTATTTCTATAACCTGTTTAGCAGTTTCGCCACGCGCAGTGACCACGACCTGCGTGCTGTCCTCACCAAAGAACGCATGCACAGAGCTTTGCCAAGCCAGATGGTCGACACACACTGCAGCTCCGATTCCGTTTCGGAATCCTGCTTCTGCGATGGTCACAGCCAGACCGCCCTCGCTGGTATCGCTGATGCTTGATACCAGATGCTTTTCAGCAAGCGCGATGAGCAGTTTCTGTAGCTTCGCTTCAGCATCAAGGTCAAGCATGGGAGGTTTGCCCCAATAGCTTCCAAGGATGTCCTTGGCGTATTGGGAGGAACCGAGTTCAGATTTCCAATCTGCCGTTCGCCGAGTGGATGGGCCAATGACGATGATCCAATCACCTGCCTGCTGGAAGTGCGCCGGCACGGCCTTGGACACATCATCAATAATGCCGACGATGCCGATTACCGGCGTGGGATAGATGCCTTCGCCCTTGGTCTCGTTATAAAGCGAAACGTTGCCGCCGGTGATGGGCGTGCCCAGCGCCGTGCAGGCTTCGCTGATGCCGTCGATGGCGGCGGAGAGCTGTGCCATGATCTCGGGCTTCTCCGGGTTGCCGAAGTTGAGGCAGTTGGTGGCGGCCACGGGGGTTGCGCCAGTGCAGGCCACCTTGCGCGCAGCTTCCGCCACGGCATGCATCGCACCGAGTTTGGGGTCGAGATAGCACCAGCGGCTGTTGCCGTCGAGGGCCATCGCGAGGCCGCGCTCGTGCTTTTCCCCGGTCTCAGAAGCGAGACCGGGGGCACCCACCGGGCTTGGCTCTTGCTTCCCCGTGCCCTTGATGCGCATCACGCCGGCTTCGCCGCCGGGACCCTGCGCGGTGTTGGTCTGCACCATGGTGTCGTACTGCTCGTGAACCCATCGTTTGGAGCAGACGTTCGACGAGGCCAGCAGCTTTTTCAGATCAGCCGTGTAGTCGCGCGGCTTGGCCAACTCGGCAAGAATCTCTTCCGAGGGATCGAGAGGGACCGGCGCTTTCCAGACACCGACGGGGCGATGATAAAGCGGCGCATCATCAGTGAGCGACTGGTTGGGAATGTCGGCGACGAGCACGCCGTGGTGACGGATGCGCAGGCGCGGCTCGGGCTTGACGGTGCCCACGATGTTCGCGTCCAGGCCCCATTTGGTGAAGACGCTCAGCACTTCATGCTCGCGGCCTTTTTCGGCCACCAGCAGCATGCGCTCCTGGCTCTCCGAGAGCATAATCTCGTAGGCGCTCATGCCGGTTTCGCGCTGCGGCACGTTGTCCAGCTCCACGTCGAGGCCCACGCCGCCCCGCGCGCCCATCTCGCAGGTGGAGCAGGTGAGCCCCGCCGCGCCCATGTCCTGAATGCCGACGATGGCGCCGGTCTGCATGGCTTCAAGGCAGGCTTCGAGCAGCAGCTTCTCCATGAAAGGGTCGCCGCACTGCACGTTGGGGCGCTTTTCTTCCGAGCCCTCGTGGAACTCCTCGCTGGCCATGGTGGCGGCGTTGATGCCGTCGCGTCCGGTCTTTGCGCCCACATAAATTACGGGGTTGCCGGTGCCGGTGGCTTTGCCGTAGAAGATTTCGTCTTTGCGAACCAGGCCGAGAGCGAAGGCGTTGACCAGCGGATTGCCGCTGTAGCAGGCTTCAAACTTGGTTTCGCCGCCGAGGTTGGGAACGCCAAAACAGTTGCCGTAACCGGCGATGCCCGAGACTACGCCCTCCACGATGGAGTGATTTTTCTGGACGAGCTTCCGGTCCTCATTGTCCAAACTCGCGTCATCGGTGATCGGCCCGAAGCGCAGCGAGTCCATGATCGCGAGAGGCCGCGCGCCCATGGTGAAGATGTCGCGGAGAATGCCTCCTACGCCGGTCGCCGCGCCCTGATAGGGCTCGATGTAGCTGGGGTGGTTGTGGCTTTCAATCTTGAAAGCGCAGGCCCAGCCGTCGCCCACGTCGATGATGCCGGCATTCTCGCCTGGCCCCTGCCCCACGCGGTCGCTCTTGGTCGGCAGCCGTTTGAGGTGTACGCGGCTCGACTTGTAGGAGCAGTGCTCGCTCCACATCACGCTGTAAATGCCGAGTTCAGTAAGGGAGGGAACGCGCCCCAGAGCTTTCAGAATGCGGTCGTACTCGTCCGGAGTGATGCTGTGCTGCTTCAGCAGCTCCGGGGTTACCGCAACTGGCTCAGGAACAACTGCAGAGGAGGCAGGTGTCATCACGATTACTTTAATTGTCGCACGGGATGCGGGTTTTGCATCCCGGCTGCTGGTGTGGAAAGCGCGCTTTAGACGGAGACGAAGGTAATGCTGGCGGGGCTGCCCACGGCGGTGAACTGGCCGGTCGGAGTAAGCAAACCGGTGGCTGGGTCGATGCGAAGGGTAGTGATCGCGTCCGACTTGCGGTTGCAGGCAAAGAAGTAACGGCCGGTGGGGTCAATGCGGCACTGCACAGGGTAGTCGCCGCCGGTGGGGGTTTCGCCGGCGTAGGTCAGGCGGCCGTCGGCGCCGATGGCGAAGACGGCCATGGTGTCGTGGAGGCGGTTGGCGGCGTAGAGGGTTTTGCCATTGGGAGCGACAAGGATCTCCGAGGCGAAGCTGGTGCCGGAGAAGCCCTCGGGCAGCGCAGAGACGGTTTGCTGCGCTGTGAGCGCACCTGTGGCGGCGTTGTAGTGGAAGAGCACGACGGTGGAAGCTTCTTCCTGAATGGAGTAGAGCCACTGGCCGTTGGGGTGGAAGGCGAAGTGGCGGGGTCCGTCGCCGGTGGGCAAAGTGGCAAAGAGCGTGGCGGCTGGCCGCAGCTTTCCGGTGGCAGCGTCGAACGCATAGATGTAGATGCGGTCCTGGCCCAGGTCGGTCGCCAGCACGAAGCGGTTGTCCGGGCTGGCGGCAATCATGTGCGCATGCGGGGCGTCGTGGCCGCTGAAGGCGAAGCTGCCGGCGGGAGCGCTGGTGGGCTTGGTTGCGCCCAGGGAGTCTTTGTCCTGAATGATGTCGATGGCGGGCGCGAGCGCGCCGGAGGGCAGGATGGGCAGCACCGCGATGGATCCGACGCCGTAATTGGCCACGAATGCGAAACGGCCGGTCGCGTCGAGGCTGAGGTAGGCGGGCTCCGCACCTTTAGAGGAGACAGTGTTGAGCGATGTCAGGCTGCCGGTTGCGGCGTCGATGGCGAAGGCGCTGACAGACCCGGTCTTGGGTCCGCTGGCCGAACCGGACGCGCCGTTGAAATCGGCAACCTCATTCGCGGCGTAGAGGAATTTGCGCGAGGGATGAACGGCGAGCCACGACGGGCTGGGCGTGTTCGCGACGAGGCGGCGATTGCTGAGCGCGCCGGTGGCCGCGTCGAAGTCGAATAGATAGATGCCTTCGCCATTGCCTGCCGTGCCGGTGTAGCAGCCAACGTAGGCGCGGTAGCCATGCGCGGATTGAGCGCGAGCGACAGCGGGAAGGCTGTGGGCCAGCGCAACGGCGGATGCGCTTTGCAGAAAGTGGCGGCGCGAGAGACGGGACGATGCGAGGAAGCTCGACATGAACAAGACCTCAGCGGGGTTTGTGCAGCGGCGAAAAACAGAATCGCGACAGCGGCTTAGTGGAGAACAAGAGATGCGGCGAAGGTGAACGCAAGGCCGGCGACGGCGATGATGGTCTCGCAGACGGACCAGGTTTTGAGGGTTTCGGGCACCGTCATGTTGAAGTACTCCTTGACGAGCCAGAAGCCGCCATCGTTGACGTGCGAAAAGATGAGCGAGCCCGTGCCGGTAGCGATAGCGAGCAGCTCCGGGTGTACGCCGGCGGTGTGCAGCGCGATGGGCGCAATGATGCCGGCGGCGGTGCTCATGGCGACCGTGGACGAGCCGGTGGCGAGGCGCATCATGGCGGCGAGCAGCCAGGCCAGCAGCAGCAGCGGAACGTGGCTGTGCATGGCGATGGCGATGATGGCCTGCGAGACGCCGCTATCCTGCAGCACGCGGCCAAAGCCGCCGCCCGCGCCCACCAGCAGCGTGATGGTGGCGGTGGGCGCGAGGCACTCGTTGGAGAAGCGGAGGATGGTTTCGCGGGAGAAGCCGCGCAACTGGCCGAGGGTAAAAAAACTGACCAGCACGCCGATGAGCAGCGCCATGTCGTCGTTGCCAATGAGATGGAGAGCCTGATTGAAGACGGTGCCGGGCGCGGCGAAGGAATCTGCCCAACTGCCGAAGAGCATAAGGAAGACGGGCAGCAGGATGGTGAACAGAGTGAGCGAAAAGCTGGGCAGGCTGCGGGTTTCGTCGCGCTCGGCAAACGCGTCTGCCATGGCGTTATCCGCAGCTAGGTGCACATGCGGCGCGATGAGCCTGGCATAGAGCGGGCCGGCGAGGATGGTGGTGGGAATGCCGATGACGAGCGCATAGAGAATGGTGCGGCCCACATCGGCGTGATAGATGTTGACCGCGAGCAGTGCCGCGGGATGCGGAGGAACCAGTCCGTGAACGACGGAAAGGCCCGCGGCCATGGGCAGGCCGACCAGGATGAACGAGGTGCGCGTGCGGCGCGCTACGGTAAAGACGATGGGAATGAGAAGGACGAAGCCAACCTCAAAAAATGCGGGCAGTCCGACGATGAGGCCGATGAGCATCATGGCCCAGGGCACGCGCTTGGCGCCGAAGATGCGGATGAGGGTTTGCGCAATCTGATCGGCGCCGCCGGACTCCACCATCATTTTGCCCAGCATGGTGCCGAGCGCGACCACGATGGCGATGTGGCCGAGAGTGGAGCCGAGGCCGGTTTCGAATGAGTGTATGACGGTAGCCAGCGGCATGCCCGCGGCGATGGCGAGGCCGAGCGAGACGACAAAAAGCGTGATGAAGGGGTTGAGCTTGTAGACGGCGATGAGCAGTACCAGGCACACCACGGCGATGAAGGTCTCACCGAGCAGAAGAAGGCTGTGGGGATCGATCATGGCCGTGCGTGTTCCCTGACTGCGCTGTTGCCGCGCTTACGCTGATGGGGATTTGTAGGCGACGCAGTCGATCTCGACTTTGCAATCGACCACCATGCTGGAGACGACGCAGGCGCGGGCGGGCGGGTGCGCCCCAAAATGCTTTTTGAAGACGCCGTTGAAGGACTGAAAGTCGCGCGGATCGTCGAGCCACACACCGCAGCGCACGACATGCTCGGGGCCGTAGCCCGCCTCGGCGAGGATGGCGAGGAGATTGCGAATGGCCTGCTCGGATTGGGCGACGATGCCTCCGGCGACGACTTCTCCGTTGACCATGGGGACCTGGCCGGAGACATAGAGCCAGCCGTCGGCCTCGACGGCGCGCGCGAAGGGCAAGTGCTGCCCGCCGGCGCCGGTGCCGCCCTCTACTCCGAAACGTTTGATTGCTGTCATTGAATCCTCGCTTGGGTTATTGAATCCAGCATTATTGAATCCAGCGTTATTGAATCCAGGTAGTGGCGGCGCGCGGCACAAAGCGGCCCGCGCGCGCGCCGGTTGCGCCGTTGGCGTTGTAAGAGATCTCGCCGTTGACCCACACGCCGGTGATGCCTTCGGCGGCGCGGATGGGATCGGCGAAGGTTGCCGTGTCGAGAATGCGCGCGGGATCGAACAGAACGAGATCGGCGTGGAAGCCTTCGCGGATAAGACCGCGCTGCGCGAGGCCGAAGCGTTGCGCGGGCATGGCGGTCATCTTGTGGACGGCCGTCGCGAGTGGCAGAAGTTTTTCATCGCGGCTATAGCGGCCGAGCACGCGCGGGAAGGTTCCCCACAGGCGCGGGTGCGGGCGCGGATCGTTGGGCAGGCCGTCCGAGCCGATCATGGTGGCGGGGTGGGAGAGAATGCAGCGCATGTCGGCCTCGGAGATGCTGTGGTAAATGGCGCCGGCGGGCTGCAGACGGCGCGCCGCTTCAAGCTGCGTGGTGTGCCACTGCTCGGCGATAGCGGCGAGAGAGTTGCCGGCGACCTCGGGGTGGGGCTCGCTCCAGGTGATCGTAATCGTGACGCGGGGATCGACCTGGCCGAGGTCGAGCGTGCTCGAACCGGCTGCATAGGGATAGCAATCGCAGCCAACGCGCTGTGCGGCGCGCGCGGCGTCAAGCGCGTGCAGCACTTCGTCGCTGCGGCCCCAGTTGGCGATGCCCGCGCATTTGAGATGCGAGATGACAACGGGTACGCGGCTGCGGCGGCCAACGGTGAAGGCTTCCTCCATGGCGTCGAGGATGGCGTCGGCCTCGGTGCGCATGTGCGTGGTGTAGAGCGCGCCGGCTTCGGCCAGCGGCTCGGCGAGGCCGAGGACTTCTTCGGTAGTTGCGGCGCGAGCCGAGCCATAAGCGAGGCCAGTGCTGAGGCCGAGCGCGCCGCCTGCGAGTGCCTCGCGCAACTGCGCGCGCATGGCCTCGATCTCACGCGGCTCGGCGGCGCGGTCGAGGCGGTCCATGTGGTTGTTGCGCAGCGCAGTGTGGCCCACGAGCGCGGCTACATTGACGGCGGGCCGCGCGGTGTTGACGGCCTCAACGTACGCCGCGAAGGTGGGGTAGCGAAAGTCCTCGGCTGCTCCGAGGAGATTCATGGGGTCAGGCGGCGCGCCCCTGAGCGTGACGGGAGAAGCGCTGATGCCGCAGTTGCCGACGATGACGGTGGTGACGCCCTGCGAGAGCTTGGGCAGCATCTGCGGCGTGCGTACCGCGTTGCTGTCGTCGTGGGTGTGTACGTCGATGAAGCCGGGCGCGAGGGCGAGGCCAGTTGCGTCAATGACGATGGAAGCGGCGTGGGAAAGAGCGGGGCTGAGGGCCAGAATGCGATCGCCGGCGAGCGCGACGTCGAGAACCTCAGGAGCTGCGCCTCTGCCGTCGAAGACGGTGGCGCTTCGAAGAAGAGTGTCGCAGCTCACCATGCCGTTGATTGAAACTATAGACTATTTTCAACGCGCATTCCGCGTTGAAATGCGCGTGATTAGCGAGGACTGGACCATGCAGCCAGGGAATGAGGCGCGTGCGGCGATGGTTGGAATCGCGGACGCGATTTCTCCGCTGAACAAGGGGCTCGGCGCGCTTCAGGCCGGGATGACCCGCACGTCCTGCGCTCAAACGAGGCCAGAATCTCGGCTGGGGGCGCCCTCATTTTTTTGACAATATCCAAAAATGTAGCGGGTTAACTTCCATATCGATGAGTACTTCAGCGCGGTATGATCAAGCTCGAGACTGAGGCAATCAGGCCCTCAAACCCCCTGCGACAGGTGAAAGAATGGCGAATTTCCCGCACGAGATGCTGCGCGAGATGTATGAGCAGCCCGAAGCGCTTGCCCGGACTTTGGAGCTTTATCTGAACGGAAGCGCACTGAAAGAAGAGATAGGCGCCGCGCTGGCTGGATGGGCCAATGCGGGGGGTGAGGTGCTGATCGCTGCCAGCGGATCGAGCCGGCACAGCGGACTGGCAGCGGAGATTACGCTCGAGGATATGTGCGGCCTGGCTGTGGATGTGGAGTATGCCAGCGAGTACAGTTGCCGCGGCGGGCGCGAGCGCCGGACCCCGAGCGTGATTGTGCTGTCGCAGTCCGGTGAGACCTCTGACACGCTGGCGGCGCTGCGCGAAGCGAAACGCCGCCAGCGCCGGACGCTGGCCATTACGAATGCGGCGGGCTCGACGATGGCCAACGAGGCGGATGTATCGATGCCGCTGGCTGCGGGCGTGGAGAAGGCCGTGCCCGCGACGAAGAGTTTCACCTGCCAACTGGCGGTGCTTTATCTGCTGGCGCTGCATGAGGCGGCGCGGTTGAAGCAGATGGATAGCGCGGAGATGGCCGCGCGCATTGCGCAACTGCGCTCGCTGCCGGCGAGCATTGGCGGGCAACTGGACGGCTGGCGCGCGCAGATGCCGGCGCTGGCGCGAAAGTACCGCAGCGCGGCGAGTTTTCTCTACCTGGGGCGCGGCGTCCACTACGCGATTGCGCGCGAAGGCGCGCTGAAGCTGAAGGAAGCTTCGTACATTCACGCCGAGGGCTACCCGGCAGGCGAGTTGAAACATGGGCCGAACGCATTGGTGAGCGATACGGTGCCGCTGGTGGTGCTGGCCACGGTTGATCGCGCGATGGAAGCCTCGGTCCTGCGCTATGAGAAGACGGTGCAATTGCTCGCAGACATGAAGGCGCAGGGCGCGAAGGTGATTGCGCTGGCCAATGCGGGCGATGCCGATGTCAAGGCGCTGGTGAGCGACTGCGTGGACGTGGAGCCGGCGCCGGAGCATCTGCTGCCGATTGCGGAGGTGATTCCGCTGCAGTTCTTCTCCTACTTTATGGCGCTGGAGCACGGCGTCAATGTCGACAAGCCGCGCAACCTGTCGAAGGCCGTGGTGGAGCAGACGGCGATGTAGCCGCCTGACCACGTAGCCGTCTGCATGGATGCAAACGTAACGGCCCGGATCGCATCGATCCGGGCCGTTACATTTTTTGCGCAGAGTCTACGCTTTGGCGGCTTTGCCTTCGAAGTAGGCTTCAATCTCTTCGAGGGTTTTTCCCTTGGTCTCCGGCATGAAGAAGGCGGCGACGATGAAGTAGACGACGGTGAAGGCGGCGAAGAGAAAGAACATGGACGAGTAGCCATGCTTGCTGACGAAGGGCAGGAAGATGGCAGCGAGCGCGGTGGAGACGGTCTGGTTGAGAACCAGGGCGATGCTCATGCCATTGGAGCGGATACGCGTGGGCATGAGCTCGGAGAGCGCGAGCCACACGCAGACGCCGGGGCCGACGGCGTAGAAGGCCATGAAGGCGTAGAGGCCCAGCGCCACCAGCCAGCCGTGATGCGCGTCGGGCACGGCGCCCACGACCGCCTTTTGAATTTTGAGCGGCGCGGTGCGCGCGGCGTCGAGGTCGGCGAAGGGATTCTTGAAGAAGGCATCCACCTTGCTCGATGGAATGCTGCCGGCGCGGTTGATGGTGACGGCAGGCGCGGCGGGATCGTCGGAGCGGACCACGCTGGTCGCGGAGGTGAAGTCGCCGTAGGAGTAAATGATGGAGAGCGAGGCGCGGTTGCCGTCGATCTGCTGGCCGGCGGCGCCCGCAGCGGTGAGCAACTGCTGCGCTTGGGCATGATCGAAGTGCAGCGTGAGCGCCTGGCCGGAGGTGACGAGAGGCTGCAACTGCGCGGCCGCGTCGATGCTGCGGTGCTCCGTTGAAAGGAAAAGTGTGCCTACGGCAATGGTGGAGACGATGATGCCGCTGGTGCCCAGGATGAAGAGGAAGCGGCGGCCCTTGCGGTCGACGAGCATCATGCCGCCCAGCGTGAACAGGAAGTTGACGGAGGTGAGCAGTACATAGCCCCAGTGCGCGGCAAGGTCCGAGAGGCCGCTCTGCAAGAGGATGCCGACGTTGTAGCCGATGATGGAGTTGATGCCGGTGGCGGTGTTGCAGGCGAGAATGGCGCAGGCCAGCAGAAACGGAATGACGTATTTGCGGCGGAGCAGCGACTCGCGGGTTTTGGAGCCGGCGGACTGCTCTGCGGCGGAGTGCGCGGTCTCTTCCATCTCGTGCAGCTCAAGCTCGGCCTGTTGCCGGGAGCGCGAGCGTAGCAGTGCCGCGAGAGCCTGCTCGCGCTTGCCGCGACGGTAGAGCCAGCGGGGTGATTCGGTGACCAAGAAGCTGCCGAGGACGAAGAGAACACCAGGTGGCAGCGAGACCCAGAAGATACGCCGCCATGCCTGATCCTTGAATGCGAAGAGCGCGGCGGCGTCGCCGAGACGGGTAACATCGGCCACGCGGTAGCTATAGTAGATGCCGACCAGCGCGGCGGCCACGATGCCCAGCGTGAGGAGCCACTGGAAGACGCCGGTGCCTTTGCCGCGGCGCGAAGCCGAGAGGCACTCCGCGAGATAAAGAGGAACGACGATGCCGATGAACCCGCCGCTGATGCCTTGCAGCAGGCGGCCGAGGAACAGCGGCGTGTAGCCCTGCGAGAGAGCGATGACGGGAATGCTGAGCACGAAGGCCGCGCCGCTGAGCACCATGAGACTCTTGCGGCCCATCCAGTCGGCCAGCATGCCCGCAAAGAGCGTGGAGAACACGCTGCCCAGCAGCACCGCGGCCACGATGACGGAGAGCTGCGCGGGCGTGAGGTGCGATGTGGCTTCAAGGTAAGGCAGCGCGCCGCCGATGATGCCTACGTCAATGCCGTAGAGCAGGCCGCCGAGGCCCGCGACCAGCAGGAGGAAAAAGTTGTAGCCGCGCTTCTCCGGTGCATCGGGCGTGGCAGGCATGCTGGAAATGGGAACGGCGAGTGGCGGCATGCGGGTGCGAGTCCTACCTTAGTTCTGCTCCGCGGCGTGATGCACATAGGATGTGTGTTGGCCGCGGAAGCTCAGTGAGGTTTCATTCTACGTTGCGGGAACGCCGCACTCCTGCGCCCATGCGGCGGTGAGCGCGGCCAGCGACTGCGGTTCGCGGAAGGCGGAGGCACCGCCGCAGGCGGTGGTGGACCATGCGCCGGTGAGGTTGGCAAAAGCGAGCGCGCGCTCGATGGGCCAGCCGCGCAGCCAGGCGTGGAGAAAGCCCGCGTTGAAGCTGTCGCCGGCGCCGATGGCGTCGACGACCTGCACCGTGCGCGCGGGCCAGTGCCATGCTCCCGTCTGCGTGTACGCCGAGGCGCCGTCCGCGCCGCGCTTGACGACGAGCAGCGGCACGCGCTCGCGCAGCATCCCGACGGCGCGGCCGGGGTCATGCTCGCCGGCCATCAGGCATGCCTCGCGCTCGTTGGGCATGAGCACATCGACAAAGCGGAGAGCATCGAGGATGGAGCGATCCCACTGGTGCGAAGGATCGTCGTTGGGATCGAGCGAGATGGTGATGCCGGACTGCTTGAGGTGCGCGAAGAGTTCGGGGATGCGCGACGTGAGCGCGCGCTGCAGGTAGTACGAGGCCATGTGGAAGTGGCGCGAGGCAGCGAGGTAGCTGAGATCTAGATCGTCGAAGGCGAGCGCGAAGGTTGCGCCGGGGTAGGTGAGCATGTGGCGCTGCTGCGTGTGCTGCAGATGGACGGTGACGCCGGTCTGGTCGCCGGCGACAGGCACAGCGCGGGAGAGATCGACGCCGGCACGGACGAGCTCGGCGCGGCAGAGCGCGCCGAAATCGTCGTTGGCGGCGGCGGTGATGAGGCCGACGGAGTTGCCCAGCGCGGCCAGGTTGTGCGCGGTGATGGCGGCCGAGCCGCCGATGCGGATAGCCATGCCGCTCGAGAGCAGCTCGCGCTCGAGGGGCAATTCTTCCGGCAGGCCGTAGAAGAGAATGTCGAGGTTGGCGTCACCGGCGAGGGTGACGTCGAAGCGGCGGTTTGTATCGTCGGCGGTCACGCGGCTTCTCCGGGGAGAGTGGTTGAGCCGCGGCGGACGATCCACAGGAGGATGCCGATGAGCGCCCAACTCGTGCCGACATACTTTGCCAGCGGACCGAGGCTCCACCAGAGGACTGCGCAGGTGGCCAGGCCGCCGAACGAGAGCAGCATGGGGAACCACTGCGCGAAGCGGCCGGTTCTCCAGCCGCGCAGAATGGATGCGAGGTTGACGCCCATGAAGGCGAGCAGCGCGCCGTAGTTGAGCAGCTCGGTGCCGAGCTGATAACTGAAAATGAGCGCGCCCACCAGGCAGATGGCGCCGATCAGCAGCACGTTGTTGCGCGGGATGCGGCTCCTGGGATGCACCGCGGCGAAAAATTTGCGGGGCAGCGCGCCGTCCTGTCCCATGGCGTAGAGCAGCCGCGCCGCGCCGAGCTGCGAGGCAATGCCAGAGCCCACGTTGGCCAGCAGCAGCGCGCCGTTGACGATGGCGAAGAGAATGGGACCACCCATGCGGCCGGAGACGTGGACGTACGCGGTGTCGATGTCCGGGAAGGCCAGGCCGCGCGGCCAGACCAACTGCGCCACGTAGACCTCAATGCTGGCCAGCACGCCGGTGATGAAGCAGGTGAGCACGATGGCGCGGGGCACGGAGTTGGCGGGGTCTTTGGCTTCGTCGGTGAGCGTGGAGATGCCGTCAAAGCCGATGTATGTGAGCACGGCGATGGAGGTGCCGCGCAGCAGGCCGCCGGTGTTATAGGTGCTCGGGTCGTAGAAGGGCAGCGTGAAGAAGGATGTGCTGGGATGCGCGAAGTGAAACAGCCAGCGTACCGCTGCAGCCAGCACCAGAAGAATGACGACGCCGAGCGCGGCGGCCATGCCGGTGTTGATGCGGGCGGAGGTTTCAACCCCGTTGCAGTTGAGCAGGGTAAACATCGACACGAAGAAGACGACCCACACGAAGTAGGGCACGCCGGGCAGAAAGTTGATGGCCGCGCGGCTGCACCAGATGGTGCAGATGAGCGGGTTGAGGATGTAGTCCATCACCAGGCACCAGCCGGTGATGTAGCCGAGGCTGGTGTGAATCTCCTTGCCGACGTAGAGGAAGGCGGAGCCGCCGTGAGGATAGACGCGGGCCATGCGGCCATAGCTGATGGAGGTGAACAGCATGGCCACCATGGCCAGCAGGATGGCGGTGACGACGTGGCCGCGCGCCTCAGCGTAAATGACGCCGAAGCTGGGCATGGGCGCGGTGGGCTGGATGAGGATGATGCCGTAGAGCACCAGATCGCGGAAGCGCAGCGAGCGCTTGAGACCGATGCTCCCGGCGGTTGTGGTTTCGGCGGCCATGCGCGTACTTATTATTGCGCCGCGGCCGGCGTGAGGGTTTGCGCGGCGATGTTCCAGCCTGCGATGTGGACGACGGGCGAGGCCGGCGCGTCAGGCGGCAGCAGAGCGGTGAGCGTGGTGGATTCGCCGGGCGTGAGCTCGATCCAGTTGTCGGACCAGAGGACCGGCGCGATCAGATCATCGCCCGCGGTGCGGACGGCGGCGTTGACCTGGAAGGCGAGCGCGGCATCACTGTTGGCCAAGTGTACGCGCAGCTCGCGGCCCTGCGCAGTGGAGACGATCTCGGTGTGTGCGGTGACGCTCGCAGGCCGCAGATGCGTGAGCGCGGTGAGGTCTTCGTGGCGCAGGGCCGGCGTGTGGGTGTAGTCGGTCTTCTGCCAGTTGAAGCTCGTAAGCGTGCTGGGCACCCAGTAGAAGTTATGGCTCACCACTTTGCCTGCGTCGTCGGTGAGGGTGAGGTCGATGAAGAAAATGCGCGCCATGCCGTTGGAAAGATTATCGGGCAGGGCAAAGGCGCGCTGCACGCTGTCGGGCGCCGAGTCGAGTGTGGTTTCCGCATGATAGAGCAGCTTCCAGTCCACGTCGTGTACGTTAACACTGGCGTGCAGGCCCGGTGCGGGTCCGTAGGTGCTGTTGACCACGTCGATGGTCTGGTCGTCGTAGGAGTACTGGATATGCAGCGGCTCGCAGGCTTTTTTGGTGGCGAAGTAGCCGGCATCGGCGTCGAGGTAGTAGTCGTAGAGATGCCAGATCATCGACGGCCAGGCGTTGTTGAGCATCCACTGGATCACGCCGGTGGAGTCGTACTTGTTTCGCGAGTAGGCCTCGTACATGGCGCGCTCGGAGTCGTATTCCAGGGTCTGCGCCGTGCGCTCATAGTCGGCGGCGGAGTTGGGCTTGGCGTAGACCGCATCCATGGCCTCATTGAAGACGCTGAGGTTGACGAACCTGCCACCGCCATAATGCACGCTCCAGTCGGCGGGCGCGGTGAACTCGGTGCAATACCACCAGCCGCAGGCGTAAGGGCTGTCGGCGGGCATGGGCAGATTGGAGAAGTTCTGACCGAGCTTGTAGTTCACGCCGGGCAGCTTGCGGAGGTTGTCGCCGTCATAGGGGTCGGGAACCACGCCATCGGCGGCCTGCGCGGCCAGCACGGTGCTGGGCACGGCGGTTTTCAGCCAGCCCTCCACCGCAAAGCCTGGCGCGGCGATGGCGCTGCCGTCGGCGTGGAGGGTGCAGGCGGATTGGATGCGCCAGTTCTCGTGCAGACGCGTAACCGTTTCGGCGGGCAGGGCCGCGGACGATGCAGCCAAGGCCAGCAAGCAGGGAAGAAAGGGGGTTCTCATGCGCTCTGCACTCCTCGTTCGGGGATAAATATGGCTTGAAGAGGCTCTTACGCAGCGCACCGGCTTTGTAGGAGCGGGAATCCCCGGTCTCCGGATTCAATCGTTTGAATAAGGGGAATATCCGCCATTTTGCAGAAGGCTGTCAAGCGCGTTCTTTCCGCTTCGCGCGGCCTCTGCTCGTGCCTTGCGCGGCGCGCGCACTGGATTCGCGCACCACGAGCTGGGGGCAGGCGCGATGGAGTTGCACGGCGCTGGCCCGGGAGGCGACGCCGTGGCGCGCATCGATGGCCCGCAGCGCCCATTGCGCCGACAACAGCCCCATCTCCTGCAGCGGCTGGCGGATGGTGGAAATGCCGGGCGTGGCCACCACCGCGGGCAGCACGTCGTCAAAGCCGATGATCGAGCAATCGTCCGGGATGCGCAGGCCGGCGTGGGTGAGGCCGCGCACCACTCCGAGCGCGGTGAGGTCGTCGAAGGCGAGCACGGCGGTGAAGGGCAGTCCGGCGGCCAGCATCTGTTGGGCGATGGCGCGGCCGCCTTCAAAACCCGAAGTGGGTCCGGCGAGGCCGGGCAGTTGAAAGACCAGGCGCGGTTCGAGCTTGAGGCCTGCGTTTGCCGCCTCGCGGCGAATACCGGCCCAGCGCGGCTCGCTGTCAAACAGCTCCTCGGGGCCACGAATGACGGCGATGCGGCGATGGCCGAGCTCGAGCAGATGGCGCAGCGCCAGCGCGCCGCCGGCTTCGTTGTCGATGAGCAGAGAATCGATCTTTTTGCCGGTGAGATCGCGGCCGAGGATCACGATGGGAACGTGATTTTTTTCGATGTCGGCGAGCAGGTTGGTTTCTTCAAACACCCAACTGGCGATGACGATAATGCCTTCCGTGCGGCGCTCGAGCACCATTTTGAGATAGCTGTCGAAGAGAGCGCGGTGGGTTTGCGCGTCCATCAGCAGGGGCAGGTAGTTGGCCGGCTGCAGACCCGATTGAATGCCCTGCACGATGGGAATACAGAAGGGGTCGGAGAGGTCGTAGGCCAGCACGCCGATGGTCTGGCTGCGGCGGCGGCGCAGCGAGCGCGCAAACGCATCGGGATGGTAGCCGAGCTGGCCGGCGACCTCGCGGATGCGCGCGCGAGTGGAGGCGGCGACATTCTGCGAGAGCGGCGCCTCACTGAGCACAATGGACACCGTGGAGACCGAGTACCCGCAGGCATGGGCGACGTCGTGCAGCGTTACATGGCCGGACTTTCGTTGACCCACTGGTTCCTCTTCTGGCCTAAGGCCGATGGTGCGCCGGTTGCGCAATTGTGCCACAAGCGCAATGCATTGCGCGTTGCGCCGGACATGGGTGAATCGGACGGGGTGCCCAGCGCGGCGGGCGTTTTCCCCTTGACAGTTAAAAAAAACAATCATACAGTCACATGTCAAGCGGTTCAAACGTTTGAATATGGGCAATCAGCCCAGGAGTTTTTGATGACCATTCGGAGCGCCAAGTCCCGGCTCGCGGGGCCGTTTTTCTTCATTGGATTGTTGCTATGTTGTGCCGCCGCGGCATTCGCACAGGCCGGCAGAGGCAGCATCAACGGGACGATCAGCGACCCCAACGGCGCCGCCATCCCCGGAGCGGACGTAGCCCTGCTGGATAGCGCTACCGGCACAACGCAACATACCGTCAGCAATGCCGCGGGGCAGTACAGCTTTATCGCGCTGAATCCCGGCCAATTCCGGGTCACCGCAAGCGCGGCGGGCTTTGGGAGCGCGGCGCAAGACCGCGTCACGGTGAGTGTCGATCAGGCCACCGACGTAAATATCAGCCTCAAGGTCGGGGCGGCCACCGATACTGTCACCGTCACCGAGGGTGTGGATCTGGTGGAACCGAGCAACTCCACCGTCGGCCAGTTGATCGGCGCGGAGACCATCGACCGCGTTCCGCTGCTCACCCGCAATGTCTACGATCTGGTCCAGTTGAGCGCCGGTGTCACTCCGGCCAATGGGGCCCCGAATTCCTCCAGCTCGTTCGCCATCCAGAACATCTCCAGCGGCCGGCCGGGCGTCGATGTCTCCTCCTACACCGTGAACGGCGCCATTCAGGGCTCGCTCTACTACCTGGCCGACGGTAGCCCCCTGGGCGTCTCGGAAAGCAATCCATCCACGATTATCCCCGCGCTTGACCTGCCCGAGGATGCGGTCGACGAGATTCGCGTCGAAACCCAGAACACGCCGGCCTCCTATCAGAGCGGCGGCGCCGGTGTCATCAGCCTGGTGAGCAAGTCGGGCACAGACAAATTCCACGGCACGGCCTTCGGTGTCTTCCGCCCCGACGTTCTGGCCGCGAATGAATACTTCAACAAGCAGAGCGAATTGGAGAACGGCGATCCCAACACGCCGCCCTCTTTTCATCGCTATCAGGAGGGCGGCTCCATAGGTGGGCCCATCCTGCACCATAAGCTCTTCTTCTTCGGCGACTACGAGGCGACCCAGGAGGAACTGTTCGACGGCTCCAACACCTACAGCGTACCCACCACCGCGGAACGGACCGGCGATTTCTCGAACGACGATTTCAATATTTACAACCCATTCGTTCCCGATAATCCAGACGGGACGCGCCAGCAGTATGCGGGAAACATAATCACCAATCCCAATCCGATTGCACTGAAGTTCCTTTCCGAGTTGCCCAAATGCAACGTCAATCCCCAGACCTGCGACACGGACCCCAACGGCACCTTCAATAACTTCTTTGCACCCGGCCTCGACCCCACCACGGCACAACGCTTCGATACGCGCATCGACTGGGTCCAGAGCGAAAAGCAGCGCGTTTTCGGACGCTTCTCCTTCGCCCGGCTGTTTACTTCCACGTTTAACGCATTCGGCAACGACTACGATATCAACTACGCGCAGCAGATATCCAACGCGCGCAACTTCGTGGTGGGCGACGACCTGACGCTGAGCCCCACAACCGTGCTGCAGTTGCGCTACTCATTCACGCGCCTCTTCCAGAATCAGGGTGGCGACCCCGCGCAAATTGGCACCGACATTACGCAGCTTGGATTCCCCGCCTCACTGGCCGCGCAGGAAACCTACAAGATTCTGCCCTTCCTTCTCTTCGACGATGCGGGAGGCGGCGTGGGAGGAACAGGCGACTTCAACACCTTCATCTACTCCTCTGAGAACAGCGATGCAAGCGCCTCCCTCACCAAGATTGTGGGCAAGCACGAACTCAATTTCGGCTTTGAATATCTCAAGCGGCTCTACAATGCCGGCCAACCCGGTACCCCCTCCGGCGAATATTCCTTCGACATCTCCCCGACCGATCAAACAACAAGTTCCGGCGTAGGCGGAAGCGACTTCGCCTCGGCCCTGGCAGGCGTAGGAACCTCGCCTGGCACGGAAGGGAACGACTACGGTCAGAATTTCTCAAAAGATTTGTTCGCGGCTGAGAGCAGTCCTTATTACGGCTCGTTCTTCCAGGACACCTACCGCCCCAACAATTCGTTCACAGTTACCGCAGGTCTGCGCTGGGACATCTTCGGCGGACGCACGGAACGTCACAATCGCCTGGAGTATTTCGACCCTACCGCTACGAATACCGTGAATTCGGTGGCCTATACCGGCGCCGAAGTCTACGCCACGTCCGGCAACCGCTCACCCTTTGAGACCAATCTACTGGACTTCAGTCCCCGCGCGGGCATCTCATGGCAGCCTGTCACTCACCTGGTGGTTCGCGCCGGAGCTGGTATCTATTACGGGCCCAGTGCGGAACAGCCCGGCTCCGCGGCCCAGGCCAGCGATGGCTACAACGCCTATACCACATGGAACGCAACCAACTACAACAACGATCCCAATACGATCGCCTACGACTGCAACTTTAATGTGCAACTCTGCGGGAGTTCCCAGGGCAACACCGTGCCCAACGTGCTGCCCGGCGGCACGGCCACTCCGGGCGGTCCCTTCACCCTGAGCAATCCGTTTCCCCAGGGGGTTGTACAGCAGATTTCGTCGCCTTCAGGACTAGGCAACAACCTGGGTACAACTCTCAACACGGTACAGCACTCACAGCGCACGCTGACTACGTATAACTTCAACTTCGGCCTGGAGTACGAGCTTCCCCACCAGGTGGTGTTGAGCGCGGCCTACGTAGGCAGCCGTGGACTCTTTCTTCCTTTTGTGCAAGTCGATGTCAACCAGCTCGATCTCGCCACCATTGCCAGTAACCAGGGCGCGTTGCTCTCCACCCTGGTTCCCAATCAATGGGAGGGGATTCAGCCGGCCACCAACTCCAATGCCGGTTCCAGCACCGTTCCTCTATTCGTCTCACTTCAGCAGTATCCTCAGTTCGGAAACGGCGGCTATGGCGCAGGAAATGGAGTGATTGTGCATGGCCTGCCCATCGGCGACTCGGAGTACAGTTCGCTGCAGACGAAGGTACAGAAGAGGCTGACCAGCCACGTGACCGCGCTTGCCAGCTTTACCTGGGCCAAGCTCATCACCGACGACTCGGTACCGCCGCTGAGTTTTGTGGGCTCGCACGCCGGCTCGCCCCAGGATTTCAAAAATCTGAACCTCGAACACTCCGTAAGCCCGCAGGATGTGAAGTATCAGTTCACAGGGCAGGTCTCCTACGATCTGCCGATCGGCAAGGGACGGGCGCTCGATCTGCATCGTGCAGGCAATGCCTTTGCGGGCGGATGGACAACCAATGGAATCCTCTACATCAGCGACGGCATTCCCATTGCATCTCCAGTGGCGGGAGGAGGAGGCCAGATCTACTTCAACCAACGGGCCAACCTAAATTGCGATCCAAGCAAGGGCGCGCCACGCAACGCGACCCAGTTTTTCAACTACAACTGCTTCTCCACGCCCAGCAGTCTGTTTGTTCCCGGAACCGCGCCGGCCTATCTGGACCACCTGCGCACCGAAGGGGCTCAGGATTTGGATCTGTCGGTCTACAAGCACTTCGCGTTCGGGGAGACGAAAGACCTGCGCTTCGAGGTCTCTTCCTACAACATCGCCAACCGGGCGCAGCTCGGCTATCCCACTACGCCCGACATCTTTGACACATTAACGCCCCCCCCGACGCAAGCAAATCCAAATCCACAGCCGCCGGCAGCGGCAGGAACCATTGGCCAAGTCACAGCTACGATCAACACGCCGCGGCAGTTCCAATTCTCGGCAAAGTTTACATTTTGAGCTGACGACGGAACATGCTGCAAAGTCGAACACTCATCTTGTCCTGGGGAGCCAATCACTTTGGCTCCCCAGAACATTTCAGGCTACCGATCCAATGCTTAGAGCTTGCGCCACACCTAATCAAGGAGTTGCGAGTTGCGCGACAAGGAATTTCTCTTCGGCTGAGCGGGGCGATGAAACCCCGCACAAAATGTTCCACGTGGAACATTCTAAAAGACTTATTACATCACACACTCCACGCCTGAATCCAGTATGCACGCTTTCGCGAATTAATACGCAAATCTACGCAAGTTTTTTTTGTGCACGCGGCGCAGCGGGCGAAGAATGGGGCATTCTGACTCAACCGATCACCCGCTCATCGTCCGCCGCTGCTGACGATGAGCGGGGCAGAGCACGGGTGAGTGGGCCACCTGCCGACAGCAGTCTTCAGGCCAGCGTTTTGTATGGTCTAATAAAGATGTTGGCGGGTTGGCGGAACTGGCAGACGCAGAGGTCTCAAAATCGGCCTACCAACTAGCTAGACTCCCATAAACGACTGAAAATAAACCGCTTGCTCTGATGCAGATCACAGCACAAGGCTTGCGCAACTCTTGCACACTTTTGTGCTTCTATAGAGGAAGCAGGAGGTGCAGCCGTATGGCAGAGCATCACACCATCCTCGGTGGCAAAGTTCACGTCTACAAGCGTCCAAACAGTTCGAGTTGGCAATGCGCGACCTACCTAGCCGGAAGGAACCGGCGCACGACGACCAAAGAAGACAGTCTCTCGAAAGCGAAGGAGATCGCGGAAGACTGGTATTTGCAGTTGCGCGGCAAGCTCCGCGACGGTGAATTGAAGAGCGGCAAACTGTTCCGCGACGCTGCAAAGTTGTACCTGCGCGAGTTTGACATCATGACGCAGGGACAGCGCAGCGCGAAATACGCATCCGGACAGCACGCGCGTGCCAATGGCTATCTGGTCCCGTTCTTCGGCAGCATGGTGCTACCTGAGATCACGGCGGGCAAGGTCAATGAATATCGCGTCCATCGACTTGAAGAGTGCAAGGCGATGCGCGGCAAGCCTCCAGCGCATAGCACCATGCACCAGGAGATCGTGACGCTGCGCCAGATTTTCAAAACGGCTCTGCGGCACGGATGGATCGATCATCTCCCGGATTTTTCAGCGCCATATCGAGCGTCCGGGAAGATTTCTCATCGAGCATGGTTCTCACCGGAAGAGTACAAGCAGCTTTACGAGGCAACGCGGAAACGCGCCCAGGACCCCAAGCAACCCCGTTTTCGTTGGGAGGCGGAACAACTTCACGATTATGTCCTGTTCTCTGCCAACACCGGACTTCGCCCCGACGAGGCGAGGCGTCTTCAGTTCCGCGATGTCACGGTGACCGAAGACGAGGGGAGCGGCCAGACCATCCTTGAAATCGAAGTACGCGGAAAGCGCGGCGTCGGTTATTGCAAGAGCACAACAGGTGCCGTGCATCCGTTCCAGAGGCTGAAGGCCCGCCCACGTCCAGATGGAGGGCCGGGAAGAGCAGGCAGCCGTACCGCGTCAATGGCCAACGGTGAGTGGCACGCGCCCGGACCCACTGATCTTCTGTTCCCAAAATGGCCGCGCGAGTTGTTCAACGCAATCCTTGAGGAAGAAAAACTTCGCACCGACCGTGACGGAAGGCCGCGAACGGCGTATAGCTTGCGTCACACGTACATTTGTCTGCGCCTGCTTGAAGGTGCCGATATCTATCAGATTGCCAAGAACTGCCGGACAAGCGTCGAGATGATTGAGAAATACTATGCCGCACATTTGAAAACGCAGCTCGATGCTTCCGCTATCAACATCATGAGACCAAGGTCGAAGAAAAAGACAGCTCCCAAGAAAGGCCCCGGACGAGTGGAGGCCGTCCGTTTGGCTGAGGAGGCATAGACCCACGCTGCTTGCTTTCTGATGACCGTAAAGACTGCAATCCAGTGAGCCAGGATGGAACCATCCTGGCGGGGTTTGGGGCCGGAACCGGCCCCACTCCGGCCCGGAACCGGGCCTCCTAGCTGGAGGAGGCCAACACATCATCCGGTGAAAGAACAGTGATGTCGCTGAACCGGCGAAAATCCTTGGCATTTAGCGTCAGCAAATTCGCAATTCCGTGCACGCGCATAGCGGCCACCATTCGAGCGTCATGGACCTGGATACCAGAGACGCCCGCCGCAACCACGATTTTGCGCCACTCTTGATGTGTTGCTTCGCTGTCGGCGGCAAAAAAGAATTTGGATTCGATCAGCGCAGCGCGTTCATCCGTCTCTGCAACGGAGAATCCGAACCCGTTCCGATCAGCCGGTCGAGTGCAGACGTTCCAGAATTCAGCCAAATTTTGCGACGTGCAGAAGAGGTCCGCTCCCTGTGCCCAAAGACGATCCGTACATTGCCGGATCGTTCCATATTCGGGGCTGTCGGGCTGTACGAGGCGGAGCACAATGTTCGTGTCCACCAAGTAGGACGAGCCAGGCATCAGGCGTGCTCACCATAGATCATTTCGCGTGAGAAGGTCTCGGATCGCAGTTGGGGAACATTAGGAGCTTTGCTCGCAAGAGCATCCAGAAAGGCACGAAATTCTTCCTGGCTTGCGCGCGCGTGCCCTTTGCTCCTGGAAGCGATTGCTTCCTGGAGGAGCCGCTGTGCGTACAACTCCAGCGCAATGCCGCGAGCCAGGGCTTCTGCGACAAGCTGTCTCTCCGTCTCTGGATTGAGTTCGACATGGATAGTCATGGAAACACCTATGTATATTGTCGGATGGCTGCGGGCAAAAGTCGATTCCCAGTTTGAGTAGCGGCCCAAGTTCGATTGGCGGCGCACTGTGTACGGAACCACACATATTTGCATAACATTATTATTTGCAATTACTTGTTTGGGACCGCGTCGCTGCAATCGGCTGCACAGCCCCAAACTCGAATCGGGGAGGAGTAACCCCAAAGGTATCACCAGAAATACTGCGGTGTTTCATGCGAGGGCCCCGCAAATCGGCTCAAAGGCCGCTCGAAGCTCCTCAATGATGTCGGCCAGACCTCCCCCGATTGATTCCGAACCGTTCCTGCCATATCATGAGAGGCAGCAACGCCCCTTCCCCTGATACCCGGTCCACCTTGCCGAGAGGTCGCCATGCACGAAGGGATCCCTCTTAAACTGATCGAACTTGCCTACGAGTCCTCGCTCGATCCTTTGCGCTGGCCTGAATTTCTGAAGAGGCTGACCGACGCTGCGGAATCGACCCATGCCGCAATAACAATTTTTGACTTCCGGAACCCGGCAAATGACATCCCTGCCCAGTTCGTATATAGTCCCGAAGCCCTGAAGGGATTCGAGGAATACTGGGGCGCGCGCGACATTTATTTCCTGCACGCTCAGGATAAATTGCACACCGGATGGGTAGAGCAGAG
Source organism: Occallatibacter sp. (assembly GCA_035642355.1). GTDB lineage: Bacteria > Acidobacteriota > Terriglobia > Terriglobales > Acidobacteriaceae > Telmatobacter. The sequence continues at coordinate 23,564 of DASQSP010000063.1, forward strand.
CCAGGAGTTTCTTTCTGATGAAAAGCTTGTGGCGTCACCTTTTTACAATGAATTCGGTGTTCGGGAACGGCTATTTCATCAGTGCGGCGCAGTTATCGCTCACGCAGAAATGCGGAGCGCCGCATTGACTGTTTTGCGCGGCAAGCAGGCCGGTCAATTCGGAGAGCCGCAACGCCTGCTTTTGCGCGAATTGCTGCCGCACGTCCAGCGCGCAACGGAGATTCATTACCGGCTTGCCGCCGCAACAAGACAACGGTCGCAGATCGAAACGGTCATCGATCACCTGCCCTTAGCCATCGTATTCGTGAATGAAAAAGGAAAAGTGCTTTTCGCAAACGAGTCCGCGCGGGAATTATTTCGAAAACACCAAGGCATTTGGGTGGAAAACGACAACCTTACCTGCTGTGGGATTGGGCTTAGGGGACGGCTTCAAGCAGCGATCGCGCGTGCTGCGCGAACCCTCCGAGACCACGGAACCTATCCCGGCGAGATTTTGAGGATCGAGCGGCCCGGAACCGGGCGTCCTCTAGCGGTCACCGTAACTCCGTTACCGCACAGGCAGGGCTACTTGCCTGGAGGAACGACGGCCGCTGTCTTAATCTCTGATCCCGACCGCAACGGCTCCACTCCCGAAGAGATTCTGCGCGTCCTTTTTGGATTGACGCCTGCCGAAAGCAGATTGGCAGGCACTCTCTTCGGAGGATGCTCTCTTAAAGAAGCTGGGGATGCCTTGGGAACCACCAGAAACACCTCCGCCACGCAGTTGAAAAGCATATTCGGCAAGACCAACACGCGGCGGCAGAGCGACCTGATGCGTCTCATGGGCGTACTCCAAGCCCAGAGAATCTCTCTATAAAAATTTGGGCTTCACTCATTTGGGTGATGACTTCGTCCTTGCTGGGTTGTAGTTTGTCCGAGAGAACTATCGTTCAGCGGACACGTTTCTGCATGGCCTGCCTCCCCTGATGCGGACGAAGTTTGGCCTGGGGCGATACGACAGAATTCCCCGGAGGCTCCATGACCTGTATCGCGTTTCGTTGCGCTTCCCGCGCAGTTTCGCTGCTTCCCGCCATCGTAATCACCGCGGGGGTCCTACTGGTCGGATGTGGCGGGGGCGGCAAGGGCGCGACTGCTGCACCGGCGATCACCAGCCTGTCGACGACATCAGGACCCGTAGGGACTCCGGTTACGATCACCGGTTCGAATTTCGGAAGTAGCCAGGGCAGCAGCACCGTCACGTTCAATGGCGTTTCGGCGGGAACGGCGAGCGCCTGGAGTGGCACGAGTATCACCATCAATGTGCCAAGCGGAGCAACGACGGGCGGCGTGGTGGTCACCGTTGGCGGGCAGGCCAGTAATTCGGTGAGTTTCACCGTGACGATACCAGCACCGGCTATCGCCAGCCTGAACCCGACTTCAGGCGCTATCGGCAGTTCTGTCACGATTGCGGGATCCAACTTCGGAGCCAGCCAGGGGAGCAGCACCGTCACGTTCAATGGCGTTTCAGCGGGAACAGCGAGCACCTGGAGCGCAAGCAGCATCACGGTCAGCGTGCCCATTGGCGCGACGACGGGCAGCGTGGTGGTCTCGGTAGGAGGGCAGGCCAGCAATGGAGTGACCTTTACGATCACGGCATCCTCGGCTAATACCGTATCGGGGACGGCCGCTCTCGGCGCGCCGATTGCAAATGCGCCGGTGACACTGGTCGACGCGGAGGGAAACAGCAGCACTGCGATGACTGGTTCCGACGGAAGCTTTACTCTGAATACCGGCGGATTCACGCCGCCATTCCTGGTCAAAATAGTGACGGCGAGCGCATCGGGTTCGTATCCCGTGGGAACGACTCTTTATAGCGTGAGCACCGATGGCAACGCCACTACTCACATCAACATTCACGTTCTTTCGGACCTTATGGTGCGCTCATGGTACAGCACGCAAGGCGTCGACGTGGATGATGCCTTTGCAAGTCCAGCCTCTGCGAGCAACGCAGCGCCCAGTCCGTCGAGCGTAGAGATTCTCGCCAACGCCGTCATCCAACCGATGCGGCTATGGTTCGGCAAAGCGAGGATCACGATCACGCCGGGTACGCCTGCCAACAGCTTCATCAATCTGATATCCAGCTCTTTCAGTGCGAACGGCACGGGACTGGATTCGGCCCTCGACAGCATTTCGTCTGAAACACTCAATTCCAGCACCGGCGTGGTGAGCCAGGTCACCGTCACCGGCGGCACCGTTACGGAGACAATCACGCCGGACTACTCCGCAGGCTCCATGACGCTCAATACCTCCACAACCGACAGCAGCACCGGCGCGGTGACAACTGGTTCCGAGTCGACACTCCTGCCCGCTTCCTCCGCTCAACAAGCGGCGATCAACAGCATCAACTCTGCCCTGAGCAACTTCCAAAGCACGGTTAACGCCAAGGGAAGCGCACTGAGCGGAAGCGATTTACTGCCTTATTTCGCTTCCGACTATCTTAATGATGGTTTGAATTCCTCGCAGGACAGCGCGGCTCTGGCTGGCGATTTTGCCGGACTTACTATGAGCGGGCTTCAGGTCACCGCCATCAAGAGCCTGGACACTACGAACAATCTTGCCGACGTCATCTTGGCAATTACCCTCTCGCTTGGCGCCCAGTCAGAAACTTTGATCCAAGAGGAGATTTTCAAGCAGGAGAGCGGCAGCTGGCTGCTTTACGGCGATCAGCGCATCGCCAGTGTCACTGTCACCGCGGAGAGCCGCGCGAGCCAGGGAGGGTCATCTATCAGCCCCGGCGTAGCGCATCAGGTCGACCTCTCCACGGAAGTTATGGCTCCTCATGGAGTGGTGCAAAGCGCGACGGTGAGCGGAGGCGGAAACATCTGGAATGGAACGGCGTCCGGCACGCTTTACGACGAGGCCCAGATTCTTCAGAACGGCATCGCTCTTGACGATTTCATCTTGCTGTCGCAGGGGCTCACGAGCCCGTTCCCCGCGCAGGGGACGCAGTTCACCTTCAACCTGACAACGGTTTCGTCGGGGAATCAACAATATCAAGTCCCGCTCAGCAACGGGTTTACCACAGAAACGATCGAGTTCTCGGGAATCTCCAGCACTTCCGGGAGCGGACCGCTTTCCTCAGTGGTTGGCAAGACGCTGACATATAGCTGGCCATTGCCGACGACCTATGCGGCTACTCAGGTGAGTTTCTTTGCCTACATCTACGATGGTCCCGCGACCACTTCGACGACACACAGCTGTGAGATCCATTATGATTCGCTGTCAGCAGCGCAAACTTCCGGCACGATCACCATCCCGGCGAATATGTCCGCATGCGGGCTCAGCGCCAGCGATGCGATTCAGCAGGTGAATCTCTTCCTTAACATCACGGGCGCCGACGGAGAAAACAACATTACGGCGATTGTGTATCCCTACTGAACGGTTCCAGCCGCGCCGACGATTAGCAGGTTGAGCCCCACCCAACCCAGGGGAACAGCGCAGTCACCTTCAGCGGAATTTCGACCGGAATGGCGGGTGCGTGGAGCGCAATAAGCCCGGAGCATCTGTACGACGCCAAGGCTGCGCACGGGAACGCGAACGCGAGCCAAGGCGGTGCCCCGCACCGGATGGGGGAGGCGTCGCGGTACGGATTGCGAAAGCGCTCCGCCGAATGTTGCCTTCCGCGTCGTGTCAAGGCGTCGGCGTCCTGAAGTTAGGGGTATTTCGCGGCTCGATAACCTGGCCCGTAATTCCTCCTGTCTACGCTTCGTATCTGGCCTGGCGGCCATGCCCGAAAGACTCGGAGCCGCTGTGGCTCGTTGCGCCCTCATCGTACAGCTCTTTCATCCGCTACACCTTGCCGGTTTGGTGCGGTCTGCATCGTACTCCGCGAAGGTCATTGCTACTGCCCTCGAAGAACACGGTGCTTACGCACCGGCTGTTGGCGCTGCGACACGGTGCTTACGCACCGGCTGTTGGCGCTGCGACACGTCACCCCGGCTCGGGTGCTGCAAAGTTGCCCGAGGTTCCTGCGGCGGGAACCTGTTGAGAGTGCGGCGGTTGACGGCAAAATAGGCTGCTGGAGGTTCCTGCCGGAGTAACCTGCGGCTTCCCCTCGGGGAACCTCTTGAAAGCACACGGCCTGAGGCTGGAACCGGCATCGCGGCGCGCTCACGCGCGTGTAGCCTCCGCTCCGCCGTCCGTAAAGGCTCTCCGCTTCGCTCCGACCGCTGCGCGGCGTGCTCCGCACGGCCTTGACTGACGGCTCCGCTGCGGCTGGTTGGCAGCTATGAGAAGAATGTCTTCTTCTCATGTTCCACATGACCAGAACCACGACCACGATCCGCACGGCAGTGAGCGGGCTGGCAGCGGCGGGCCACAGCACGCCCATCATCGAATGGAGATTGAATGCAGCCCGGCCACGATCCGGGGCTGTTCGAGGCGTGTCCGGCCAGCGTCCGAGGGCCGTTCAGCGGTAGGCTTCGGAGCGATGCTTAACGGCCAGGACGCGGATCGAGTCGCCGTAGTCGTGGAAGCGGACGCGGTAGTCGCCGAGGCGCAGCCGCAGCTCGGGCGGTTTGACATCCTGGAGGCGCTTCACGTCGCCTTCGCCGGAGGCGAGATACCGGGCAATGGCGTGCAGGATGCGCAGCGCAGTGGGCTGGTCGATGGCGCGCAGATCGGCCTTGGCCTGGTCGGTCCAGGCAACGCTCTTCTTGCCCATGCTCACTGTCCAGGGTGGTGCGCTTCGGGATCAAGCGGGGTTTGTCCCATGCGCTCGAAATCTTCGGCGGTCAAGCCAAACTCGGCCAGGACTTCCTCGTTGGGGATGGGTTCGTGATCCTTGAGCCAAGCCTTGGAAGCGGCGACGGCGCGGTTCTCTTCCTCGCTGATCTCTTCGTCCTCGAAAGGCGCGTTGGCGATGGCGCGGTCCACCGGATCGAGCATGGAAGTGATCAGGGTGACGACGGCGGAGGCTTGCGCGGTGGATATGCGCTCAATCAGTTCGTGTGCTTCCTGCTTCGGATTGGTTGCGACGGTTGCCATCGGAATCATTCTCTATATGATATGGTGCGCCACTGCGGGAGCGCGGTCAATGGTTGGCGCGTGGACGGATAGGCAAAATTCCTGAAATCAGGTTACTCTGGTAGCAACCTGCGGTTGCTGAAGGGGTAACCCGATGACTCCCCTCCCCTTAGCAAGAAAGCGGCTTGGCACGGCCCCGTGTCCTGTACGTTCTGGCGCGCGGTTGGCGTGCGGCTCGAATCCCGATCCCAATCCCCAACACAATCCATCCGGCGGTGCGCGATGAAAGCCCCGCTGCGCACGAAGTCCATCGGCACGAAGGTGAGCGAGGAGGAGTTCGCGGCGCTGGAGGCGACGGCACGGGCGGCAGACATGACCCTTTCGGAGTGGGTGCGGGCGGTGTTGCTGGCCGCGCCGGGGGTGGAGCTTCCCGACGACGAAGCGGCCCTGGCTGGACGGGTGACGCTGGCCGAGGTGCTGGCGTTGCGGACGCTGTTCCTGAATCTCCACTTCAGAACAGGCCAAGCACCGCTGACCGAGGCGGAGATGCGCGGCCTGATCGAGCGGGCCGACGGGGTGAAGGGAGAGCGGGCGCGGGAGCGGATCGAGGCGGCGCGGAGCCAGGCCAGGAAGCAGGCCGGTGTCCCGGAGCCGGAGGCCGGGGAGTCGCAGGCGAAGGAGGTCTGAGTATGGCGGAGTGGGGCCGGAAACAATATGCGAAGCCGTGGCCGAGCCGGGCGCACGTGTGGACGTGGGGAGCGTTTTTCCTTAGCTGCCTGTTCTTCGTGTTCATGATGTGGCGGGATGGGCGGGTGAACTGGACGGCGGCGGAGCGACTATACCTTTCCGACTACCTGAAAAGCGGGGCGCGGTCGAAGCTGCCAGCGGCCAAGGCGCGGTACACGCTGCTGGAGGGCGTCACGGCGAAGGGCGAGCCGGTGTTGGTAACCGGCGACGAGATCGAGGCGGTGAAGGGCCAGGACGGGCGCTGGGGGTACGTGCTAACCGACCAGGGAGTCAAGGACGGACTGACGCGGCTCGAATTTACGACGGCGGTGTTCAACGACCGTGGGCTGCATGAGCTGATGGGGAGCTATGTCTATCAGAACCAAACGCTGTGGGACTTCGTAAAGCGGCCCACGTATTGGACAGCGGCTTTCTTCGTGGTGCTGCTGTTCATGGCAGTGCCGAAGGACCGGGCGCGGCGGATGGTGTGGAAGTTCGGGCGGCGGCTGCGCGGCCCGGAGCTGGTCACAACGGCGGAGTTCAACGAGAAGCTGGGACGGAAGAAATGGCTCACGACCTACTTCCCGGATGGGATCGCGTTCGTAAATCTTGAACGGACCTGGTATGACCGGCTGCTCAGACGGGACCGGGGCCGCTGGGTCCGCGTCCCGCGCGAGCGGGAGGCGATGCACTTCCTCATCGTGGGAGACAGCGGCACCGGCAAGAGCGCGGCCATCCGGCAGGTGCTCTCGCAGATATGGGAGCGCGGAGAGACGGCCATCGTTTACGATCCGGCGCTTGAATATGTGCCGCAGTTCTACCGCGAGTCGCGCGGCGACGTGATCCTGAATCCGCTGGACGCGCGCTGCCCGTTCTGGACGCCGGGCGACGAAGCGCCGCATGAGGCGGAGGCGCTGACGGTGGCGGCTTCGCTGTTCCCGGAGCGCGGATGGGAGAACCGCTTTTTCGTGGACGCGCCGAGGAAAATCTCGCGCATCTTGTGAGCCTGAAACCGACACCGGAGGAGCTGACGTACTGGATGTGTCACGAAGAGGAGATCGACGCACGCGTGCAGGGTACGGAAATGTGGGCCATGATCCACTCGACGGCTCCAAACCAGAGATCGGGGGTTATGGGTTCGCTCAATATGGTTGCCGATGCGTTCAAGCTGCTGCCACCGGAGCGGGAGACGAAGCGGCGCTGGAGCGCGTATGCGTGGAACCAGGAGCGGCGGGGGTGGCTGTTGGCGAGATTGCCCGCGAGTACGTGCGCTCACCGGAAAAGACGCTCGTCGTCTCGCCAGATAATGCCTCACGCCGCGAGATCAACGAGGCTATCCATCGCACGATGCAGAGCGAGGGCAAGGTGTCACATGACGAGCACCGCGTGCATGTGCTCTACACGCGGCAAGATGTGACCGGCGCAGACCGGCAGCACGCGCAGAACTACGAGCGCGGCGACGTACTCCGCTACTCGAAAGGCTCGAAGCCTCTCGGCATCGAACCAGGAGAATATGCGCGTGTGTCGCGCGTGGACCGCGAAAGCAACACGCTCACGGTAAAGCGGCACGGCGGCGAAGAGCTGAGCTACGATCCGCGCCGCTTGCAGGGTGTGACGGTCTACCGCGACTCGGAGCGCCACTTCGCGGAAGGCGACCGCGTGCAGCTCACAGCGCCGTACCATGAACAGAAACTCGCTAACCGCGAACTGGCGACCATCGAGCGAATCGAGGGCGACGGCAATCTGAAACTCCGCACGGACTCGGGGCGCGAGGTCGAGTTCAATGCGAGGCAGCATCCGCATCTCGATTACGGCTATGCGGTGACGAGCCACAGCAGCCAGGGTCAGACCGCAGACCGCGTGCTGATCCACGTAGACACTGAGCAAGCTCCCGGCGAACTCGTCAACAGCCGCATGGCCTATGTGTCGGTGTCGCGTGCGCAATTCGACGTGCAGATGTACACGAACGATGCGAAGGCGCTTGGATACGAGTTGAGCCGCGACGTGTCGCACCCGACCGCGATCCAGCAGGAGCCACCAGCGACGCAGAAGATTGAGCCGCAATCGGAAAGCATACAAGCCGTGCAAGGCTTGAGCGTGGGCTGAGGAATGGTCGTCTTCGGATCAGCTTTTGTATGGTCTAATAGAGATGTTGGCTTGATGGCGGAATCGGCATACGCGGTGGTCTCAAAAACCATTGGGAGCAATCCCGTGTGGGTTCAAGTCCCACTCAAGCCACCAGATCGATCCAGCCCCCTGCCTTTCCCAAAAACCAATGCAAAAGGTTCCCAGGGTGATCAGTCAGGGCCCAAGACTGATTCTTGTAAAAAAAGGTCGAAATTTACACATTTTCTTCCACAGTTCCCAGAGTCTTATATATATATTATTGAAATATAGATAGTTACTGGCAGACGCAGCGGACTCAAAAACCTCCGAGAGCAATCTCATATCGGTTCGATTCCGATACCCGCCACCATTCGGCGTCTTCTCAGAATCAATCCGAAAAATTCTCCAGCCAGACTAATGGATATGGCGTCCGACCTCTTGCTGCACACAGGATTTTCCATTGCCGAGATTACAGATCGGACGGGATTTCTGAACCAGTTCCATCTCTCACGCCGGTTCAAGCAGAGAAGCGGCAAGAGTCCCACTGCGCGGTGCGGGCAACTGTGGGAGAAGAAGTGAACTATAGATCCGCCAACTATAGCGGTTTCACAGTTGCGGTAACCGGAAGGCTCGACAGCTAAGTGACTTTTTCAGCCTGAAAAAGCCGCCTTCCGCAGCCGCAAAAATGGGTACATGTACGGTGAAATTGCTTTGAACGCCCGCCCAAATGTCCGAGCCATTTCAGTATCACCAAATGTGCGTGAAGAAGCACTCTCACTTCGCCCTGGACACCCACTTCTCAGGTGTAGCGGAAGCGCACCCCGCCTCGGATAGGCTCAACTGCAACATTCGATAGGTAAATAGACGGTCGATTTACGGGTTAGCAGGACTGAGCGAGAGGTAAATCGTGCAATTCGACGCCCCGTCCGGGTCAGCAGTCGAAAATGTCAATGAATCCAATCACTCGAAGTCCCCGGCAACACAGGAGGCTGCAGAAATGGAGCGACGCACAACTGCGAACAAAGGGTTCGCGCAAGGCTTACAACCCTCAAATTAGACATCTCTTGTAAATTTATCCTCCATTACGTATTCAATCGTGCTGCCCGCAGTCTTCAATGCTTTCGAACATCCGGACCAGAAAAATTTGGCACGAAATTGACTACCGCACGCCCCGTGCGGTTTGGGGGGTTCAGTTATGAGGAGGATCAGCTTGATATTGACATGGAAGAGAACTCTAGGCGCGGCCATCCTGGCATTGGCTCTTGCCGGCAGCCACATGTTCGCGCAGTCCGATCGCGCAACGATCGCGGGAACAGTTAAAGACAGTACCTCCGCGGTCATTCCGGGGGTCCAGGTCAAGGTGACCGATATTGGAACCAACGACTCCCAGACGGCGACCACGGACAATGGGGGCTTTTACCGCGTAGACAACCTCCCGATTGGCAACTACACCGTTCAGTTCACCGGTCGCGGATTCGAGACTCAGAACCAAACCGGCATCACCTTGCTCATCGGTCAGGCGCTCGAGATAGATGCGACGCTGACCGCCGGGGCCACAACCGAAACGATGACAGTGATGGACGAACCGCCGCAAATTGAGACGGAAAATACGGCGGTCGGGACCAATCTCAGCGCCCAGGCCGTGAGCGAGCTGCCTGAAAATGTCCAGGGGAGCCGCAATCTTTCGAACTTCCTCTTCGCCTATGTTCCCGGAGTCGAAGGGAGCGATTACGAGTCGCATATCGATGGCAGTACGGCGTTTACCAAGGAAGTGCTGATCGACGGCACATCCGCCATCTCGCAGATTGGCGGCTACATCAGCGAATCGCAGCCTCCGCAGGAGGCCGTCCAGGAGTATCAGGCGGATACGTCGGGAATTGCCCCGGATGCGGGACGCAGCGGCGGCGGTGTGTTTCGCTACGAGCTCAAATCGGGCACCAACCAGATTCATGGCAGCTTGTTTGGCTTTCTGCATTCGACGGGTCTGGACGCCGAGGGTGCGGCCAACAAGTTGAATGCCCTTCTCGACCCATCGAACGCGGCGGCCTTCCTTCGTAAGAGCGATACCCTCTCCGACTGGGGAGGCGGCTTCGGCGGTCCCATCATCAAGAACAAGCTGTTTTTCTTCATCGCATTCGAGAGATATCAG
>DASQSP010000064.1:0-3348 GCA_035642355.1 Occallatibacter sp.
TCGACGCCAGCAACTCCAGCCTCACTCAGATTCTGGCGCAGATCACCACCGCGACCGGCGCAAAAATTGACGGCGCGGCCGCCGATCAGCGCATCTTCGGCAGCTTTGGCCCCGGCAGCGCGCGCGACGTGCTGACCCAACTGCTGCAGGGCTCCGGGTACAACATCCTGATGGTGGGCGATAACGGACACGGCCTGCCGCGCGAGATTCAACTCTCCATGCGCAGCGCCGGCAGCAGCGTTCCCGCCGCCGCCCGTCCGCCGCAGCCGGACGAGGACAACGACGACACGCCCGACAACACGCAGGTTGACATCCCGCCGCCGCCCGTGCCGCCTGCCGAGAGCCTGCCGCGTACGCCGCAGCAGGTCCAGTTGGAGAATCAGATCCGCGAGCGGCAGCAACTGCTGCAGCAGCCAGGCCAGCAGCCTGCTCCGCCGCAGCAACAGCCCCAGTAGCGGGCCACGCTTGCCAGCCGCGCCTCGGCTGCCGCTTCTCAATTGTCCAAGATGATTATCGATCTCGCTCAGGCAGAGGCTTAACCGCTCTATCGATGGGGTTTTGTAACAGGGCACGGCTTCAGCCGTGCCGCCAACCGTCTCTCTGGACAGCTGGGCTTTAGCCCCTGCGGAGATTTTGATTGACTTGATGGGAGCCCGCTTAACACGATCTTCATCCGTCACGCGCACCATCAAATCAAACGCAGTGCGCAAGTTTGTTCGCTCAGCCCAGGTCGCGCGCAGCCCATCGGCCCTATCGGCGAAAATGGATGGGAATACCCTTTTGCATGAATATTGAGGAACGCTTGACTACCACACAGATGCAAATCAAGAAGTGGAGCGCCGTCGAATTCGAGTCCCTGGTGCTCGACGGCAAGCCCCGCGTAGCCGTTTTCGATTGCGATGGAACCATCTGGAGCGGCGACTCCGGCAAGGGCTTCATGGAGTGGTCGCTCGAGCAGGGCCTCGTCTCCCGCTCCACCACCGACTGGATCGACACCCGCCATCGCGCCTACATGGCAGGCGCCGTCAGCGAGCTGCAAATCTGCGGCGAGATGGTGCAGATCTACGCCGGCCTCCGCGAGCAGGAAGTCCAGGCTGCCGCCGCGCGCTACGTCGACGAGTTCGTCCGCGCCCGCGTGTTTCCCGAAATTGCCTCGCTCCTCGCCGCGCTCGCTAGCGCCGGCGTCGAACTCTGGGCCGTCAGCTCCACCAACAAGTGGGTCGTGACTGAAGGCGTGCGCGTCTTCGGCATCCCGCCCCAGCGCGTGCTCGCCGCCGAGGCCGCCGTCGTCAACGGCCTCATCACCGGCACACTCATCGACGTACCCACCGACGACGGCAAGGCCGCCTCGCTCAAGCGCATGGGACTGCACAACCCCGACGCCGTCTTCGGCAACTCCATCCACGACCTCGCCATGCTCGAAATCGCCAGGTTCCCCTTCCCCGTCAACCCCTCGCCCGCATTGCTTGAGGCCGCCGCGAAAAACGGCTGGGGCTACTTTCGTCCGCAGGCGGCCGAAGGCGTTCAAGCCGCGGTAGCGGGCGAGTAGCCCGCAATTCGGTCAACACCCGCCGCCGTCCGGCCTTCCTCCGGCAAATGGCTCATCCCGTTAATCTTCCGTCCTCACGGGCGGGTGTGCGATTACACTGAAAGTGTGGAAGAGGGCCAGACTCAATCCAACCCGCGTCCGGTCGGCCCAGCCTTGCGCTTTGTGGCGGCTGCGCTCATCGTCCGTGGCCGGGAGCTGCTGATCTGCCAGCGCCGTCCCGACCAGCCCATGGCCCTGCAGTGGGAGTTCCCCGGCGGCAAAATCGAGTCCGGCGAAAGCCCCGAGCAGGCCCTGGCCCGCGAGCTCGACGAAGAACTCGGCATCAAGGCCACCATCGGCGCCCGTGTCACCCATATCCGCCACAACTACCGCCACGGCGGCGCCGTCGACCTGCAGTTCTTTGCCGTACACCAGTTTGAGGGTGAGCTAGACAACCGCATCTTCCAGCAGCTCAAATGGGTCCGCATGGAAGAGTTGCCCAGCTATGATTTCCTCGCCGCCGACCGCAGCCTGATCAAGGACCTCGCCGCCGGAAAACTCCTCTAGGAGTGTGTCGGGGATAGATTCTTTCGCCAGTAGATTTTACGATGTAGTTCATGGGGAAGGGATTTCGCGCTGACGATCTGAATCAGATGTTGCTTTTGCCGCCGTCGTTGCACGATTGGCTTCCGGAAAATCATTTGGCGCGTTTTCTTGTGGACGTGGTGAACGCGCTGGACCTGAGCGGGATCTACGGCTCGTACAACGAGAAGGACGGGCGCGGGCTGTCGGCCTATGCTCCGCCGATGATGGTTCGGCTGTTGCTTTACGGCTACCTGTGACCGTACGGAGTTTTCAATGACTCCTTGAGGAATCTGCTGCTAGGATGGTTCATCCCAGGTCCCAGAAGCGGGACCTGGGGCACCCAGATTTGGTTTAGTCAGTCGTTTTTGGGGATCCGGGCCACCCGCCGATGCGTGGGAGACTCATCCGGCAGCATGGTCACGCCCCTAGCACCCGGCGCAGTTTCTTTCGCAGCACCCGGTTCCACCACATCAGAGCGCCGGTGACCGCCATGATGCCCGGAGCAAGGCCCAACAGGGTCCAAACCGCCTCCGTGAGCCGGTTGAATCTGCCGATATGCAGTGGCCCAAGCCAGGCAATCAATGAGTCGACAAGCAAGGGACTGAAGACTGCCGGAAAACATAAGTAGATGCCTGTAACTCCCCATGCCAGCAGAAAGCTCGATGTCCAAAAACCGATTGCGTTGTGCAAGTCCCAATTAAGCCGGGGCAAGCGTGCCCTCCAGGCCACCGTGGCGCTGCGCCGCCAGTTCTTGACTCCCGGCCACCAAAGAATAACTCCAGTTAAAGAAAGCAGAGTAACAACGCACGAGCCGATACCGTTGATCAGCCGCCCATTCGGTCCAGCCAGAAGGTTGACATGTAAGTCGAAGAGCCAGCCGAGTATGTGCTCGATGGTTGAATGCGCATCGCCTAAATCGGCGCCGTTGTAGGGATTGAACAGTCGTTCGATTCGCTTGTGGTCGCGCTCCAGAACGATCCCGTCCGGCGCGTCGGGCGTCTGTGCCTCCCGGATGTTATCCACTTCGTAGCTTGGGTAGGCGCGCTGCGCGCATCGCCTCAACTCGTCCAATGTCCGCCGGTGGCCCGGCTCGGCCGCCACCAAGACATGGCGCGAAAACATGCGCGTCAGCTCAGGGCGATAAACAATCGCGCTGCCGGAGACGCTGATGACCAAAACGTAAATGCCAACCCCCAGCCCCATCCACAAGTGGATCTGAAAAAGGGCTTTGCGAA
>DASQSP010000065.1:0-5135 GCA_035642355.1 Occallatibacter sp.
GAGCCCTGGCTGGTGCGAATCACATCCTGAATGCTGGGCGAGCCGGTAGCTTTCAATTCGGCGTTGTTGGCCGGTCTGGGCCCGGACGCGTTACTTGAGTCGATATCCACGTAGCTGTCGCCCAGCACGCCTGCCTGGGCAATCGAAGTCGTCGAGTCGGTGTGCAGGTCGCGGATAGACTCAACCCCGACCTTCATGATGACCTCGACCGGCGTCGGATTGCGGTCGGGAACCACACGGATATTGGTTACATTGCCGATGGTCACGCCTTCCAGCGTCACGGGCGCGCCGCTCTTGACGCCGGCAGCGTTGGCAAAATAGGAGCGCAACACCAGCTTGGGCGCGAAGATGCCGCCCGTCGAGCCCGACATCAGGAAGATGAGGCCGAGCAGAACCGCCGTGGCCACAAGGACCAATGCGCCAACCTTAAGCTGCGACCACTGAATCTCTTTGCGGCTCGGCACGATCTCCTCTTGCGGGTGAAAGCCAGCGGTGAGCGACCTCTGCGACCTGAGAATAACAGACGGGGCGCTTTAGGGCCTGCTCACACTACTGAGGCCATCTGCCTCAGTAGCGTGAACATGCCCTACTGCCCGCTTTCGAGCACGACACTGGCCACGGCCAGTTGCGCGGTGTGCGTGAGCGAGAGCGCGGCCCGCGCCGTGCCCAGCGCCCGCGCAATCTCCGCGGCCCGGCCGTGGAACTCAAGTGTGGGCCTGCCTCCGGGCGCACGATGCACCTCGATCTCCAGCCAGTTCACGCCGCGGCTGATGCCCGTTCCCAGCGCTTTGGCGCCTGCCTCCTTGGCGGCAAAGCGCGCCGCCAGGCTCTCGGCCGCATTGCGTTTGCGCAGGCAGTAGGCTTGCTCGGCCCTGGTGTAAACGCGGTCCAGAAAGCGCTGTCCGTAGCGCTCCACCGAGTGCCGAATGCGCTCGATCTCCACCACGTCGATTCCGCTGCCCACGATCATCTTTTGTCTTCTCTTGCCGCGCTCGCGACCTGCCCGCGGCCCAAGGTTGGAGAATCTTCAGAACCCGAGTAACTCCACGAAAGTCACGAAAATGTGTCAAACGCAGTCAGCCTCGTGCTACTCCAGCACAAGCGTCGCGGCGCACGGCGGCTCTCCGATAAGCGAGCCATGACACACACCCTACAACTCGATCATACGTTTTATAACTCGCTTATGCCCTGGGCGATGCAGTTGAATGCGGTCTCGCAGGAGGAGCCCGACCGCCTCATCCAGACGCTCACCGGAGCCATTCTCGGCTGCGGCGGCTGGGTGCTCAGCCGTGGAGCCAGCGACACCGGCACGGTAAACCTGCTCTTTGAATTCGAGCGGCGCAGTTGCGTGGACATTTACAGCCTGCTCATCGCGGCAGGTCTCGATCTGAGCCACACCGGCCACCTTCGCTTCACCGAGCTTTGCCAGTGCACCGCGCTCAACAGCCGGAGCTGCGGCCGCGAGGTGGCAAGCGTCGATATCGAGATCCAGACCAAGCGCACGGAAGCCGCCATGGAAGAGCATTGCGAGTTTGCCTGAGCCCGCGCTCCCGCCGGCTCGCTTGTGCTGTTCCGCGGCTACCTGCCCGCGTCACGATCGGGCAGGGGCTGGGCGCTGTCGATCCATGCCGTATAGATCATGTCCCGCAGCATGCTGGCTCCCGCGGCCAGACGTTCCGCGGTAAACTCGCGCGACTCCGCGGTTCCAGCGCCGGTAAATCCGCCCGCTTTATCGAGCGCATACACCTTCTCCACATAGGTCGCGGTGTGGCGCAGATAGGCTACATAGCTGTCGAACATATCGCCGTCAATCGCATGCGGCGCCGTCATCTGCATGTCGACGTGCAGTTCCTTCAAATTTGCCGCAACGAAGGCGCTTTCGAACTGAGAGTGAATCTTGTGGTCGGTGGTATAGCCGTTGGGGTTGGCGCCCACCCAGCCGTTGTACTGAATCGTGGTGTGCAGCGGCTGTGAGCCGTCGCCCACGTAGTGGCCCAGCCAGCCGGCATAAAACAGCACAGCCTGCTCCACGGGCCTGGTGTCTTCGCCGGCTGCGGCGAGATGGCGATATTCGCGCAGCGCAGCCTTCAGCCGTTCCCAAACCTCGTCCGTCTCCCAGGGTTGCAGGCCGATCTTCTCCGGCCGCTGGCCCGCCGCAAAGACCTTCGCTTCAAAGTCCAGCCGCCGCCGTGGCAGCGGTCCCAGCGCGTCGGCCAGCTCCAGGTCGATAAAGTGCTCCGGGGCCTGGGCCGCGCTCAGCTCCGGCTCGGCCGGCGACCGCCATCGGTCGGGCTCGGGGCCCAGGTATTCGATTTCCCGGATCGCGGCATCCGAGCGCAAGAAAGCCGGTACATCCGACGGCAGAGTGCTGGCGGCAAGACGGTTGATCAGCCTATGTCCTTCATTTCCCCAAGCGTGCGCGATGCGGGGCGCGGCAATGAGAAGGGCAATCACGGTAGAAAGGGCGAGAGAAGCGGTGCGCAGACGCAACATGCAGCCAGTATAGCGGCATGGTTGCGGGATTCAAGAGGCCGCCAATACCGGTTTGAACGTCAGCTCTGACCTACGCCAAAGTCAGGTCACAACAGTAATCAACGGGATGACCTTGCCGGTTGAATCCAGCGTTTTTTGAGTAAGATAGCTGTACGGCAAGTGGAGCAATCGAGCGCCCGGTACGATCCGGTCCCAGGGGATATTTCTCGGAGACCGCGTACGAGGCCACCCGCATTTCCGGTCAAAGGGACCGCCGCGGCATTCGGGCGGCCGGCCCGCCGATGCGGGATCAGCCGTTTTGCAGGAGAGCCGCAACAGCATGGAGAGCAGCGGAGCCCGAAAATCGAAGGACCCGGCGCGATCGCCTTCACCCTCCACCTGGTCCGTGCTGGCCGCGGTCTCGCTGGCGATGGCCGCGGGCGGCATCTGCGCCTATCTGGAGAACGGCCCGAAGTACGACTGGCTTCTACTGATGGTTGCCATGGGCCTCACCTTCGCCGTGGCGATGCGCCTTCTCGCGGACAATGCCGTGGAGCGCGAGGCCGCGGGCCGCTATGCCGGCGATCCGCTCAGGGATCTGCTCGATTCCGCCGGTCCCATCGTGGTCTCCCTCTCGCTCGACGGGCATCTCACCTACGTCAATCCCACCGCCGAGCGGCTGCTCGGCTATCGCGCCTCCGAGCTGACCGAGCAGCAGCATACCATCGATCTGCTTGGGCCCGGCGAAGGCGCGCGTCTTGTCGCGGAGATGCAGCGCGTCAGCGGCATCGAGCACTCCCCCGGCGGCTCGCCTGAGCATCGTCTCGAAGCCTACGCCGAAATGATGCGCACGCTCCCGCCCAGCCAGGTGCCGAGCATCGAAACCCAGTTGCGCCGCAAGGACGGCACGATTTTTCCCGTGCGCCTGCACATCTCCGCGCTGCGCAATCGAGACGGCGAGCTCACCGGCCTGGCCGCCGTGGCCATCGACCTGAGCACGAACGTGCGCGGCGAGCAGTGGAAACGCGAAAACCGCGAGCGCTACCGCGACGTCTTCGAAAACTCGAGCGAGATGATCGCCACGCTCGACCTCACCGGCCGCTTCCTCTATGTGAACCCGGCCTGGAAGCGCTGCTTTATTGCCACCGTCTCCGCCCAGGCTGAGAGCGAGTTTTTTGAGCAGGCCTTCAGCTCCGACAGCCGCGCCGACGCCGCCGCGCTCATGCGCCGCGTGCTGGAGGGGGAAATCATCGACCGTGCGCCCCTGCGCAACGAAACCGCCGACGGCCACCTGCAGGAACTGGAAGTGAGCCTGCATCAGCGCCGCCGCGCCGGCAAGGCCATGGCCGTGCAGTGCATGATCCGCGATGTGACCCAGCAGAAACAGCGCGACCATCGCCTCACCCTGCAGTTGCTGGTGACGCAGATTGTTGGTGAAAACGTCTCGGCAGACATGGCCGCCATGCGCGTGCTCGAGGCCCTCTGCGTCTCCCAGGGCTGGGACGTGGCCATCAAGTGGGACATCAACACCGATGAGGACCGGCTCGAGTTCTCCACCGCATGGGGCGTGCCTGGCAAGCAGGCGGAGCAGCTCATCCAGGAGAGCATGGGCAGTACATTTGCGCCGGGCGGCAGCCTGCCCGGCCGCGCCTGGGCCGAGGGCCGCCTCGTCTGGGTTACAGAGCTGGTCAAGTTCGGCGGCGACCCTCGCGCCCGCATGGCCCAGAAGCATCGTATGATTTCAGGCTGGGCCGTTCCCGTGCAGGTCGGCAATCATGTTCTCGCCATCCTCGAGTTCTACTGTCATCTGAAACTTCGCGAAGACCGCGAAACCACGGCGGCCATGGAGACCGTGGCTGCCTCACTGGGCCAGATGCTGGCCCGCACCCGCGAGCGCGAGCGCGCCGAGGAGCTGAGCCGCCAGCAGAAGATTCTGCTGCACTCGGTGGCCGACGGCATCTGCGGCGTCGATCGCAACGGCCTGGTGCGCTTCGCCAATCCCGCCGCCACCCGCCTGCTGGGCGCGCCCGCCGCCAGCCTCATCGACAAGCCGGTGCATGAGCTGGTCCACGGCAGCGCCCCGGACAGCAAGAAGTGCGGCCCCGGCTGCGCCCTGCTGCGCGCCTCAAACAGCCGCATTCCGGCCACCGGCGAAGACACCATCTTTCGCGCCAACGGCGTGGGCTTCGCGGCCGAGTACTTCCTCAATCCCATTCTCGATCAGGGCCGCTACTCGGGCTCCGTGCTCAGCTTTCGCGACATCAGCCAGCGCTACGCCCTCGACCGCCTCAAAGACGAATTCGTGGCCACCGTGAGCCACGAGCTGCGCACCCCGCTCACCTCCATCCGCGGCGCGCTGGGCCTGCTCTCCTCCGGCATCCTCGGCGATGTCAGCGACAAGGCCACCAACCTGCTGCGCATCGCGCTCAGCAACTCCGACCGCCTCGTCCGCCTCATCAACGACATTCTCGACCTCGAGCGCGCTCAGAGCGGCCGCGAGCCGCTCGTCTTCCGCCCCGTGCAGATGGCGGAGCTGGTGCGCCAGTCCATGGACGGGATGCAGCTCGTGGCCGAGTCCGCCGGCGTGCTGCTGATCCACGACAAGACCCAGGTGGAGATCACCGCCGACGCCGATCGCCTGCTGCAGGTGCTCACCAACCTGC
>DASQSP010000066.1:0-2271 GCA_035642355.1 Occallatibacter sp.
GATCTGCTGATATGTCCAGTGGCTGTCGCTGATGTCGAAGCCGTAAAACGCCGCCGCGCTGCTCACCTCCACTTCCCTCTGCTGGAGAAGCGCACGGGCCGCTGTGCTCATCTCTCCCGCATCGAGAACCGGCAGCTTCGAGGTACGCGCCTCAAGCGCGGCAATCTTCTCTTCCTCGCCGGGCGGCGGCGGCCCGTTGCGGTGGAACTGCGCCACGCCTGGCGCGACGCATACAAGAGTCAACGCCAGTGCGAGAATTCCGCGTCCGGATTGGTTCGCATGCCTGCCACGTGCGTCGGGAGAGTGCATAGCAAGGCCAATCTACCACGCGTCCAAGGGTCGCTCTACCCCCACAAAAGAGGAAGAGCGGCCGACTGGCCGCCCTCCCTTTGCTTCGCCTGCAATTCTGCTGTTAGTGCGCAGCAGAACGCTTGCGGGGCGTTCGCCGAGCCGGCTTCTCTGGTGCCGGCGGCGCGCCATCGATGAGCGTGATCATCTTCGGATTCTGCGTGTACGAATCGAAGGTGGCATCGTAGCTCACCATGGCGCCGATTGCCGGTGGCGTCGTCAGCGGCTTCTTCATGTTGATGGTGAAGTCTGCCGTGTTCGAGGCCTTCGCATCGTCCGTCACAGCAAGCTGCACGGAATTCGCGGTCGCCGAGACAACCTTGCCTGGAATCTGGTAGGTCTGTCCCTTCATCGTGTCCCACATCTTGCCCGCGTCTTCCGGCTTGCCGTTGAAGAGGATGAACTCCTTGTCGTTCAGGTTCAGCGTCTTCAGATCCGGGGTTGAGGCGACCACCTTGGCAGCCTGGTCTGCAGGCGACGGCGGAATGAACTGAGTGGGGTTGTAACTATCGGGCGGAAGCACTGACTGCGTCACCAGCGTCTTCACCTGGTCGAAGCCGTCCATGCTGCCGTGGTATTTGTTGTAGTAATACTCGGCCGCCTTCTCGATCTGGTCCTTGGCCGCCGGTGGAGCATACGCGGCCGCGCGCGTCAGAAACCACACCGCGTTCTTCAGATCAGGCGGAGTCTGTTGCGCGTACGCCTGTCCCAGCAAGTAAGTATCGTTCAGTTGCGGACCGGTCTGAGTCTGGGCGATCGGAACCGCTGCCAGCTCCTTCTTGAAGTTATCTTCCGCGCCGGGATAGTCCTTCTTCAACTGGTCATCCGTCGCGATCGCGCCATAAAAGATCGGGGTAACCGCCGCCTTCAGCTTGTCGAAGTCAGCTTGGGACATGTTCGCCGGTTTGGGAGCCGCCAGACCCTTCTGCGCGTCCGCGGCAGCCTCGTCCAGAAGCGGCTGCTGATCGGCCGGGGTCGACTTCTGCGCCGCCTGCTGCTTCTTGATATAGACAGTGATCGCCAGCGCCCGCAGGTTATTCGGATCCGTCTGCAGCAGGCGGCTGGCCGCATCCACCGTCTTATCCAGGTTGTTCTGCCCCTGGTAGGCAGCCATCAGCTGCTCCAGCATCTCTTCCTTCACCACAGAGTTCGGATACTTGGTGAGGAACGCTTCAATAGCGGAGGCCTTCGCCGCGGGCGAAGACTGGCTGATCGCGTTCGAGTAGTCGTTGTACTCGGCAGGATCTTTGATTGTGATCGACGGCTGTGCACCCGAGGCCGCAGCCTGAGCCAGGGCGATTGGCGTAGCGCACAGCATACTGGTAGCGATTGCCAGCAGAGAAGCTAAGGCGACCTTCTTCATTCAACGCTCCTAAAGAGAAGTGCAGCGATTTGTTTCCGGATATTCCGTACCTGCAGTCTTCCACACCCACGGCACTCCCGAAAGCGCACCAAACTGGCACGTCTATCGATTTGTCCGGGGAAAAGAAACGGCGCGGCAATGTGGCTGGATTATAAGAACCAGCCACCCCCCATGCAAGCGTAACGCACCTTGCCCCGGCTGGTAGCTGGACAATCACCGGTAAGAGATGCGGTGGATCGCCACCGCGTTGACTCATCCGCGCAAGAGAATGTCACTGGAATGTCTCTCCTCAGATCGCCTGGAAGCGAACCATTGTCCTGTGTAACGATCCCAATATCACGGTCCCAGCCCCTGGAGGGCCAATGTTACCGAGCCACACTCCACCGGAAAATGTTCCCAGTGCAGCCGCGAACTCAGCCCTCGCCGGCAGGACCGCTCTCATCACCGGCGCATCGCGCGGCATCGGCCGCGCCATCGCCGTGCGTTTCGCGCAGCTGGGCGCCCGCGTCTTGCTCGTCGCGCGTGATCAGCGGGCGCTGGAAGCGGTGAAGCAGCACCTC
>DASQSP010000067.1:0-7805 GCA_035642355.1 Occallatibacter sp.
GGGATGGTATTGGCGTCGGGATCGAGCTTGAATGCGCGGGCCAGATCGCGGGCCAGCATGGGCGTGGTGAGCACCACCGCGAAATAAGAGAAGCGGATGTGCGCGACAGCCGCGTACCAGGCGAGAAAGACAAAGGCCAGCTCGAAGAGCTTCCACTTGCGGCCGCGCACGCAGTTGCAGACGACCATGAGCGCGATGGCGAAGACCACAGTGCAGCCTTCGAGGGTGCCGAGCCTGATGGGCTGCCACTCGGCGATGGTAGAGACGCTCACCTTCTGGTTGAGGATCATGTCCACGGGGTTCCATGTCAGGTGCCAGCCGTAGGGATTGATGAGCAGCGCGAGGACGCTGGCGGCGAAGACAGCGAGCAGGCGATTGCGGTCCGGCTTGCTGAATGCCTGCTGCTGAAAGGCGCCGATGTCGATGGAGAACAAGCCCCCGGCGATGTACATGCCAAGCAGAACCATGCCCGCGAACCAGAAGCCGTGCAGGTTGATCCAAAGGCAAAAGAGCGGCGGCAGTAGCCAGACGAATTGTTTGTTGCCGCGATCGAATTCTTCGAGGATCAGCAGTTCGCTGGACATGGCGAGGTAAGCGAACTCGATGGTGCGCGGGCCGGAGTTGACGGTCATCAGGATGAAGGCGATGGCCGAGGTCCATAGGGCGGCGTCGGCGCTGCGGCTCATGCGGTAGCCGCGGAAGTAGATGAAGACGATGTTGCCCGCGAGCAGCAGCCAGGTGACGAGATAAATGCCCTGCAGCTTGAGTCCCTGGTAGCTGAACCAGAAAGCCAGCTCCGAGAGCCACTCCCAATCGATCCAGGGATGGCCGAGGACGGTGAAGGAGTAGGGATCGTTCCAGATGAAGTGATGGGTGGTGACGAGGATGCGCGCGTCGGCCAGATGCCACCAGATGTCGGGGTCGACGCAGAGTGTGAGGTAGGTATTGAGGGTGGATGCGACGAGCATGGGCAGCGCCATGAGAATGGCAACGTTCATCAGATGACGCGAAGCGACGCGCAACCGCGGCGAAATCTCTCTGGTTCCGGGCGTCACGGGTGCTCCAGTCTGCGCGTCGGAGGAGGAATCCATATGAGATACAGTAGCGGCGGTGGCGGGGAATGCCTACGGCGCATACGATGAAAAACGCAAATCGAACCATCGATGGTAACTTAGCTGCGCAATGGCAATGGAGAAAAACGCGATAGCCAATCGGGGCGCACATCTTCCGTAATTGGAAAACGCAAAGATTTGCGGTTACCTAGGTGTTACACGAAGGCACCGGTGTGGTATTGACCCAATGGCTGCGCTATCTGAGAATTACGAGCACGAGACAGTTTTCATTCGGGTAGGGGTCCGGCCCTTGTTTGCCCTGGGACGGGTCCGCCCAAAAGCGTGTTCCGGGGCGAGGCGTGCTTTTGGGCGGAAAGCCATCGCGCGGACGAGAGGTTTTCTTCGGCGCATCAGGAACGCAGCGGCGCGCACGAACGTTGGACTACGAGAGACTGACGGATCATGATCGGAATCGGGCTGTTTTCAGAAGACCGGGCATTGCTGCCGCTGCTCGCTTCAGGGCTGGGCGACGCGTTTGAGCTGGAGCGGGTGTCGACCGAGCGCGACGCGCGGCGGCTGATGGATGCGGCAACATGCGACGTGCTGATTCTCGATCTGGCGCCGGGGCCGATTTCTCCCAGGGAACAGATGTCCTGTGCGCAGCGCTTGCTCCAGATGCAGACCTCCGTGGTGGTGCTGGCCGGCGATGAGCAGCGTTCCGCGGCGCTCGAGTTGGTGCAACTGGGCGCGTACGCGTTCTGCGAGCAGCCGCTCTCGATGCGCGCGCTGGAGTCGATGCTGGAGCGGGCCAGCGAGTACACGCAACTGAAGCGGCAACTGCAGGCCGGGCACCAGCGCGTTGCGGCCACCGGCGGCTGCGACCGGCTGA
Source organism: Occallatibacter sp. (assembly GCA_035642355.1). Lineage (GTDB taxonomy): Bacteria > Acidobacteriota > Terriglobia > Terriglobales > Acidobacteriaceae > Telmatobacter. The sequence continues at coordinate 1,942 of DASQSP010000067.1, forward strand.
TTGGATCGAGCGCCCCCATCCGGCAGGTGTACCAGCTGATCCATCGCGTGGCGAACCTGAATGCCTCGGTGCTGGTGACGGGCGAGAGCGGGACGGGCAAGGAACTGATCGCGCGCGCCATTCACAACCTCGGCTCGCGCGCGGACAAGCCTTTTGTCGCGGTCTCCTGCGGAGCGATTCCTGAGTCGCTGATCGAGGCCGAGCTTTTTGGGCACGAGAAGGGCGCATTCACAGGCACGGTGGGCATGCGCGAGGGCTACTTCGAGCAGGTGCGCGAGGGCACGCTGTTTCTGGACGAAATCGCCGACCTGAGCCTCTATACGCAGGTGAAGCTGCTGCGCGTGCTGCAGCGGATGGAGTTCAGCCGGCTGGGCAGCGGCAGGCTGATTCCGCTGAAGGCGCGGATGATTTTTGCCACGCACCAGGATCTGGGCAAGCTGGTAGCCGAGGGCAAGTTCCGGCAGGACTTGTACTACCGCATCAATGTGATGAGCATCAATTCTCCCGCGCTCGCCGACCACGCCGAGGATATTCCGCAGATCGCGACCCACTACCTGCACCACTACGCGCAGATGTTCCAGAAGCCGATGCAGTCGATTGGCCCGGAAGCGATGGCGATGTTGCAAAGCTACGCGTGGCCGGGCAATGTGCGCGAACTCGAGAACACGATTCAGCGCGCCATCATCCTGGCGCCGGGCGTGAACGTCCGGCCTGAAGACCTGCCGCTGGCCATGCACGCGGACAAGGTGATCGACATCAGCGAGTACAGCCCGGAGTGCGCCCCGGATTGCACCTTTGAGCGGCAGTTGCGCGACTACAAGGTCCGGCTGGCGGTGGACGCGGTGCGCGACAACAACGGCAACAAGACTCTGGCCGCGCGGAGCCTGGGAATTTCGCGGGCTTACCTGCACCGGCTGATTCGTCTTGCCGATTCCGAGATGCCCTATGAGCCGGAGAGCGTGGGCTCGGCTTCAGTCTCGGCCTGAGCGGCGCGCAACATCTCCGCAAACGACACTTCTTTATAACCTCGCGTTCAGTCTGAAGTGGCCGGGCTACGCGGCTCAAGCTGGTATAGTGCAGGCATTATGTCCAGGCGATTCGCGGTGCTGCTTGCGCTTGTCTGCTTTGTGCAGACACCTGTTTTTATAGCCGCGCAAACCGCCGTTACTCCCCCGGCAAACCACCCCGCCAACCCCGCCAAGAGCGCACCCGCTACCAGCGCACCCGCGACAAGCGCGAGTCCGGACGCGTCCAGCGAACCGGCGCAGCCGCCGCAGATCATTGTGAATCCGCCGTCGATTCCCGCGCCGGAGTGGGGATGGCGGGAACAGGCGGCGTGGGGCGCGAATATCCTGCTCGCGGTGCTGGGCTATGTGGGCATCATGCTGGCGCTGCGCACACTCAAGCGCATCAAGGAGCACGTTGAAACCGGTACGGCCACGGCGCAGGCCGCCATGGAGGGCGCCACGGCGGCGCTGACACTGGCGCAGGCTATCGCCAACTCCGAGCGGCCCTGGATTGTGGTGACCGTGGAGCCGTTTCTGACGGTGGAGAGCAGCTTCAAGGTGATGGCGGCCAATCGCGGTCGCAGTCCGGCGCGCATTGTGGGCTCCGTTGACCAGGTGCGCATTACGACCGATGAGACCCAACTGCCGGTGACGCCGGAGTTCGATGTTTCCACGCAGAGCGACGAGGCGGAGCCGATTGTGCTGCTGCCGGGCGAGGCGACGGGCATCTGGGCCTTCAACCGCGAGGATCTGCCGGCGATTTGCAAGACCGCCGATTCGCTGAAGAAGGTGGAGCGCTGGCAGGCAACGCTGTTTCTGTACGGGCGCATTCGCTACATGGACCTGACCGCGCAGGATGAAAGCCAGATGCGCGAGACCTACTGGTGCTGCCGCTACATCCACGGCGATAAGACGAGCGCTCTGGTGATGGCCGGTCAGCCGGCTTATAACAAGCACAGTTAAAGCGCGCGCCGGAACCGGGCGGCGCAGCGATGCGTAAAAGAGCAGGAAGCCCGCCCGCGCGGCGGCTGTGTTTCACTCAACCGTGAGCCGCAGACCGGACAGGCAAGAGACGGGCCAGGCAGGAGACCGGATGTCTGTTGTTGAACTCGCTGGAGTAACCAAGGCCTACGAGAGCAAGGTTGCAGTGTGCGACCTGAGCCTCTCGATCGACGTGGGACAGATGTTCGGGCTGCTGGGCCCGAACGGCGCGGGCAAGACGAGCACTATCCGCATGATGATGGGCATCACGCTGCCGGACTCGGGCTCGGTGAAGCTGTTCGATGCGCCGTTCGAGCGCAAGAGCCTGGAGCGCGTGGGCTATCTGCCCGAGGAGCGCGGCCTCTATAAAAAGATGAAGGTGATCGAGCAGCTTGTCTTCTTCGGCGAACTGCACGGCCTGACCGCCGCAGAGGCGCGCAAGCGCGCAGCCGCGTGGACGCAGAGGCTGGCGATCGACGATGTGCTCGAGAAGAAGACCGAGGAGCTGTCGAAGGGCATGCAGCAGAAGATTCAGTTCATCGGAGCGCTGCTGCACGACCCGGGGCTGATCGTGATGGACGAGCCGTTCAGCGGGCTCGATCCGGTGAATGCGCAACTGCTGGAAACGACTCTGCTGGAATTGAAGAACGAAGGCAAGGCGATTGTGTTTTCGACGCACCGCATGGACCAGGTGGAGAAGCTGTGCGACTCGATCTGCCTGGTGAACAAGGGCGAGGCGGTGCTGGCGGGGCGGGTGCGCGAGATCAAGTCGCGCTACGAGCGCAACCATGTTGTGGTGGAGTTTGAGGGCAGCGCCAGTTTTCTCAACAGCCCGGAGATTGAAGAGGCAAAGAATTTTTCCGGCCACGCGGAGATCAGGCTGAGGCCGCACGGCGACGCGCAGAAGCTGCTGGCCGAGGCCGCGGCGGGCGCAAAGATCTTCCGGTTCGAGATGGTGGAGCCGTCGCTTGAAGAGATATTCATCCGCACAGTGGGAGGCAAAGTCGATGCGTAATATTCTGCTGATTGCGCGGCGCGAGTATCTGGAACAGGTGCGCGGGCGCGCCTTTCGCATGACGACGTTTGGCGTGCCTGCCGTGTTTGCCGCGATTCTGGGCGTGGCCTATCTCTCCGGCCTGGGGCTGGGCGCGAACCGGCACATGGCCGTGGCCGCGAACGACCCAGCGCTGGCGAAGGAGATTCGCGACCAGATCATCGGCGACAAGGAAGCCAAGGCGCATGTGGACGTGATTGCGCCGGCGACCGATGCGGATCGCGCGCGGCTGGTGCAGGAGGTGGCCTCGGGCCAGCTTGATGGATTTCTCTGGGTGGAATCGCAGCCGGGCAAGATGCCGGCGGCTTCGTACTCGTCTCCGTCGTCGGGTGATTTCATCACCGGCGCGCGGATGAAGTCGGCGGTGACCCATGCGGCGCTGGACGCGCACCTGATGGCGCAGGGCATGGGGCAGAAGGACGCCGACGCGCTGGTGGACGGCGTGCCGCTCCATACCTTCCAGGTGAAGAAGGACGGCAGCGTGGTGAAGAGCAACGCGGAAGCATCGTTCTGGAAGGGCTACGTGATGGCCATTCTGCTTTCGATGACGACCATGATCTACGGCATGAACGTGGCGCGCTCGATCATCCAGGAGAAGACCTCGCGCATTTTCGAGGTGATGCTGGCGATTGCCAAGCCCGGCGACCTGCTGGCGGGCAAGCTGATCGGCGTGGGCGCGGTGGGGCTGACGCAGATTGCCATCTGGCTGGTGGCGGGCGGCGCGCTGCTGGTTTCACCGCTGGCCGCGGCCATTATGACCGGCGAGATGCAAGTGCATGTGAGCTGGACCGAGGCCATTCTCTTCCCCGTTTATTTTGTGCTGGGCTACCTGCTCTACAGCTCGCTGTTCGCGGGCCTCGCGGCGACGTGCGAGACCGAGCAGGAGCTGCAGATGTACATGCCGCTGGCCGCTGCGCCCACCTGGCTGAGCTTCGCGCTCATCGTGCTGGTGATCAACGACTCAAATTCTTTCTGGTCGGTGGCGGCGTCGCTGTTTCCGCCTACCGCGCCGATCATCATGTTCCTGCGCATGGCGTCGGAGATTCCGCCGTGGTGGCAGTTCGCGGCGTCGATTGGCCTGCTGATGGTGAGCATCTGGGGCGTGCTGTGGTTCTCGACGCGGCTCTATCGCGTGGGCATCCTGATGTATGGCAAGCGGGCTACGCTGCCGGAGCTGATGCGCTGGCTGCGCTACAGCTAGTCCCGTGACCGGATGATCTTGCAATCGCGCGACGAATCTGGGTGCCCCAGGTCTCGCTTTTGAGACCTGGGAAACCACGAATCTTCACGATCACGGTACTAGGGCAGCCGGATGCAGTGTTCACAAACTATTGACACAGCGAATCGGGAGCAGCGTCGTACGATACGGTGCCTGATGAAAGCTTGGAGCCGATTCCTTTTTGTTGCGCTGTGGTTGGCCTTCTGCACCCGGCCGCTCATGGCGCAACTGCCCTTCTACACCGACAACGCCGATGTGACCGATAACGGCACGCTGCACTTTGAGGGCTTTGACGAGATCGACGGACTGCAGTCGGCGCAGTACCCGGACCTGCGCCAGAATACGATCAACTACAAGCTGAACTACGGCCTGCCGCATGGCCTGGAACTCGACCTCGACTCACCGTATTTGTCGATCCTGCGCACCGGGGGCGCAAAAAGCTCCTACGGCCCGGGAGACACGGACCTCGGCGTGAAATGGAATTTTTTCAAGTCGACCAGGCCGTTGAGCGTCCCCGCTCTTTCCGCGAGCCTGTATATCGAATTTCCCACCGGAGATTCGAGCAACGAACTGGGCTCGGGGTTGACCGACTACGCGCTGAATACGATCGCGCAGGAGCCGCTCTCGGATAAAACTCGCGTGAACGCGAATTTCGGTTATCTGTTCGCGGGCAACACCAGCACGGGCGTGCTGGGGACGCAAACGACGCGCGGCCATGTGTACACCGGTGGCCTCTCAATTAGCCACGACTGGACTTCACGGCTCAGCCTGGGCGTGGAGGCATACGGCGCCGCCGCCACCAACAAGGGGCTGGCCAGAGATCAACTGCAAGGATCGGCCGGCGGCTGGTATCAGCTCACTCCGCGCATGGCCGTAACCTTCGCGGTGCTGGGCGGCAGCCACATCGCCAGCCCGAAGATCGGCGGCCAATTCGGCTTTGAAATAGATTTTCCGCTGCGCCACGCCACACGATCGAACGGAACGGCGCAGTAGACGGGAGACCAGTCCCAGGCGGCTGCTCCCCGCTAGAATCAAGAGGCGTGACCGCCGACGACAGCCCTCGCTTTACGCTGGGCCAGCGCCTTGTGCTGGCTGTGACGCCGCGTCTGGTGGGTGCGCTGCTGTGGATGGTTGGACGGACGTGGCGCTTTGAAGTCATCGCCGAAGAGGGTGTGGAGCCGGTGGTCATGGGACAAAGAGCCTGGCCGCAGGTCTACTGCTTCTGGCACCAGTGCGTGCTGGCCTGCACGCTCTACTTTCGCAGGTCCGAGGCGGTGATTCTGGTGAGCCGCAGCTTTGACGGCGAACTGATTACGCGCATTCTGCGCCGGTTCGGCTTCGGCACGGTGCGCGGGTCGAGCTCGCGCGGGGCCAGCGGTGGGCTGCTGGGACTGGCGCGCGCGGTCGAGGCCGGCAGCGCGGCGATCTTTACCGCGGACGGTCCGCGGGGGCCGATCTACCAGACCAAAATGGGGCCGATCAAGCTGGCGCAGAGGACGGGCACACCCATCGGCGTCTTTCACCTTGAGCCGGAGCGGGCCTGGACGATGGGCTCGTGGGATCGCTTCCTTGTGCCCAAACCGTTCACGCGCATCTGCGTGAG
>DASQSP010000068.1:0-2988 GCA_035642355.1 Occallatibacter sp.
GATCGACTCCCACCATCAGCACCAGCGCCGCCTCGCTCTTCTGGAGCGCCGTCTCCATCCCGCTCAGCGGCCCGCAATCCGGATGCGCATCGCTCCAAATCTCCGCAGCAACGACCTCCGCGGCAACATTGGCAACCGGCGCACGCAGCCCCGCCACGCGTGCCCGCAGCCCCAGCATGCGCAGCTTGTCCAACATGTGTTCCAGCAGCGGACGGCCGGCCAGGGCAACGCCGGCCTTGTCGCGTCCCATCCGCAGGCTCCGGCCACCTGCCAGCACCCAGCCTTCGGCATCCATGGCAGTCAGCCGCCCAGCAGTTCCAACATGCGAATGATCGACTCAATCCCACGATGAAAATTCGCGATATGGAACTTCTCATTCGGCGCATGCAGATTATCGTCCGGCAGTCCGAAGCCCATCATCACCGAGGGGATCTTCAAGTGCCGCTCGATGTCACCCACGATCGGGATCGATCCGCCGCCGCGCACGAAGACCGTCTCCTTGCCGAAGACCTCCCGCATCGCCGCCTCCGCCGCGGTCACATACGGATTGTCCGTCCGGATGACGAGCGGATCGGCGGAGTGAATCATCCGCACCTCCACCGTCACACCCTCCGGCGTCAGCGACTCCACATGCGCCTTGTACTGCGCAAAAGCCCGCTTCGGCGTCATCGCCGGCACCAGCCGCATCGACACCTTCGCCGTCGCGCGCGCCGGAATCACCGTCTTCGCCCCGGCTCCGATAAAGCCCCCCGGCATCCCGTGCACATCCAGTGTCGGCCGCGTCCACGTCCGCTCCAATACTGAATACCCCGCTTCGCCTGTCAGTACCGGCGAGTCGACCTCCGTCTCGCGGTAGTGTTCTTCGTCGAACGGCAGCCGCTTCCACGCCGCCTTCTCCTCCGCCGACGGCGCTTCCACATCGTCATAGAAGCCCGGGATCTGGATCCGTCCTGCGCGGTCCTTCAATCCCGCGACGATCTGCGCCAGCGCCACGAAAGGATTCGGCGCCGCGCCCCCGTACATCCCGGAGTGCAGATCCACCTTCGCACCCCGCACCTCGATCTCGGTGTAGATCATGCCGCGCAGCCCCACGCACAGGGTCGGCAGCTCCGGCGCAAACATCTCCGTATCCGATACCAGAGCGAAGTCGGCCTTCAACTCCTCGGCATGCTCGCGTACGAACTTCGCAATCCCTTCGCCGCCAACCTCCTCCTCGCCCTCCAGAATCACCCGCTCATTCACCGGCAGCTTGCCCTTGCCCGTCCCCTTCTCGCCCGCCTGAAACAGCGACTCCAGCGCCTTCAAATGCATGTACATCTGGCCTTTGTCGTCCACCGCGCCGCGCGCGTACAGGTTCCCGTCGCGCTCGGTCGGCTCAAAGGGCGGCGTCAGCCACTCGTCCAGCGGATCGGGCGGCTGCACATCGTAGTGCCCGTAGCACAGCACCGTCGGCTTCCCCGCCGCGTGCAGCCAATCTCCGTAGACCAGCGGATGTCCGGCCGCTCCGCCGTGCGCGGTTTCGATCAACCGGACATGCTCCAGCCCGATCCGTTTCATCTCCGCGGCCAGCGTCTCCGCGGCATGACGTGTATCGCCATTGTGTTCCGGCAGCGTGGAAATGCTGGGAATCCGCAGCAAATCCTTCAGTTCATCCAGAAATCGCGCCTGATTCTCCCGCGCATACTCAACCGCTGCCATTCGATCTCTCCCCCCTGACGTCTCTTTGGAACTTTTTAATGTTGAAGTCGCGTTGCATGGATTGAAGACCGGATCGCCCGATCTTTTCTTTCCGAGCGATCATAGACGAGACTGCGTCAGGGAATCAGGAGGGGCATTGCCGGTTGCGGGGAACTCTTTGCCTGAATATGCATCCGGATCGGCGGACAGACCCCTAATACCGCACGACCGCCGGATCCACATCCCGCGACCAGGCATCGATCCCGCCCCGCAGCGACTGCGTGTGCTCAAATCCCTGGGTGCGCAGCCAGTTCGCCACATTCAGCGAGCGGATCCCGTGATGGCAGATCACGACGATACGTCCGTCGGGATACAGTTCGTGGAAGGCCCGCGATGGCACCTCGCCCATGGGCATGGTGTGCGCCCCGGGAAAGCCTGCCGCGCTCGTCTCCCAGGGCTCGCGTACATCCAGCAGCAAGGGCTGATCTTGGCCCACCAACATCGTCTTCAGCTCCTGCGGAGCGACTTCGAGGTCTAACATGGATAGATAGAAAGATGTAGAAGCTGCTTCACGGGTTTGACCGCTTCGGGAACGCCGCGCCAATTGCGGTATTCCAGTGGTAACCAGCCGGCAGACAGCGTGGCGCAAACAAGATAAAATTCACAGCAATTTGAGAAAGAGCAGTAGTCCATGGCAGGTGAGAAGGTACTGATCGTAGAAGATGAGCTCCACGCACTCATGGGGCTGGCCGAACTTGTCTCCGGGTGGGGATATCGCACGGAAACCGCGCGCGACGGCGCCGAAGCATTGGACAAGGTGATGGCCTGGCAGCCCGGGATCATCGTCACCGACATGAAGATGCCCCGCATGGATGGCATCGAACTGCTGAACCGTCTCAGCGAACTCCCCGACAAGCAGTGCGTCATCCTGCTCACCGCGCAGGGCTCCATCGATCGCGCCGTCGAGGCCATGAAGCTGGGCGCGTATGACTTCATCCAGAAGCCGGTCGATCCCACCCGCCTCAAGATGATCCTCGCCAACGCTTCGCGCCAGCGCGAGACCGAGCTGGAACTGGACTTCACCCGCCGCAAGCTGCGCGAAAAAGGTGTCCTCGGCTCGCTGGTCGGCTCCTCCAAGAAAATGCAGGACATCTTCGCCCTCATCGAGCGAGTTGCCCCCAGCAACGTATCCGTTCTCATCACCGGCGAAAGCGGCACCGGAAAAGAGGTCGTCGCCCGCACCCTGCACGAGCTCAGCCCGCGCAAGCCCAAACCCTTCGTCGCCGTCAACTGCGCCGCTATCCCCGAGAC
>DASQSP010000069.1:0-29985 GCA_035642355.1 Occallatibacter sp.
CATCGGCGCCACGCTGGCCACGCTGCTCGCAACTCCGCCGGCAACCTCAAACTAAAAAAATGCCATTCCAGACGAAACCGGGGTGCCCCATCCTTTGTGCGCATTTTGCACAAAGGGTGGGCAAGCACAACTCTAAGCGTCACGCGTGAAAAGCCCACTCAGTAGAAAAGATACTTCCGCCAGCGATCGTCCCCGCGCCCCAGCATGCGCATGATCTGCCGGCTGGTGTGCAGCGAGAAGGGGCGCGGCTCGCGGCGCAGAATCATGTCGTCGATCTCATGCAGCAGCCGGTTGCCCTTGCGCCGGTTGCAGGAGTGGCAGCAGGCCACCAGGTTTTCCCACGTCGAGTTGCCGCCCCGCGAGCGCGGCTGCACATGATCGAGCGTCAGCTCGCTCGATGGCAGCACCACGCCGCAATACTGGCAGGTGTTGCGGTCCCTCAGCAGGATGTTCTTGCGCGAGAGAGCCCGCGTCTGATGGGGAATGCGCCGATACTCGAGCAGCCGGATGACCGAAGGCATGGCCACGCGGCAGCGCTGCGCGTGCAGGGTCAGGCCGTGCTCCTCCTCGGTGCGCGCAATGCCCTTGAGCACCAGCACCAGCGCCCGCCGCGCGCCGCAGATGTTGATCGGCTCATAGGAGGCGTTCAACACCAGCACCGGCATCTGCAGCACCTGGACGGACTGGCTGCTGCGCTGGCCAGCCGGTTGCTCGGCGGCCAGCGCCACGGCCCGGGCGGCCGACTTCTGCTTGCGTGCATGAATCATCGCTTTTCCCAATGACATCCCATGTCCCTCGTCACAAAGATGGTTGGTTCGCTGTCGTGTTCAATGCTGCGTGCATGCCTTCCGCGTTCAGGATTGCCGGGCCGTGCTGCAAATCTTCGGCCAAAGAAGTGAATTGCTGTGGCATCGCGAGCCCAGCCCGGCGCGCCCGCGCCAGCGTGGCCACCCACACGGTCTCGGCGCCCGCCGCCAGCAGCGCCCGCGCCGCGGCCCGCGCCGTGGCTCCGGTGGTCAGAATGTCGTCGACAATCAATATATGCTTACCCGCGACGGCTTTCTCGTCGCGCACGCGAAACGCCGCGCGCACGTTGAGCCGCCGCTGCCGCGTAGTCAATCCAGCCTGGGTTTCGGTTGCTCGGGAGCGAAGAATCAGGCTGTCGGCCAGCGTCAGCCGCCACGCCGGATGGGTGGTGCGCAAAACCCGCAGAGCCTCGGCCGCCAGCAGCCGCGCCTGATTGAAACCCCGCTCGGAGCGCTTGCGACGGTGAAGCGGCACCGGGACCACGATCATCTCCCGCGGAGCCTGCCCCGCCAGTTGACCGATTGCCGCGGCCAGCCTCAGCCCCAGCGCGCGCGCAGCCGGGTGCAGCCGGTCATATTTGAGCGCGTGAATCGCCTCGCGCATGCGGCCTTCATAGGGTCCGTAGGCCACGGCGCGTTCAAAGGGCGGCGGAGCCAGGCGGCACATCTGGCAGGTGGCATCCACGTCGATCCTGCTCAACGTGTCGCCGCAGCGGGCACACAGAGCATCGCCGGAGGCGGGAATCTCCGCCCAGCAGGCATCGCAAATAGTCACAGAAGATATGCGCGGCAGCGGGGAGCCGCACAGCGGGCAGGAAGCGGGAAGGAGGACGCAGCTTAGAGCATCCACGGGACTTCGGAGTACGCGCGCCACGGCGCGCCATGCCGATGTCTCCGAGGTTGGAACGTCGAACGTCAGTGAACCGAAGTTCCTGCGGAAGACGCACCCCATTCATAGGCGGCAGCGGCCAAGCCTGAAAGTTCACCGCCTACGGACCACTATACCGTGGAAGCACGCGATGTGCCAGAGCAAGGGTGCGCGGCATCGATCCGGCACGGGTGCGGAGAAAGATACGCGGCGCAGGGGGAAGGCTGCGCCGCGCGCCGGACCGGGGTCAATCGCCCGGCACCAACAGGACCGAACGCTACGGGTGATTTTGGCGCGAGCCAGCACCCGCGTGTTGCTGATCTGCGTGTTGCTGATCTGCGTGTTGCTGGTCCCGCTCGGCATTGCGCTGGCGCTCGCGGTCGGCGTCGGACTGCATGTCGCGCGCGGCATCCTTTATCTGGCCGAAGACCTTCTCCGCTTTTCCCTTGACCTGCTGCGCGGTGCCTTCCACCTGTTGATTGGCATTGCCGGTCCATTCGCCCACCTGGCGCTTGGCGCGGCCCATTGCATCATCCACGGTTCCTTTCACGCTGTCTTTGTCCATACGGTCCACCTCCATGGTGATCGTTGTGCTCAGGCTGGTTGCGTGCGTGGGCGTACGACGTGCGGGCGGCGCCTCGTGCCTCCGCTCGCAGAACGTTGCGCGAAGCCCGCGTCAAAGGACCGGGCGCCGCCCAGTGATCAACTGAATCAACAGCACCACCAGCGCAATAACCAGCAGGATGTGAATGAATCCGCCAAGGGTGTAGCTGCTCACGATGCCCAGCAGCCAAAGAACCAGCAGAATCACGAAGATCGTCCAGAGCATGTCTCTTTCCTCCCGCGCCATCTCTGGCAACCTTCCCTTGGACGCCACGGAGGCAGGCGGAGTTGTTCACGAATCGCGAGATTCCATGCGGGTTTCAGCGCATCTGGCTGACAACCAAAAGCAGACCGCTGGCATCGCGCGACGCGCCCTTGCCGCCGGCCTCTGCGCCACGCCGTCACAGCGGTTTCACAGTTGCCGTAACCGGAAAGCTCGACAGCTAGAGCAAAAGCACCGATAGTGTACTGTGGTAGAGGCGATGCTCCGCGACGCAAACGAGAAGGCACGAGCCTATGAGGACGATCTGCGTGTGAAGATTTTCCGTCAGAGGAAGCTAACCGGAAAAGCCGAGCGTGTCCGTCACCGCCCGGGACCGGAGAGTCGAGTAAGTCCAGCGGTGGCGGATCGGATCGTGGAGTTGATCGGCGCCCACGCCGATTTAACCGTGGCCGAGCTGCGCGACCGGATCGCCGCCGATACCGGCGTTGAAATGAGTTGGTCGCTGGTGCGGGTTTGGGTTGGACGGCTCGGGCTGCGGCTTAAAAAAGCCGCTCCACGCTCAAGATCGGGACAGCGAAGCAAATCTCGCACGACGCCGGGAGTTCCTCGAAGCGCTCCGCCGCATCTCGCCGGAGCGGTTGATTTATCTGGACGAAAGCGGTGTTACAACTTCCATGATGCGGCTTCGCGGACGCTGCCGTGGAGGGCGGCGCATCCACGAAGCGACTCCCGGCGGGCACTGGAAAATCATGACCATTCCGAGCGCCATGAGCCTGAAGGGAATGATCGCCACGATGACCATTGAAGAGCCTGCCGGCAGCGGCATCTTTCTGGCCCACGTTGAGCATGTGCTCTGGCCGGTGCTCGAACCAGGCCATGTCGTGGTCATGGACAACCTCAGTTCCCACAAGTCTGGCGCGGTATCCGGGCTGATCGAAAGACAAGGAGCCGGAGTGCTCTATCTGCCCGCCTATTCGCCCGACCAGAACCCCCTCGAAAAGGCCTGGTCCAAACTCGAACAGCTACTGCGCTCCACCAAGGCACGATAAAAAGAAGTCCTCGACAAGGCCATCACAGAACTCCTCCCGCGCATCACTCCGCAAGACTCGCACGCATGGTTCGGACTTCGCTTCGGAGCATTACAGTAAATGTTCGGTTGCTCTAAACCTCAAGCGACAACTGAGACGACGCAAAGACGGACACCTGCCTTGGCTCCGAGGCAAGGTCGTAGACCAGCCGCTCCAGCACCAGCCGCTTGTCTGGCGGCGATGAGCGCAGCTCGAGGTCGGCGCGCGCGATCAGGCGCAGGGCCCGCGTCAGCTCGCGGCGGCTCTTGTAGCGGCGGGCCTGACGGATCAGGTCGTCCGCGGCGAAGGGCGGCATGCGAAAGCCCTGCCACAGCGCCTGCCAGATGGCCCGCGAGTCGCGCACATTCTTCTCGAGAATCACCAGCATCTGCCGGAAGGTGCGCGCCAGCATGTAGAGGTGGCCGATGGCCGCGTCCTCGCCGGCATCCGAGCTGTTGAGCAGGCCATGCAGCAGCGCCAATGCGCGCGCGGCGTTGCGGGCGCTGATGGCGTCCGTGAGTTCGTAAAGCGAGCGCTGCTTGGCGGCGAGCACCATCGTTTCCACATCGCCCAGCGTGATGCGTCCGCGGCCGAGCGTGTAAAGCAGCAGCTTCTCCAATTCCGACGCGATGAGCATCATGTCCGCGCCCAGCGCGTCCACCAGCTCGCGCGCGGCGTCGGGCTCCAGGCGCGCGCCGCCGTCGTTGGCCGTGGCCACGGCCCAGCGCATGGCGTCCTCGTCGTTCACGCGGGCCAGCTCCACCATGCCGCAGTGTTCGCCCAGGGTCTCGGTAAGGCGCTCATAACGGTTCTTGTCGTCCATCTCCATGCGCCGCGCGTCGGTGGGGATGCGCAGAAAATCGGCCACGAAGATGAGCAGCGCCTGCGGGTTGGGCGACTTGAAGTAGCGGTCCAGCGCGGCGAACTCGTCCTTTTTAGCGCCGCGCGTGTAGAGCGAACGCACTCCGCGCACAAAGATGACCTGAAAGGGCGCCATCAGCGACGGGGTTTGCGCACGGTCCAGCACTTCAAAGATGGGCGTCGAGCTTAGATCGAGGTTGGAGAGGCAGAAATCTTTCAGCTCCGGCTGAACGAAGGCCTTGAGGACTGCTGCACGGCAGCGGTCATAGAGAAAGACCTCGTCGCCCGCCAGTACGTAGCCCGGCTTGAGCTGCCCTTGCCCCGCGGCGGCCGATTCAATCTCAGCAACGAAGCGGCCGACGGCGCTGAAGCCCGCGCCCCAGCGCGAGCCGCTCAACGGGCCTCTCCGCGCTTCAGCGTGCGGCGGGCAATGGCGGGTGCTTGCATGCGGCTCCAGAATATCCTGCCCGGACGGCAGTCGCCAGTCCTTCGTGGGGCCTGGGTTGCCCGGAACGGCAATGCCGGCTCAGGGCCTTCAGAGCCCTTCAAGGACGTCGGCCACCAGCGCCCGCGCAAAATCGCGCGAGAGCCGCTCGACCGCGGCCGGGCTCTCGTCGAAGTAGACGGGCAGGTCGGTAGTGGACTGGTACTGCTGGCGGAAGACGTAGTTCTTGTTCTCGTAGAGCACGCGGCCATCGCGCGCGGTGAGCTGCACGGATACGGAAATCGTGATGAGGAAGCTGGAGGACTGCTGCGTGGAAGTGTTGTACGTGAGCGGTGTGACCGTCTGTTGAAGAATGGTCCCGTGCAGCACCATGTCTGGATCGCTGCCGGCATTGGGGGTGACGCGCAGGCGTGAGCGAGCGGCAAACTCGCGCAGCACGGCCTCGGTCATCACCGCTTCAGTGTGGTAAATATCCGTCTTAGTAGCGAACACCGGCACCGCCAGGGTGCGCGCCTCGGGCGGCAGGTGCGTGGCAGCACCCAGCGTGTGATAGCCGCATCCCGTAAGCGCTGGAAGCACGGCCGTCAACAACACGATGGTGAAAGCTCGCATGGGAATATCTTATGGCACGGCCATCGAGCGCCGCATTCGCCACTAGACCCACGCCGTCGCCATCATGCCCAGACCTTCCGCAGAGAGCCGGAGCCCATCGGCGCGGTTGCGAAAGTAGAGCTCGTTCAACTGCTCGGTATCGATCTGCTCAACGCGATGAAAGCCGGCGCGCTCCAGCTCGGCGTCCAGCTCTTGCGACGTAAAGAAGGTGCGGAATGGCTCGCCGGCTCGAGCTACGCGCTCCGCCAGCGCGTCAAAGACAACCCGGCGTGCGGGGGTGAGAATCTCCGGCGCAAGCGCATAGTCGAAGCAGACGCCGGAGCCCGCAGGCAAGCGGCCCATGGTCTCCACGCTGGCGCGAAAGGCAGGAAGCGTGAGATACGGCACCACGCCCAGCCAGCCAAAGAAAGCAGGCTTACTGGCATCGAAGCCCGCGTCCGCCAGCCCTTCAGCCAGAGTGCGGTGCTCAAAATCCAGCGGCACAAAAGTCAGGTTCGCAGACGCGGCGATGCGGGCTTCGGCCAGCTTCTCGCGCTTCCACTCCTGCGTGGCGGGAAAATCCACTTCATAAACGCGAAGCTGCGGGTGGGGATTACGATAGGCGAACGTGTCGAGGCCCGCGCCCAGAACCACATACTGTGCGGCGCCCGCGGCTACAGCTTCCGCCAGGCGATCTTCCGCATAGCGGCTGCGCACCGCCATGAAGGCACGGAAATCCCGCGCCACGGTGTGCGATGCGCGCTCCAGGTCGCGCTCGAACCCAGGCCCCAGCAGCGGCAGCGCGATGGGATCGTCAAGCACGCAGGGCTGGTCCATCAATTGGTGCGCGGCGCGGCGAATGGCGACGCGGAGTGCGGTTCGGCTGGCGCGGCCCGGCTTCATCTCTTCAAGTCTAACGGCCCTTCGCGGCGTACCATTATGCGCATGAACTGGAGCATGAACTGGATTGGATGGGCGTTGTTGTCGGCCGTTTTTGCGGCCGCAACCGCGCTGCTGGCCAAGGTAGGCGTGGCACATGTGGACTCAAACCTGGCCACTGCGGTGCGCACCAGCGTGGTGGTCGTCTTCGCCTGGGGCATCGCGCTGGCGCTGGGCAAACACGGCGAGTTGCGCACACTGGACCGGCGCACGCTCATGTTTCTCGCGCTCTCCGGGCTGGCCACGGGCCTGTCGTGGCTGTGCTACTTTCGCGCGCTGCAGTTGGGGCCAGCCTCGCGCGTGGCGCCGCTGGACAAGCTGAGCGTGCCGCTCGTGATGCTGTTTGCATGGCTGCTGCTGGGCGAGAAGATCAACGCCGCGGCTCTCGCCGGCGGCCTGCTTATCACCGCCGGAGCCATCGTGATGGTGCTGGCCTGAGACCGGCGCGCGCATCTCTATACTGAGATCGGATTCAGTTATCGAACGATGGCAGAGACCGTACCAAATCATTTCGCGTCCGTTCGCCGCATCGTGCTCACCGGCTTTATGGGCTCGGGCAAGTCGACCGTCGGCCCGCTGGTGGCGCAGCGGCTGGGCTGGCAGTTTCTCGACGTGGATGACGTGATCGAAGCCGAAGCCGGCTGCACCATCGCCGAGATGTTCGCTCGGCATGGCGAGCCCGCGTTCCGCGAGCGCGAGCACGCGACCATCGCGCGCCTGGCCGGCGAAGAAGCGCTGGTGCTGGCGCTGGGCGGCGGCGCGATTGAGCGCGAAGCTACGCGTGAGTTGCTGCTTCGCGGCCCGGGAACCCTGCTCGTGCATCTCGAAGTTGACCTTGCCACCACGCTGGCCCGTTGCCGCGGCACGGAACAGACCCGCCCGGTGCTCGCCGATCAGGCTAACCTGGCCAGCCGCTATCAGCGCCGCCTGCCGCTCTATCGCACCGCGCATGTCTCGATAGGCGTGGACGCGCTGACCCCGGCGGAAGTGGCCGACGCCGTTGTGGCCGCAGCCGGGCTGTAGTGCGCAAAAAGGCAGCATTCCGCCGCGCTTGGTATCATCAATACACGGAACCGCACAAGCAATCGCGCTGGTCTTCGCCGCATCCTCACTCACCCTCAATGGCACCCGCATCCCAAACCGCCGATCCCATCCAACTGGCCGCGCCGGTTGAGACCGCGCATGCCCTGCATGCGCCCATGCCGGGCCTCACGGCCACGCTGATCCACGATCTGCGCGAGCTGTTCAAGGTGCGCGTCACGGGACTGGTGCTGGTCACTGGCTGGGCGGGGTTCTATCTCGGGTCCATGCAGTCGGGCATCTCCACGCTGCAGCGCGGCCTGCTGGACGTGCTGTTCGGCATCGGCCTTGTTTCGGCCGGCGCGGGCGCGCTCAATCAGGTCTTTGAGCGATCGAGCGACGCGCTGATGCAGCGCACCGCCGACCGGCCGCTGCCTTCGGGGCGCATCTCACTGGCGCAGGGCGTGCTGGCGGGCATGGGCGCGCTGGGGCTGGGCGCATGGTGGCTGCTGCAGCATACCAATCTGCTCACGGTGTCGATGGCGCTGCTCACCGCGTTCACCTACGTCGCGGTCTACACGCCGCTCAAACGCGTCACGTCGCTGGCTACGTTCATCGGCGCATTTCCCGGCGCCATGGGCCCCATGCTGGGCTGGACCGCGGCGCGCGGCCGCATCGAGTGGCCCGCTGTCGCGCTCTTCGCCATTCTTTTTGTCTGGCAGTTTCCCCACTTCATGGCCATTGCGTGGATGTATCGCGACGACTACGCGAAGGCCGGCATCCGCATGCTGCCCGTGGTGCAGCCGGACGGCCTCTCGACTGTGGTTGAAGCGCTGTTCTACGCCGCGGCCATGATTCCGGTGAGCCTCGCGCCGTGGTGGCTGGGCATCGCCGGGCCGGTGTACGCGGTGATCGCCACGCTGCTGGGCCTGATTTATCTCGGCTATACGATTCGCTTCAGCGGCATCCTGCGCAATCCATCCGGCACGGAGAGCCGCATGCTGGCTCGCGATCTGCTCAAGGTCAGCGTGATTTATCTGCCCCTGCTGCTCACCGCGCTGATGCTCTGCGCGATTGCGAAGCACTAAGGAATCATGACGACACTCGCTCCTTCTTCGAATCCAAAGTCCGCCACGCGCGGCCCCATCACGGGCATTCTCGCAGTCAGCGCCGCGGCCACACTGTTTCTCTTCTGGCTCATCTACATTCATCCCGCGGCTGCCGCCAGCACCGACTACGCCTTTCTGCCCGCGCTCAATGCAATCCTGAATGGCTTGTCGGCAGTCGCGCTGCTCATCGGCTTCACGTTCATTCGCGCCCGCCGCATTGTGGCGCATCGCCGGTCGATGATGACGGCGTTTATCTTTTCATCACTCTTTCTGGTTAGCTACATTCTGCATCACGCGCTGCACGGGGACGTGCGCTACCCGGCGCAAGCGGCCTTCCGCACCTTCTATCTGTGCCTGCTCGCGAGTCACATCATTCTGGCCGTGGTGGCGCTGCCCCTGGTGCTCACCACCTTCTTCTTCTCGCTCACGGGCCGATTTCCGCAGCATCGCAAGATCGCGCGCTGGACCTTCCCCTTGTGGCTCTATGTTTCCGTGACCGGCGTCATCACCTACATGATGCTGCGCCTCGCGCAGGCCTAGCGCGATGCCCGCACAACCCCCATCAACGACAACGGCCGGCGACGGCACGCAGCAGCTTCTGCAGTGGGGCGGCTCGATGGTGGGCACGGGGCTGCTCGCCGTTCTTCTGCTTCAAGTTGCCTTCGGCGGCTTTTCACCCACCGGCGCAAGCAGCAACCCAGGCTGGTTTTCTCTCATTTTGGCCCTGATGTGCCTGCCCTTTGGCAGCCTGCTGCTGGCCCTGGGCATTGCCAAATGGCTGCGCAACCGCAAGCTGGCCCGGCTCTCGAAATAGTCTGCTATTCTTTCTGCTTACCGAGGAAACGCGCCATGGCAAAGTCAGTCAACAAAGTCATTCTGCTGGGTAACGTGGGCAAGGATCCTGAGATGCGCTCGACCGGCGGCGGCACTCTCGTCGCCAACTTTACCTTGGCCACCAGCGACCGCCAGAAGGACGCGCAGGGCAACTGGCAGGATCGCACCGAGTGGCACAACCTGGTCGCCTTTACGCGCCTGGCCGAGATTGTGCGCGATTATGTGAAGAAGGGCTCCAAGCTCTTCGTCGAGGGCAAGATCCAGACCCGCAGTTGGGACGACAAGGAAACCGGCGCGAAACGCTATCGCACCGAGATCATCGTCAACGACATCTCGCTACTCTCCGGCCGCGAGGAAGGTGGCAGCGGAGGCTACAGCCGCGGGGCGGGCTCTTCGTCTTCTGCGTCAAACCACGACCAGCGCCCCGCCAGCAGCAGCGGCGGTCAGGACGACTACGCCCAGCAGGCCGAGATTTCCGACGACGATATTCCCTTCTAGGCTAGTCAGCCAGCATCGCGGCCAGCAGCGCGGTGCGCGGCGCAATATGCTCGATCACGATCGATTCCTGGCTGGCGTGCGCGCCTTCGCCTACGGCGCCCATCCCGTCGAGCGTGGGAATGCCCAGCGCGGAGGTGAAGTTGCCGTCGGAGGCCCCGCCGGTGGCGGCTTCAGCGAGGTCGAGGCCGAGCTCCGCGGCCAGCGTGCGGGCCTGCCGATAGAGGCGCACGGTTCCGCGAGTACGCTCCATCGGTGGGCGATTGATGCCGCCGACGACGGAGAATGTGCAGCGTTTATCGGCAGGCTTGAGCGCGGCGAATCGGCGCTCCATGCGCGCGCCGTCGGCCTTGCGCGCGATGCGCAGCTCCACTTCGCACCACGCCTCGGCGGGAATCACGTTGGTTTTGGTGCCACCTGCGGCGGTGCCCACGCTGACGGTGAGGCCGCGCTTGAGGTCGGTCCAACTGCTCACGGTGTCGATGAGGTGGGCGAGCTCGCGCAGGGCGCTTGCGCCTTTCTCGAAGTCGACGCCCGCGTGCGCGGCCTTGCCATGGATTTCGATGCGCCAGTTGCCGGTGCCCTTGCGTGCGGTCTTGTAAGCCAGACCCTGCGCGGGCTCGAGCACGTAGACGGCGGCGCATTCCTGGGCGAGCTTCTCCGTGATGGGCTGCGAGACGGGACTGCCGACCTCCTCGTCGGTGTTGAGCAGCAGGATGATTTCGCGCTGGAGCTGGCCGGCCTCGGAGAGCATCTCGACGGCGGTGAGAGCCATGGCGACGCCGGCTTTCATGTCGAGCGCGCCGGGGCCCCACAAGCGCGATTGCCCTGCTTGATCGGGTGCGATGCGGCAGGGCATGTGCTGGAGAGTGCCGATGGGCCAGACCGTGTCTAAATGTCCGAGCAATAGAGACGGTTTCCCGCGCTGAGTTGAGCTGCGCGTACGCGGGCCGAAGCGCGCTTCGAGAACATTCCCGTAGGCGCGCTGGCGATGCAGCTTGACGCGGCCGCCGAGCGCGCAGACATGATCGGCCGCGAGCGCGACGCAGGCATCGACGGCGCCTTTCTCGTCCGAGGGCGACTCGGCGAGAACCAGGCGGCGTGTGAGGTCGATAAGCGCGGCCTGCTTGCGGCGTGCGCCGGCCAGCAGGGCGCGCATGGGAATCGGGAGAATGGGTGCGGCGACCATTGGCGAATAGCAAACCTGTCCGTGAAGTAAGCGAAAAACTCTCCCGATTCTACGCCCGCGACAGGAGGACTCAAGGAAGGAATCCCGATTGGCGATCATGTGGAATGCGCTCTGGCATAGGTAGTCAGTTGATTTTATGGAGTTTGTACCGCCAGAAGGTGAAATGCGGCATTTTGGCCCTGAAAGTGTGGCGAATTTGCCACACAGCGATTCTGGATATGCCGTCTAATCTATCGGTTGCGGATTTCCTGCAGTCGTTTTGTGTTTGGAGAAGCGGTTTTGTCGATCTCGGCTCATTTAGAACAGACGGTAAGCGAGGCCCTGGAATTCACCGGGGTGGGCCTGCACTCGGGCGCGGCGGTGACCATGCGTCTGCTGCCTGCACCGGCCGGCTCGGGCATCGTCTTCCGGCGCACCGACCTCGACAACTTTGAAATTCCCGCCGTCGGGCGCAACGTGGCCAAGGTGAGCTACGCGACCAGCCTGATGCGGCAGGGCGTGCTGATCTCGACGACCGAGCATCTGCTTTCCGCGCTCATCGGCATGGGCATCGACAACGTGATTGTCGAGCTCGACAACCTCGAGCTGCCGATTCTGGACGGAAGCGCGCTGCCTTATGTGGATGCTGTTCTCCGTGGCGGCATTCGTACGCAGCGGCGGCGGCGCGAGACAATGCGCGTGTTGAAGCCGGTTGAAGTGCGCGAGGGCGACAAATTCATCGGCGTGTATCCGGGCGAGGGCTACCGCATCGAGTACACCATCGATTTTCCCGCACCGATTGGCCGGCAGAAAACCAGCGTGGACCTGGCGACGGAAACCTACGGCAGCCAGATTGCTGCCGCGCGCACGTTCGGCTACAAAGCCGACGAGAAGAAGCTGCGCGACATGGGGCTGATCCGCGGGGCCGGACCGGAGAACGCGATCATCATGGGACCGCAGGGGCCGGAGAATGGGCCGCTGCGCTTTGACGATGAGTTTGTGCGGCACAAGGTGCTGGACCTGATCGGCGACCTGGCGCTGGCTGGGCGGCGCATCGAGGGCCATGTGGTGGCCGAGCGCGCGGGCCACGCGATGCACACGGCGCTGGTGTCGCGCCTGCTGAAAGACCGCTCCGCGTGGGAGCTGGCGCGCGTGCCGATGGCCGAAGAGGTTGAGCAGATACAGGCTGTCGCGATGCGGCGGCCGGCGCTGATGGGCGCGTAGGCGGCTTTTTCCAGATGCGATTCAAGCGCGCATCTGACAACAAAAAACTTGTACCGTGACCGTGAAGATTGTGGTTTCCCAGGTCTCAAAAGCGAGACCTGGGGCACCCAGCACCCAGATTCATCGGCGCGATTGCAAGATCATCCGGTCACGGTACTAGAGGAACAAAATCCGCATCGGCGTGGCCGCGGGGACGCTCTTGCCTTCATCGGCGAGCAGGCCCGTGTGCGGATCGCGTGCGAAAACGCTGAGCAGATTCGAGTCCTGGTTGGCGACCAGCATCCAGCGCTCGGTGGGATCGAGGACAAAATTGCGCGGCGTCTTGCCGCCGCAGTTGGAGCGTTTCATGGGCGTGAGCGCGCCGGTTTTTACATCCGCTTTGAAGCTAAAGAGAAAATTGTTGTCGCGGTTGGCGAAGTAGACAAAGCGGCCGTCGTGCGTGATGACGGTATCGCAGGCTGTGGTGGGGCCGTGATAGCCGGCGGGCAGCAAATCGATGGTGGTCTGGCGGGTGAGGCTACCGTCGACCCTGTTCCACGCAAGAACATCGACAGTGGAGACGATCTCGTTGACGTTGTAGGCGGTGTGGCCGTTGGGATGGAAGTGCAGCGTTCGCGGGCCCGCGCCGAGCGCGGAGCGATAGGCGCCCGCCGCGGTGAGTTGCGCCGTGGCGGCATTGAGCCGATAGATGTGAATCATGTCAGCGCCGAGATCGTTGACGTAAGCGAAGCGATTGTCCGGCGAGAAGCTGCAGAAGTGCGCGTGCGCGGCCTCCTGGCGGTCGGTGTTGGGGCCGTGCGTGGTGTAGTGCTCGGTCCACACGGCGGGGCTGAGCCTGCCCTCGGTGACGAGGAAGCTTGCCGCAGAGCCGCCACCGTAGTCGGCGGAGAGCAGCACGCGGCCGGTGCGGTCGAGTGCGCAGTGGCAGGTGCCCTTGGCGGCGGAGTTCCGTGCGGTGAGCGGCTGCACGCGGCCATTGGAAAGTGTGAAGCTCGCAACCTCGCCTGTGGGCTTGCCGTTGAAGGTGTCGACCTCGCAGGCGGCGAAGAGGAACCTGCCGTCAGACGAAGCGGTGAGCCAGTCGACCGTGTCGACATGCAGGGCGACGCTGGCCGCAGTGAGTGTGCCGGTGGCGGAGTTCCAGTCGTAGGAGAGGATTCCGTCTTTGGTGTTGGAGGCGACGAGTACGCGCTGCGAGGAACTTTGAGCGGGTATGGATTTTGCGGCTGCGGCGATGGCGGCGAGAGATGCGGACTGGAGAAAAGTGCGGCGCGAGAGCTTTGACATGGCACAAGGATTGTCGCCGATGAGGCGCGGAGTGCGCTATAGCCGCGCCTCATCGTAGGCGTTCACCTGTCGAGATTGAAGACGACGTTGATGGTAGTCTCCACTTCGACGGGCTGGCCGTTGAGTTGATAGGGGCGATAGAGCCAGTGTTGAACGGCGTCGAGCGCGGCTTGCTGCAGCATTACCGGGCCGCTGGCGACGCGGAGATTTTCGATGGTGCCGGACTTGGAGATGGTGGCCTGCAAGATGACAGTGCCCTGCTGATGCGTGGCGATGGCGATAGGCGGATAGAGCGGCGTGACCTTACGGATAAGCAGGCCGGCGACGACCAATGACGAAACACGTACAGGGTTCTTCACGTCGGGATGCACGGGCGGCAGCGCGCGAGAGCCGAAGGCGTCACGGACGCCGTTGGCGATGCCGGAGCCGCTGTCCATGCTGATGGGCGCGCCGGGGTCGGCCTCTGGTCCGCTGAAGTGCGCAATGGCGATGGGAATGACGCGCGGCGCGACGAGGGTTGCATTGTCCATCTGCGGCGCGCCGTGAAAAGTGAGCGTGGGCTGTTGCACCAGCGGGGGCGGAGCCGCGGGCGGAGGAGGCACGGTGAGCAGAAACGCAAGCGCCTGCCGCGGCAGAGCCTCAGGGTAGATGAGGGGAATGAGAATCAGCGCGAGGAGAATGGATGCGTTGAGGGCGAAGGTTGCGAACATCCAGCCGCGGCTGCGGGTGCGGATTCTGCCGGTGGATTCGAATGTGGAGTCTTCAAACATGGTGGCCTCCCAGGTTTGCATGGAACTCAACTTCAGCCCTGGGCCTGCTCGCTCAAGTCAGGCCCGGAGCGCGTAGCAGCGCCGGCCGGGAGGCTTCGAAGCGCGCGGGGAAACGTAACCGCAGGCGCGCGAAATGGCGCGCCGAGCGGGGCTACGGACCAGCGTACATCCCGAACGGAACCACTGTGCATGTGTAGACACCGGGGCTGGTTGGATTGTTCCCGCCGTGTGCGCTGAGCGACTGAGTCCAGCGAAGAGGATCGACGATGCTGTGCCAAGAAATGCTCGAGTTCGGGATGCTTTCAGGCGCCGGGTTCAAAGAAGTCCTGGAGGCCGGCGCGGACCGCGTGCGCGGCCATGGATGCCTGGATTTCGAGGGCGAGTGCGAGTGCGTCGCGGCCCTGGCGGGCGGTGACATGCGGCGCAACGCGCGTGCGAACGGACTCAAGAAAGGACTCGATCTCGAGGCGCAGCGGCTCGCCGGGCAGCACCTGTGGTTTAGCGAAGGAGAGCCCCGGACCGGCAGGCGACTGGCCCGCAGAAGCGGCGAGTTGCGCGAGCGCGGCGGGGTCGACGCGACCGGCAGCGAGTGCGGCGGCGATCTCCGCGGGCACGGAGCCATCGAGGCGGATGACGAGCAGATCGCGGCGCGCGTAGTCGATGGAGACATACTGGCGCGGCTCAAAGAAGCGGAGCTTGCGGACGCGCTCGGTGGACACGCGCGAGGCGGTGAAGTTGGCCACGCAGCCGGACTCGAACTCGACGCGGACGTTGGCGATGTCGACACGCGGCGAGAGGATGGGCAGGCCGACGGCGCGGACCTCGCGCACCGGCGAGTGAGCGAAGGTGAGCACGATGTCGAGGTCGTGGATCATCAGGTCGAGGACGACGTCGACATCGAGCGCGCGCGGCGTGAAGACGGAGAGGCGATGCGCCTCAAAGAACATGGGGCGGCGCAGTTGCGGCTGCACGGCGAGCACGGCGGGGTTGAAGCGCTCGAGGTGGCCGGGCTGCAGGATGCGCTGCTTTTTTTCAGCGAGTGCGACGAGTGCGTCGGCTTCGGCGAGGGTGGCGGCGAGCGGCTTCTCGACGAGGAGATCGAGACCTGCTTCGAGCAGTGTGGAGGCCGCTGCATGATGCTGCACGGTGGGCACGGCCACGCTGGCTGCATCGAGATCGAGATCGGCGCTGAGCAATTCGTCTGCCGTGGCGAAGACAGGAATCGCGTAGTGCGCTGCTGTCTCCTCGGCGCGCGCCGAGTCCGGCTCAACGGCGGCGACCAATGCGACCGGCAGCCCGGCTGTTTCAAGCTCGCGATAGACACGGAGGTGGTTGCGGCCAAAGGCGCCCGCGCCGGCGACGGCGACGCGCGTGATGGGCTTGCCCGTTATTGCGCGGCCTCTTTGCCTTCCACGGCCTTGAGGCAGCGCGAGTAGAGATCGAGCAGTTGGTTCACATGCTCCTCGGGCTTGGGCGCGGAGGCGCCGCTGAAGCCGGTGGCGCCGGCGGCGGGACGGCCAACGCCGGCGGTGCCGGCCACAAATTTGAGCAGGTCGAGAGCGATGTCTTCATTGCGGCGGGCGCCGAGGCCCGTGCTGGTTAAAGCGTCCATGCGGAAATCTTCTCCGAAAAGGATGCTACCAGAAAGGGCCTTTGCGGTGCGGACGCAGCTTGTAGTCAGCGTGCGAGGAGAGTTTTGAGCACTTCCTCGATGTCGGTTGCGCCTATGCGGACGGCGGAGGGAAACTCGAAGGCAATCCAGCCCTCGTTAAAGCCATCGACCATGCGCGCGCGGGGCTCGGGGTTCTTCATGCCTTGCATGCGGAAGAGCGGCTCCCACTCGCCGCGCGGGACGACCTGCATGCGTACAGGCTTGCCGAGCAGGCGCGCGAAGGTTGCGGCAATTTCGTTGGGCGAGATGCGGCGCGGACCTTCGAGCTCAACCACGCGGCTGCCGGTCCAGCTTTCCTGCATCAGCGCAGCGGCCAGTTTGCCGATGTCCGCGGTGGCAACCATGGGATAGGGCTGGTCGAGGGGCTGCAGAAAGCTGTGAATCACGCCGCTTTCGCGAGCCGGGGCTACGTCCCAAAGGCAGTTCTCCATGAACCAGCCGGGGCGCAGAAAGGTGATGGGAACAGGCTGATCGCGCAGCGCCTTCTCGATGAGGGTGTGCTGGCTGAGCAGGTTCTGCTCCGCGGCCTGCGCGCCGATGGTGGAGAGATAGACGGCTCTGGCCGGCCGGGCCGCATCGAGCGCCGCACGCAGCGACGCAGCAATTGCGCGAGCTTCAGGGAAATCGATGCCGGGATCGAAGACCGGCGGCACCATGATGAAGACAGCGTTGGCGCCCTTGAATGCTGTGGCGAGCGAGGCGCTATCGTAGATGTCGGCAACCGCGAGGGTGCAGCCCCGCGCAGTCCATTCGGCGGCCTTGGCCGCGTCGCGCACCACGGCGCGGACGGACTGACCGGCACTCAGCAGTGCTTGCGCAACCACGCTGCCTACATTGCCTGTAATTCCCGTGACTGCAAACATGATGATTTTCTCCGGGGCAGAAGGTTTGTGTGTGAGATGCGTGCACCGCGCTCCGCGATACTCTGAAATGCGATGCTGACTGCGTACATCGGAATGGGCGCAAATCTGACCGGCCCCGCTGGCCCTCCGGAGGCTACGCTTGCGGCTGCCGCGGCGCGGCTCGGTGCGCTGGGCTGCGTGGCGCGGCGTTCCGGGCTCTATTTGACCACGCCAGTGGGCTACGCGGACCAGCCGCAATTTGTGAATGCCGTGGTTGCGCTGGAGACGGACCTCGCGCCGCTTAGTTTACTCGAAGCGCTGCTGGCGATCGAGAAGGAGTTCGGGCGGGACAGGCACAACAGCTTTGCGAATGGGCCAAGAACGCTCGACTTGGATATTCTGCTGATGGGCAATCTGGTGCTGCACGAGGCGGAGCTTGAAATTCCGCATCCGCGGCTGGCCGAGCGCGCATTCGCGCTGGTTCCGCTCAACGAGATTGCGCGTGGAGCCGTCGATCCCCGTCACAACCGCAGTGTGGCGGCATTGCTCGACGCGCTGACGCAACAGGCAAGAGGCGATATCGATGGCGTGGCTCGGATGGAAAGCGAAATATGGGGCGCTGGCTCTGCTGGTGTCGGTGCCCATGCTGCGCGCTGCTCCGGTGAACCTGACGCTGACGGTTGAGGACGCTGCGAATGCGCCGATTGCGGGCGCCTCCGTGCAGCGATCTGGCGGTCGCCTGCTGGGCCGGACGGACACGGAAGGGCGCGCGACGTTCGAATGCGAGCTGCCGTGCCTCGTGCGCGTGGATGCCGAGGGCTTTGTGGGCAGCGACTTTGAACTGGCCGCGAGCGCGACGGTGCATTTGCAGCGCGCCGCCGTCACGGTGCAGGTGACTGCGTATCGCGAGCCGCTGGGCGAGCTCGAGAGCCCCGTGACCACGCGCACGCTGAGCGAGCAGGCGCTGGCCAGCACGGCCGCCATCACGCTGGACGATCAGGTGCGGCAGTTGCCGGGCGTGGAGCTGTTTCGACGCTCCAGCTCATTGGTTGCGAATCCTACGTCGCAGGGCATTAGCGTGCGCGGGCTGGGATCGACCTCGGCGAGCCGCACGTTAGTTATCGAAGACGACGTGCCGCAGAACGATCCGATCGGAGGATGGATTCACTGGCAGGAGCAGCCGGAGCTTTCGATTGCGAGCGCGGAGCTGGTGCGCGGCGGCGCAAGCGCTCTCTACGGATCGAGCGCGATTGGCGGTGTGCTGAATCTGATTCCGGCGCGGCCGAGAAGTGATGTGTTTGAGGTACGTTCGAGCTACGGCGGTGAGGGCACCTACGACGAGAGCGCGCTGGCGCAGGCGAAACACGGAGCGTGGGGCGTGATGGCCGCGGGCGGCGCTCTCGGCACCGATGGTTTTATCCAGGAAGCGCCGTCGCAGCGCGGGCCGGTGGACATTGCGTCGAATGTGCACAGCCAGAACGGGCTGCTGCTGCTCGAACATGCGCGCGGCCCGCTCAGGCTGTTTGCGCGCGGCAGCGGGCTGAATGAGGCGCGCAGCAACGGCACTCCGTTGCAGACCAACGGCACGCGGGTGTGGCGCTATGCGACGGGCGGCGACTGGCGCGGCGCGAGCGGCGGTAGCGCGGTGCTTCGGCTCTACGGTTCCACCGAGCACTATCGGCAGACGTTTTCGAGCATCTCGAATGCGCCTGACTTTGGCGATGCCGATTGCTCGTATCGCTGCGGCGAGACGCCGACGCGGTTCACGCAGGCGCCTGTGAACGAGCTGGGAGCGGTGTTGCATTGGACGCGGCCGGTGGGCGCGGGCGTGGTGGTGCTGGCCGGTGCCGATGCGCACGATTTGCGCATCTGGGACCGCGAGCAGACCTATGGCGCGACGGCGCAGTTGACCAACCTGAGCGATCATCAACGCGATTCAGCCGCATATATTGAGGCGCTGTGGGTGCGCGGCGGATGGACGCTGACCGCGGCGGCGCGCATGGACTGGTATCAGAACTACGACGGCCACCAGGTGACATGGAATAATTTGGAGTGGGTGCCGAGCGCGACGCAGCCCACGCAGCGCGATGAAAACATCTTCGATCCCCGTCTGGGTCTCTCTCGCAAGCTGGGCAGTCACTGGGCGCTGTCGGCCTCGGGGTTTCGCGCCTTTCGCGAGCCCACGCCGAGCGAGCTCTACCGCTCGACGCAGGTGGGCAACAAGCTGACGCTGCCGAACGGACAACTGCTAAGCGAGCGAGCTACAGGCTGGGAGACGGGCGTGGCTACGCAGCGGCATTGGGGCACCGTGCGCGCAAGCTACTTTTTCACCCAGGTGAATCGCCCGATTGTCGCGCTGACGACCAACCCCACTTCGTCGCCGATTCTGCTGGCGCGTGAGAACCTGGGCCAGATCGAGAGCCGCGGCGTGGCGCTGGATTTTGAGATCGCGCCCCAGCGGTGGCTGGCGCTCGATGGAGGCTATCAGTACGCGGATGCCACGGTGACGCGCGGCTCGCAGGATCTGGGCAACTGGATTCCCGAGGTGGCGCGGAACACGGCGACGCTGAATCTGCGCGCGCACAACGCGAAGCTGGGCATGCTGAGCCTGCAGAGCAGGATGAGCGGACGGCAGTACGACGACGATGCCAACGCGTATCTGTTGCACGGCTACTTCCGCCTCGATGCCTATGCTTCGCACCAGATCGGCCGGCACGTGGAGCTGTTTGCAGCGGGTGAGAATCTCCTGGATCGCAAAATCGAAGTGGCGAAGACGCCGACCACGACGCTGGGCATGCCGCGTGTGGCGCGGGCAGGATTTCTGTTCACACTGGGCAGGGACTGAACAAATGATGCAATCGTTTCGCGCGATGCGGCCCGCTAGAATCAAGATGTGAGCCTCAACTTTAACCTGATGCATGAGACCGCCGAGGGCGGACGGCGCGCGCAGATCGACCTGCCCCACCAGACCGTGGAAACGCCGGTGTTTATGCCGGTGGGCACGGCGGGCAGCGTGAAGGCCGTGGCGCAGGATGTGGTTGAATCGCTGGGCGCCGAGATTATTCTCGGTAATACCTATCATCTTTATCTGCGTCCGGGGCATGAGGCGATTCGCCGCATGGGCGGGCTGCACAAGTTCATCAGTTGGCCGCGTGCAATGCTGACCGACTCCGGCGGCTTTCAGGTTTACAGCCTCGCGCAGTTGCGCAAAGTGAGCGATGAGGGCGTGCGCTTTCGCTCGCATCTCGATGGCAGCAGTCATTTCTTCACGCCTGAGCATTCCATGGACGTGCAGATTGCGCTGGGTGCGGACATTGCGATGGCCTTCGACGAGTGCACCGAGTATCCGGCGACGCGGGAGCGCGCCGAGGAGAGTCTACGGCTGACGATGGCGTGGGCGCGGCGCTCGCTCGATCACTTTCGCGCGCACCGGCATGAGACGCCATGGCACGATGAACTCGGCGGACGCACGCAGAGCCTGTTCGGCATTGTGCAGGGCGGCGTGTATGCCGACCTGCGGCGGGAGAGCGCCGAGCGGCTGGTGGAGATGGACTTCAACGGCTACGCGATTGGCGGGCTGAGCGTGGGCGAGCCGCGCGAGGCGACGCTCGAAGTGATTGCCGGAGTGCTGCCGCTGCTGCCGAAGGACAAGCCGCGCTACGTAATGGGTGTGGGCTATCCGGATGAGATCGAGCGCTACGCACGCATGGGCGTGGACATGATGGACTGCGTGCTGCCGACGCGCGCCGCGCGGCATGGCCTTTTGTTCACGAGCGAAGGCCGCATGAACATCAAGAACCGGCAGTATGCGGAGGACCGGAATCCGCCCGACCTGGCGTGCGACTGCATGGTGTGCCGGCGCTACTCGCGGGCCTATCTGCGCCACTTGATGCAGGCGGGCGAGCCTCTGGCGGGAACGCTGAATTCGATTCATAATCTCGCGTTCTATCTCGGCATTATGCGGCGGGCGCGGTCGAGCCTGACCGCAATCGACTCACTGACGAGTGAGCGCTAAGCATTGATGGCCGCGCCCAGCATAGCTGGCGATCACGACCGCGACGACATGAACGTCGGTCAACTTACCGCGGAAAGCTCGTGCGTGACGCGCCTGAGCACGGCGGCCCAGTCGCCCGGTGCGGGCTGGCGGAAGAGGCGCGCGGTCGGATACCAGGGGGTAGTTTCGCGCTTCTGCATCCAGCGCCAGTCGGCCAGATGAGACAGCAGAATCCACACGGGCTTGCCCAGGGCGCCAGCCAGATGTGCGATTGACGTATCGGTGGTGATCACCAGATCGAGGGTGGCAACGAGCGCGGCGGTCTCGGCCAGGTCGCGGTCCTGGCTTGAGCCGTCGTGCAGCGGAACACCGCCGGGCAGCGCGGCGATTTGCGCGGCGGCCTCGCCTTTTTGCAGCGCGATCCAGGTGAAGTCGGAGAGGCGCAACAGCGGGAGCAGTGTCTCAAGGCGCATGGAGCGGCGGTGGTCGGCCTTGTAACGCGGGTTGCCGGCCCAGGCGATGCCGATGCGGGGAAGATGAGTTGAGAAGAGCACACTTTTGGTCTCGATGAAGGCGGGGTTCGCCGCGAGATACGGTCCGGGCCAGGGAACGGTCTCCGGTGTGGTGGAGAAGATGGCCGGCAGGCTGAGCAGTGGGCACTCCAAGTCGAAGGCCGGCGGCTCGATGCCGAGTTGCGCGACAACGGCTTGCCCGGAGCGCACCACATCGAGCGATTTGAGGAGCCGCACGGCGGGCTCGTGGACTTGTAGAACGATGGGGTTGGAGGCTGATGCGCCGCGCGCGGCGACAAGCGCTGCGTAGCGGCAGAACTGGAGCGTATCGCCGAGGCCCTGCTCGGCGTGGAGCAGAAGGCGACGGCCGGCGAGCGGCTCGCCCTGCCAGCGCGGCTGGCGAAACTGCATCGGAGTGCGATGGACCTCGCGGAAGCGCAGACGCGCCTCATAGCGGGGCCAGCCCTGCTGCCAATCGCCGAGACGCAGCTCGGTGAGAGCGAGATTGTAGGCGGCGCCGGGGCTCTGCGGATCGCGCGCGACGGCCTCGCGATGAGCATGGAGCGCTTCGTTCATGAGGCCCATGTCCATGAGGCTGTTGCCGCGGTTGCTCGTCGCCGACGGGCTATCCAGCGCCTCAGCACGTTGAAACACTTCAACGGCCTCGGCGAATCGTTCCTCGGCGTGCAGCAGGATGCCCTCCATGTTTATGGCTTCAACGTTATCCAGCTCGCGCGCCAATGCCTTGCGCAGCCACTGCCACGAGCCGTCGAGGTCGCGTTCAGCGGCGCAGTGCTGGCACCAGGCAATCTGCGTGTGCACGTTGTCGGGGTCGAGAGCGAGGGCTTTGCTGAGCAGATTTTCAGCGTCCGAAGTGCGGCGCTGATCGCGGCGGAGAAGCGCGAGGTTGATGAGGCCGGGGATCATGGTTGGGCGCAGCTCGACGGCGCGGGTGAGCGCGGCTTCGGCCAGCGCTTCGCGGCCCTGATCGCGCAGCAGGCAGCCGAGGTTCATCCACGCCGCGGCAAAGTCCGGGCGCAGCGCGATGGCGCGGCGATAGCGCATCTCCGCGTGCTCGCGACGCCCGAGACGGACGAGCACAAATCCGCAGGCGAACTCGGCCTCTGCCATACGCGGCGCAAAGACCAGAGCTTGCTCATAACTGGCGAGCGCATCCGCATTGCGGTCCAGGCAGGCCAGCGCGTGGCCCATGCCCATGTGGACCGCGGGCATGGCGGGCGAACGGCGCAGGGCGAGATCGTACTCGCCCAATGCCTGCTCGGCGCGGCCGACGGCCATGTGCAGCTCTCCGAGGCCCATGCGCGCGAGGGTGTTCATGCCGTCGAGCGCGATGGCCTGGCGATAGGCGTCGTCAGCTTCCGCGATGCGATCAGCCGCTTTCAACGCTTGGCCCAACGTCACCCACGCGACGCATAGCCTGGGCGCCACGGCGACTGCAGCTCGCGCGATTCTGATCGAGGACTCGAACTGTCGACTGGCGAGGGCGACGAGGCTGATGCCGATGAGCGCGTCAGGACGGTGTGGATTTTGTTGCAGCACGCGCTGAAAGTCGAGCGCCACCTCGGTAAGGTGGCCGGTGAGCGGGCCAGAGGGTTGCAGCAACGGCGACATAAAAACGATGGGTGCATGGCAGCGCCCACCGCGCCGTTGGCAATGATGAGAAGTTTCTCAGGTCGCGTTCCGCGCGTCCTGCGCCTCGCAAAAAAAGTTGGAAATGATGGGATTGGCCGCGATCGAGTTCTTCACCGGCAAGACCGTGATTGTGGAGTGCTGGCCGCGGTTAACGCTGCTGCAGTGCAGGACCGGTCTACGGCCGCTCAACGATATGCACGGAGTGCTCGAGTCGAAAGGTGAGAAGCGTCTCGGCCGGCAGCACGATCTGCTTGTTGCCGGTGAAGGCGGCCCCGGCTGTGCCCGCCCCGCCGCCCGCCACTGCGCCGATGGCCACGCCTCTTCCGCCGCCTGCGAGGCCGCCGAGGAGTGCGCCCAGACCCGCGCCACCACCGATGAAGCCCGCGGTGCGCTTGCCTTTGCCTTTTTTCGCGCGATCGAGGGCGCTGGTCTCAACCGGATAGCTGCCCCAGCGCGTATGCACGCGGTCCAGGCGAATGGACAGCAGAGCGCCGCCCTTGAAGTGGCCGAGCGGTTTGGCATCGACCACCGTACCCTCGGCACGCGCGCCGCGCGGGATAACGGTCGTGCCGTTCTCGACCACATCATCGGCAACGGTAGCGCTGAAGGAGTCGCCCGAGCGCGAGATTTTGGAGCCGAGTTCCGTGTCGAGGCGCACGCGGAGATGCGTTCCCGCAGACAACACGACCACCGCAGGCGGCGGCGCGCCGGCCTGCGGTGAGCCGTTGGCTGCCGGTGCGCCCGCTGTGGGAGCTGCGCTGCCTGCAGAAGCGGCACTGCCGTCACCTACGGGCTGGCTGGTTCCGGGCTGGACAGAGCCGGACTGGCCGGCTGCGGGCTTGTCGGTGGTGCTCTGCGCTGTCGCCGGGTTCCGGGTTGCAGACGATGGTGCGCTGGACTTGCATCCGGCAAGAGCCAGTGCGGTCGCGAGGCTGAGAAAACAGCAGAGAGGAAGGATGCGCTTTTGCGTCATGGAGGCAACTCCTTGAAAGGGGAATGCCCGAAACACGCGAACCGGCAATGCGGAATCAGATACAGCAGGGAAGTGTACTGAGCCACAAGGTGCGCGGGGGCATGTGCCTAACAGCTCATAGTTGTGTTAGATGTCGAGGTTCTTTACGTCGAGCGCGTTATCTTCAATGAATTTGCGGCGCGCCTCGACGTCTTCGCCCATCAGCGTGGTGAAGATGGTCTCGGTTTCGGCGATGTCTTCGAGCCTGACCTGCAGCAGCGTGCGGCGTTCGGGATCCATGGTGGTCTCCCAGAGCTGCGGGGCCGTCATCTCGCCCAGGCCCTTGTAGCGCTGCACATCGTAGTCCTTTTTGCCCTGCTCCACGATGTAGGTGAAGAGCTCGCGCGCGGTCTGCTTTTCGACCGGCTCGCGCGGGATGCGCGATGCGCGGCGCGGCGCTTTGTTCTTCGTCTCGCCTTCTTCGGCTTCAGCGCCTTCGGTGTCATCGACGGTTTCCGCCGTGGCCTTGCCGGCAAATTCGATGAGGAACGGCGGCTCGAGATACTCCTTGATCTGCGCGTACTTGGCCATCATCTGGCGGAACTCGGGGCTGGAGGCGAGGGTCCAGTCGACGCGGCGCTCGGCGCCCTGCGAATCCACAAAGCTCACCGACCAGGTGTGGTGCTCTTCGTCCTCGACAGGCTGGTTGAGGGCCTTGAAACCGAAGTCGCTGGAGATGGCCTTGAGCTCCTTATGCAGGGCAACCAGCTTTTCCGGCACGTCGCTGCCGGACTTCGACTCGAAGTCGGCGCGATGCATCAGCTCGGCGCGCGCGATCAGCTCGGTGAGCCGCTCGTTGCGGATGCGCTTGTCGACCTTCTCGACGAAGCCGAGGTACTCGCTGAGCTGGCCCATGAAGCGGGTGAGTTCCTTGCCGTCGATGTGGTTCGCGCTCTCGCCGTGGCGCACCACCATGCCCTCTGAGGCGCGGTTGACGGCGACGGCATTGAGCGCGCGCTCGTCCTTGACGTACTGCTCGCTGCGGCCCTTCTTGATTTTGAACAGCGGCGGTTGCGCGATGAACACATTGCCGCGCTTGATCAGCTCCGTCATGTGGCGGAAGAAGAAGGTGAGCAGCAGGGTGCGGATGTGCGAGCCGTCCACGTCGGCGTCGGTCATGAGAATGATCTTGCCGTAGCGCAGCTTGGCGGGATCGAAGTCGTCCTTGCCGATGCCCGCGCCGAGCGCGGTGATCATGGCGCGGATTTCCTCGTGGCCCAGCATCTTGTCGTAGCGGGCCTTCTCCACGTTGAGGATCTTGCCCTTGAGCGGCAGGATGGCCTGGAAGCGGCGATCGCGGCCCTGCTTGGCGGTGCCGCCGGCGCTCTCGCCCTCGACGAGGTAGAGCTCGCAGCGGGCGGGGTCGCGTTCGCTGCAATCAGCCAGTTTGCCGGGCAGGCCGCCGCCATCAAGCGCGCCCTTGCGGCGGGTGAGGTCGCGGGCCTTGCGCGCCGCCTCGCGGGCGCGGGCTGCTTCAATCGCTTTGTTGATGATCTTTTTGGCGATGGGCGGGTTCTGCTCGAGGAAGCCGCCGAGCCGCTCGTTGACGAAGGCCTGCACGATGCCCGCGATGTCGGAGTTGAGCTTGCCCTTGGTCTGGCCCTCGAACTGCGGCTGCGACAGCTTGACCGAAACGACCGCAACGAGACCCTCGCGCACGTCGTCGCCGGAGAGGTTCTCCTTCATGTCCTTGAAGAGGCCCAGCGACTGGCCGATGGCGTTGATGGTGCGGGTGAGCGAGGTGCGGAAGCCGGAGAGATGCGTGCCGCCATCGACGGTGTTGATGTTGTTGGCGAAGCTGAAGACGGTCTCGGAGTAGCTGTCGTTGTACTGCAGCGCGATGTCGATCTCGATGTTGTCGCGCATGGCTTCCATGGTGATCGGCTTCTCATGGAGCACGGACTTGCCGCGATTGAGATGCTTGACGAACTCGCCGATGCCGCCGGCGTATTTGAACTCGGCGCGCTTGGCTTCGCCGGTCTTGGCGTCGGAGGTGCGCTCGTCGGTCAGCGTGATCTCGAGGCCCTTGTTGAGGAAGGCAAGCTCGCGCAGCCGCTGGGCCAGCGTGTCGTAGTTGTACTCGGTGACGGTGAAGATGGAGCGGTCGGGCAGAAAGTGCACCTTGGTTCCGCGCCGCTTGCTGGTGCCCGCCTTGCGCAGCTCACTGGTGGGCGCGCCGCAGGAGTAGTCCATCTCCCAGGTGTGGCCGTCGCGCCAGATCTCGACGTCGAATTCCTGCGAGAGCGCGTTGACGCAACTGACGCCGACGCCGTGCAGGCCGCCGGAGACCTTGTAGTTGGAGGAATCGAATTTGCCGCCCGCGTGCAGCTTGGTCAGCACCACCTGCACCGCCGGCATCATCTCGCCGTTGCCCACCGGCATCATGTCCACGGGAATGCCGCGGCCGTCGTCGACGACCGTGATGGAGTTGTCGACGTGAATGACGACTTCGACCTTCTTGGCGTAGCCGGCCAGCGCCTCATCGACGGAGTTGTCGACCACTTCATAAACCAAGTGGTGCAGGCCCATCTCGCCGGTCGAGCCGATGTACATGGCGGGGCGGAGGCGCACAGCCTCAAGGCCCTCAAGAATCTTGATATTTTCGCCGGTGTAGCTGCCGTTCTGCTCAGGAAGGGGATCGCTTTGCGGTGCCTGGGTCGCCATAGATGTCCGTTCGCAAGAGTTTCGCTCCGCGCGCACCGTCCGGAGGCTTCCGGGGTATGCTTTCGGCCGCGCAAAAGAGGGAATAACCGGCTGAAAAACATGGGGCTTGGAACGAATATGCCTGAAGCAATTTTACCACGCGCCGTGGAGGTAACCAGTGGTGTATAGTCACCACGAAATCGAGTACCTTTTTGCGACTTACCGGGGCAATGTGTGACCTTGGTGTGCGCTCCTTTCGCTACCCACAAAACCCTATTAAAAACATATATTTAGACGATAATTTTGGCTAGCGTCCGAGGCGTTGCGACAGGTGACGTTTTCGCTAAATTCGAACCCCAAGGAGTTACTAATCATGAAACTAGCCATCCGCGTCTTCGCGCTGTGCTGGATTGCAATCGGCGCGATTGCCCCGCAACTTCCAGCAGTGTCCCTGGCACTACCCGTTCCGCAATGTGGGCCTGGCGTGCCGTGCTCGCCGTGTGTGGCAGCCGGCCTTCCCATGCCGACGTGCGGGGGGCCAGGTGTTCCATGCCCAACGCTGCCGCCGTGCCTAAGCACCAGCCCTTCCGGGGCCCTATCTTTCGCGCACTGAAGTCAAGGTATCGTCAACCCGATGCCGCGCGACCTTTGTGAATACAGGATACGGATTTCACGGTATTTCTGGAGGAATCATGGAATTCGCGATTCGCATACTCGCTTCCAGTGTCGTTCTGGCCGGTCTTGCCGCGCC
Organism: Occallatibacter sp.; assembly: GCA_035642355.1. Lineage (GTDB taxonomy): Bacteria > Acidobacteriota > Terriglobia > Terriglobales > Acidobacteriaceae > Telmatobacter. The sequence continues at coordinate 27,390 of DASQSP010000069.1, forward strand.
ATTCATTGCTTCATCTGACCTGACGGTGCATGCGGTAGCCAGCCCGCAGTCCGCTACCGGTCCCATGCCAATGCCTCAGTGCAACGCTGGGGTGGTGGGAGGCGAAACGGGCAACAAGAACTAGGCCGGAATTCGATTTAGCACGAAAGTGTTAGTCGAAATCCGCTTTTCGTTTGAGTGCGACATGACGAGGCGCTATTCTGAATCAACCCTCAGGATGGTAGGGGTCTCGCATGCATTCGAATTTCGTCATGTCTTTCATGGCAACGACCGAGTTCCTGCTTTGGGCCGTCCTGAGCTTCATGTTCTGGAAGAAGGGGCTTCATCGGCGTTTTCCCGCGCTGAATCTTTATCTGGTCCTGCGGCTTGCGTCGGCTCCGGCTCTGATCGGGCTCTTGTATCTGCAGGCGCAGCCCTGGGGCAGGCAGTATTTTTACCTCTATTTCTACGCATACTGGGCGGTATACCTCGCCAGCGCGGCGAGCTTGTACTTTGTGTGCGTGGAGATTTTCCAGACGATCCTTTCTCCGTTCATCGGCCTTTCGCGGCTGGGCACGGTTGTCTTCCGTGGCGTGGCTCTGGTTTCAATCGCCGTGAGCATCCTGGCGATTGCCTACCGGCCCCGCGGTTTCCAGGCGCTGCCTGACATTGCCCTGGGTGTGATGCGCTCGGTAAGCATTTTGGAGCTCTGCCTCCTGGGTTTTATCTGCCTGTGCATGAACGCGCTGCACATCACGCGCCGCGATCTCGCGTTCGGTCTCTCGCTCGGTCTTGGCATGATGGCGGCCAACGACCTGATCACGGTCTCGCTGGTGACGCACTATACGTCTCTGACCGCTCCCATTCAGCTCGCCTACGAGGGCATCTTCCTTGTGGCGCTGGGCGTGTGGGTAGCCTACTGTGCGCTGCCTGAGTCGGCGCGCAAGCCGGTGGTGATGGCGCCGAGTTCGACCATCTACCGCTGGAACGAGATTGCCGCGGCGTTGGGCCACGGCACCAAAGTGGCGGTGCAGCAGCCGGCCAACAGCTTCTTCCTGAGCGATGTGGAGAAGGTCGTGGATAAGGTGCTCACGCGCACCAATCTGCACGGCAGCGAATCGAAGCCGTAGCAGTTTCCAGGGGGAAACGAAGGCCGGTCACTGCGACCGGCCTTCGATGTTTTTGCGGGCAAAAGTGGAAGGCCACGGCATCTGCCGTGGCCTTCGATGGTTGTAGCGGAGGCGGAAAACTATTCGGCGGCGACGGGCTCGATGGAAGCGAAGCGCCCGCGGTTGCCGTGATCGGAGAACTTGACGTGGCCGCTCACCTTGGCAAAGAGCGTGTCGTCGGAGCCGCGGCCGACGAATGCGCCGGGCTTGATGCGGGTTCCGCGTTGGCGGACGATGATGGAGCCGCCGGTGACCAGCTCGCCGCCGAAGGCTTTTACGCCCAGCCGTTGTGCATTTGAATCGCGTCCGTTTGTGGAGCTGCCTCCACCCTTTTTATGTGCCATTGCCGAATCCCCTTCTGAGTCTCTTCCTGAATTTCTTTGGTCCCGCGCTTAGTGAGTTTTCGATTCAAGGATCAAAAAGACTCTGGGTGCCCCATCCTTTGTGCGTCTTTTGCACAAAGGGTGGGAGACCATGAATGCCTGCCTCGACCGTAAACACTTAAACAAAAAACGCTCTAGTTGGCGGCGGCCGTGTAGGTCACGCCATCGGCCTCAATGGCCTTGATGCGGACCTCGGTAAAGTTCTGGCGGTGCCCCTGCATCTTCTTGTACTGCTTTTTGCGCTTGAGGTGGAAGACCAGGATCTTGGCGGCGCGGCCTTCGCCGAGCACTTCAGCCGTAACCTTGGCGCTGGCGGGCTTGGCAATCGAGCCGGCCTCGCCGGAGACAGCCAGCACGTCGCTGAATTCCACGGTCTGGTTCTCCGAAGGAACCGACTCGATCTTGACTACGTCGCCGGGAGCGACCCGATACTGCTTTCCACCGGTGCGAATGACCGCGTACATAAACCCTCCAGAGCAGCACACGCCGCAGCGAATGCGCTCAAGTCCTAAAAGATAGCTCGGGCGGAAACTTCCGCGCCGCGGCCGCTCAAGCCCCCGTTTTGTTTCCGGGCGAGCGATTGGCCCCACGACGGCAGGCAGGAATCGCCAAACTAAGGTAGTTTACCTGCTTTTGGGGGCAAGGTCAATGCGGACTGAGGCGGGCGACCCACCTTTTCCTCAGCGCCTTCATTCCCTCCACAAACCCTGGGTGGGCCCCATTCTTCGCGAAGGCCACCGGCCCACCTGTCAAAGTGAAACTGTTAGTCTCATAATTGACTTAGTTCATCCCGTAATCGAGAATCCCTCAGCGAGGAGGCGCTAATGCAAGTTCGTGCAGCTGGCCGGATCGCGGCTCTTGTATTTGGTTCATCAGCATTGGTTATTGCTGGCGTCGTTAATGCTCAGGATCTCTTTAAGGAAGCTCTGATCAAGTCAATCAAAGGCTCCGCAGGGGCTAAAGCCCGAGCGATATTGGGCTGTTTTCGGCACGACTAAAGTCGTGCCCTGACACAAAGCGTATTGATGAAACAAGTTCTACACAAGAAACAAAGGGGACGGGCTC
>DASQSP010000070.1:0-5220 GCA_035642355.1 Occallatibacter sp.
CACCAACTGGAGCGCACCCGGAACGAGATTGCCGAGTGGCGTTCCGCAAGGCCGAGTGGCGGGTACGGCGGCGCATGAAGCCAAAGCGGAAGCCTGAGCATCGAATCGTTGCCGGAGTGGCAGAAGGAGCCAAGCCTTGAACCGACGTTTTCGCATTGCAGCCCCCCTTGTGATGTTGATTGCAGTTCTGACAGTTGCCGGGTGCAAAAAGAAACAGCTCCCACCGCCCGCGGAGACGGCGCCCCCCGCAACCGCCCCCGCGCCCACGGCACAGATGACCGCGACGCCGGACCAGATTTCCGCCGGTGACCAGGTAACCCTGAGCTGGCGGACAACGGACGCGACCAGCGTCTCAATCGACGGGATTGGCGACGTGCCCACCACCGGCGTTAAGACCGTGACTCCGACCGCTTCGACGACCTATCACCTGACTGCGACCGGCGAAGGCGGCACGGCCAATGCGGACGCCCATGTCTCGGTGAGCGCGCCGCCGGCGGTTACGGTGCCCTCGAACACCCTGTCTGCCGAGGAAGAGTTCAAGGCCAACGTGCAGGACATCTTCTTCGACTACGACACGTATGACGTTCGCAGCGACGCCCAGGCGACGTTGTCGCACGATGCGTCGTATCTGGCCAGCCATCCAAACATCAAGGTGGTGATCGGCGGCTATTGCGACGAGCGCGGCTCCGACGAGTACAATCTGGCGCTGGGCCAGAACCGCGCGGATGCCGCCAAGAAGGCGCTGGTGGCCGCGGGTGTTGCCCCGGATCGTCTCCGCGTGGTGAGCTACGGCAAGGAGAAGCCGTTCTGCTCGGAGTCGACCGAAGAGTGCTGGCAGCAGAACCGCCGCGCGGGATTCTCGATCGACCAGTAGCTTCGCTAAAATGAAAGCACCAACGGCCGCAGCCACTTTCCCGGTGGCTGCGGCATCTTCTTCCCGCAACACTTTCCGGGACAGGTGAACGATGCAGACACTACGCACACATCGCAACAGTCTTATCGCTTCCGCCGCCGTGACGTTGATGCTTTTGGCCGTCCCGGCGCGGGCCCATGCCGAGTCGAAAGAGATGATTCAACTGCAGACGGAGGTACAGCAACTGCTGGACATGGTGCAGCGGCTGCAGTCCACCATGGACACTCGCTTTGCGGTGCTGCAGAACCTTGCCCAGCAGACCGCCGACCAGGCCACGCAGATGAGTTCCACCGTGAATGCGCTGCAAAAGGCGCTGAACACGCAGAACGATGCGCTGAGCGGCAAGCTGGATACCAGCTCGGGGCAAGTGCAATCGCTGAACGATTCGGTCGACGAATTGAAGACACGCATCGCCAAGCTGGACAAGTCGGTCCAGGACTTGCAGGCGCAAATCCAGACCCTGCAGACACCGCCGCCCACGCCCACAGCCGCGCCGCAAGGCGGTAACGGCGCGGGTCAGATAGGCGTCCCAGGGCCCGGCGGCAATGCCGGAGCCGCGCCACTGCCCTCCACGCCTCCGCTGGAGCAGACCTATCAGGCTGCCCTGGCCGACTTCAACGCGGCCAAGTACCCGCTCTCGACAAGCGAATTCCAGGACGTGATTCACTACTACCCGCTGGATCCGATCGCGGGCAGCGCGCAGTTCTACCTGGGCGAGATTGCCTACCGGCAGAAGAACTACGACGACGCAATCACAGCCTACAATGCAGTCCTGGAGCAGTTCAGCGGCAGCCCCAAGGCCGCGGCAGCGCAACTGCACAAGGGCATGGCGCTGATTGAAACCGGCAAGCGCGACGCGGGCATTCACGAGCTGCGCTCGCTGATCGAGCGGCATCCGCAGGCTCCCGAAGCCTCCACCGCGCGCAGCAAGCTGAACGCGATGGGCGTGCGCATCAGTCCGCGCTAAAAGCAGCATTCCAATACAGCTAAAAAGCCCCGCGGCACGCGGGGCTTTTCTGTTGCATCAGGTTCTTGTTTTCCCCGGTCTCAAGTTCGAGACCGGGGGCACCCATGTTTGTTTCGATTGCAGCTAACGAGCGCGCTACTGCAGGCTGGCCATCAGGGCTTCGAGAGCCGCCTTGGGCGGGCGCGTGACGGACTCGGGCAATGTGGCCAGAGGCTCGTCGACGATGTTGAGGTGGTCGATGAAGGTCGGCTTCTGGGTGTCGATGTAGAAGACGCCGGTGAGAACCTCGTTGTTGTGCTCGGCTTCCATGAGCGCGTGGACGGCGTGAGCGCGGCTGGTGGGGTCGTAGTCCTCGTGCAGCTTGCGCAGGCGGAGCGTCGAGCCGTCGTGCATCGCGACGTCGTAGACCTGACCGGCATCGTAGTCCACGTCAATCTCTTCAAAGCTCGGAACGAAGCCGATCTCGTTGATGGCCTCGTCGTGCTCCTGCATGAACTTGTAGCTCTTGGTGGAGCCCTCGTGATCGTTAAAGGTCACGCAGGGGCTGATCACGTCGAGCATCACCGTGCCCTTGTGGGCGATGGCGGCCTTGAGCATGGCGAGCAGTTGCTTCTTGTCGCCGGAGAACGAGCGGCCCACGAAGGTCGCGCCAAGCTGAATGGCGAGGGCGCAGGTATCGATGGCGGGCAGATCGTTGATGACGCCGGTCTTGAGCTTGGAGCCGAGATCGGCGGTGGCGGAGAACTGGCCCTTGGTGAGGCCGTAGACGCCGTTGTCTTCGATGATGTAGATCATCGGCAGATTGCGGCGCAGCAGGTGAACGAACTGGCCGACGCCGATCGAAGCGGTGTCGCCATCGCCGGAGACGCCGAGCAGCATGTTCTGGTGCTGGGCCAGAATGGCGCCGGTCGAGACCGACGGCATGCGGCCATGCACGCTGTTGAAGCTGTGCGAGCGGCTCATGAAGTAGGCCGGACTCTTGGAGGAGCAGCCGATGCCGCTCATCTTCATGACGTGCTCGGGCTCGACGCCCATCTCGTACATGGCGTCGACGATGCGCTCGGAGATGGAGTTGTGGCCGCAGCCGGCGCAGAGCGTGGACTTGCCGCCGCGATAGTCAATGACCGGCAGGCCGATGCGATTGACCTTGGGGGCCGGGGTAGGGGTTGCCGTTGCCGTGGCCATGATTAGAGGCCCTCCTTGGTCGCAAACTCTTCGGTGATGGTGCGGGCATCGATGGGCAGCCCGTTGTAGTGGAGCAGGCTGCGCAGCTTGGTCACCTGCTCGGCGGGCAGGTCGAGCTTGAGCAGGCTTGCCAACTGCGCGTCGCGATCCTGTTCGACGACGTAGACGCGCTCATGGGCGGCGACGAAGTCGTGGATATCCTGCGCGAAGGGATAGGCGCGGATGCGCAGGTAGTCGGCCGTGACGCTATGCTCCCTGGCGATCTGGTCGAGCGACTCGCGTAGCGCGAAGTCGGTGGTGCCGTAGGCCAGGAAGCCGATCTTCGCGGAGCCGCTCTTGACGGCGACCGGCCCGGGCACCAGCTTGCGCGCGCTCTCGAACTTGCGCACGAGCCGGTCCATCACGGCCTGGTACTCGTCGGGCTTTTCGGTGTAAGCGGCGGCATCGTTGTGACCGGAGCCGCGCGTAAAATACGCGGCCTTGGGATGCCGCGTGCCGGGCAAAGTGCGATAGCCTACGGCGTCGCCATCCACATCGCGGTAGCGGGCGAATCCGCCCAGGCGATTGAGATCTTCCGCGGTGAGCACCTTGCCGCGATCGAGAGGCTTCTCAGGATACTCAAACTGCTCCGACATCCAGTTGTTCATGCCCAGGTCGAGATCGGTGAGCACGAAGACCGGAGTCTGAAGTCGCTCGGCGAGATCGAAGGCGGCCATGCTGAACTCGAAGCACTCCTTGACCGAGCCGGGAAGCAGAATGACGTGCTTGGTGTCGCCGTGCGAGAGGAACGCGGTCGAGAGCAGATCGGCCTGCGAGGTGCGCGTGGGCAGGCCGGTTGAGGGGCCGCTGCGCTGCACGTCGAAGATGACTCCGGGGATTTCAGCGAAGTAGCCGAGGCCGGCGAACTCCGCCATCAGCGAGATGCCGGGGCCGGAGGTCGAGGTCATGGAACGCGCACCGGCCCAGCCGGCGCCGAGCACCATGCCGATGGCGGCGAGCTCGTCCTCCGCCTGCACAACGGCGAAAGTGGCCTTGCCCTCGGGAGTGACGCGGTATTTCTTGAGTATGTCCGTGGTGGCTTCAACCAGCGACGTGGACGGCGTGATGGGATACCACGCGACCACCGTGACGCCGGCGAAGACCGCGCCCATGCCGCAGGCCGCGTTGCCGTCGATGATGATTTTGCCGGCGGTCTTGTTCATCCGCTCGAGGTGATAGGGGTCCTGCTTGGTGAGCTTCTCCTTGGCGTAATCGAAGCCCGCCTGCACCGCGCCGAAGTTGAGGTCGAAGACCTTCTGCTTCTTGGCGAACTGCTTTTTCACGCTGGTCTCGATGACACTCAAGTCGATCGAGAGAAGCTGCGCGACCACGCCCACGAAGACCATGTTGCGCACCAGCTTGCGCAGCTTGGCCTCAGGGCACACGGCGGCGGTGATCTTGTCGAAGGGAACCGGATAGCAGGCCACGTCGTCGCGGTACTGCTTGAGGTTCATGCTCTCTTCGTAGATGGCGACGCCGCCGGCGGGCAGCGCGAGCATGTCCGCTTTGGCGGTCTCGGGGTTCAGCGCCACCAGCACTTCCGCCTCGCGGGTGCGGGCCACGTATCCGTCTTTGCTGGCGCGAATGGTGTACCAGGTGGGGAGTCCGGCGATGTTACTGGGGAAGAGGTTTTTCCCGCTGACGGGAATGCCCATTCCGAAGATGCTTTTCAGCAGCACGCTGTTGGCGGATTGCGAGCCGGACCCGTTCACCGTTGCTACGTTGATGCTGAAGTCGTTGGTCACGCGCGCACGCGTGCTCAGTTCGCCCTGCTCTTGACCGAGGGCGAGGTCTCCTGTCGCCATTTGGCGGGATGTCCCTTCAGGTAGATTCTTGAAAGAGCCAAAATCCTTACTCTCACTTGCAATTATAGTCACTTGTGCGTCTTGCCGGAGGGTAGCAAAACCCGCCTGTCGCGATTCAGGTAACTGTATACGCAATACAAATGCAATGAATTCAAAAACGGGACGCAGCAGAGCCAAATTGCGGAACGGTGAACGCGCCGCACGGTTGGCTGCCTGCCCAACGCAAGTTGCATGGATTCATGCAGTAACCCTCATGCCGCCAAGGCGGCTCGGGCAGAGTCTCTGCGCCAGCGGAACAGCAGCGTGAGGGA